>CAYWFD010000001.1:0-38513 GCA_964457885.1 uncultured Gammaproteobacteria bacterium
ATCTTCACAGTAGGTTTGAGGGATAAATCCGTAATTGGTAGGATAATGTACTGCTGAGAAGAGTACTCGATCCAGCTTGATCAATCCCGAATCCTTATCAAGCTCAAACTTACCTTTGCTTCCTTTTGAGATTTCAATAATTGCGTTGACTACCTCAGGAGAACCTTTCCCGATTGATACAGAATGCCATGCATTTTGTTCCATAAACGTATATGATTAAGTTAGCGGTATCCTAGCGCACTAAAAAGGGTTTGTAAAGTAGAAAAGGTGATGGTTGATTTTTTTAAATATTTTGCTACAATCTGAATACCTAATGTGTACAAATATTTTTGTTACCGTATGTCAGGTCACAGCAAATGGCACAATATTCAAGGCAAGAAAGGTAAGGCGGATAAAGCCAGAGCGAGCGCGTTTACCAAAGTCTCAAAAGCGATCACGATCGCAGCACAAAATGGCGGGGGAGACCCAACCATGAATTTCTCATTGCGTCTCGCGATCGATAAGGCAAAAGAGGTAAACATGCCAAAAGATAATATTGATCGCGCGATCAAGAAAGGGACTGGAGAATTGAAAGATGGGGTGGTCCTTCAGGAGGTGGTATATGAAGGATATGGTCCGGGCGGTATCGCAGTCATGGTTGAGTCAGTTACCGATAATACCAATCGAGCATTGACCGAAATCAAGAATGCGTTTACGAAAGCTGGTGGGTCACTGGGTAGTAAGGGGGCGGTTGCATGGCAATTTGAGTATACAGCCGTACTCCGAATTTCCTCAGAAAAGAAACAGGATATCAAGAATTGGGAAGAACTCGAGCTTTCACTTATGGACGCAGGAGTTGACGATATTCGTGAAAGTGAGAATGGTGTTGAGCTTGTCGGGCCAAAGGAAAAATTCCAGGTAATGCTTGAAGTATTACAAAAAGCTGAGGTGATCCCAGAGAGTTCAGGACTTGAATGGATGGCAAAAGAAACGATTGAGCTATCTCATGAACACGTAACAGCTCTTGAATCGCTTCTCGAAGCGCTTGATGAGCTCGATGATGTGAAAGAGGTGTATACGAATGCACGCTAATGAAAAACAGTCTCCTCATCGGAGGCTGTTTTAGTACTACTATATCCGTGGTAGAATACTCCATACCTATGGCAGCTACCGCAAAAATCACGCGTATTCTCGGTATAGACCCAGGCTTTGGGAGGGTCGGATTTGGAATAATCGATATCAAGGGGGATATGGTCCGGGTCATTGACTATGGCTGCATTGAGACTCGTGCCACAAAGAATTTTCCGGACCGGCTGGAAGAAATTGCGGACGAATTGTATACGATCATTCGGACCCACAAACCTCATGCCGCTGCGGTCGAAGAATTGTTTTTTTACAAGAATGTCACGACCGCGATCAAGGTGGGGCAGGCACGCGGAGTGATCCTACTTACGCTCAAAAAAACCAAAGTGCCGATCCACGAATATACCCCACTTGAAGTGAAACAGAGTGTCACCGGCTACGGAAAGGCAGATAAGGCGCAAATGGAGACTATGGTAAAAATGCTTTTGGGAATCAAAAAAAAGATCGCTCCAGACGACGCGGCAGATGCGCTTGCAATCGCTCTTACGTGCGCCGCTTCCAAAAAAATGGAGGAAATAAGGGGATAGTGCTATACTATTACTCGTGTCCAATACATTAATCATTTTCGTTCATATGAAGATTGCCATCAACGGATTCGGCAGGATCGGCCGCCATGCATTCAAAGTCGCATTTCAGAAAAAAGGAGTTGAGATCGTCGGAATCAATGATCTGACCGATACGAGGACGTTGGCCCATCTCTTGAAACACGATACTGCATACAACGATTTTCCGCTTCTGGTTTCATACGATGAAAAAAACATTATCGTAAAAGGAAAGAAAATTCCGGTCTTTTCTGAAAAAGACCCGGCACTGTTGCCCTGGAAAAAGCTCAAAGTCGACGTGGTTATTGAGTCTACCGGCAGATTTACCGATAGTGAAAGTGCCAAAGCGCATCTCACTGCAGGAGCAAACAAAGTAGTGATCTCGGCTCCGGGTAAGGGAGAACTCAAAACATACGTCCGCGGAGTAAACGATAAAGAATACAAGGGGGAACCAATTCTTGATAATGCATCGTGTACCACCAATTGTGCGGCTCCTATGATGCTGGTTCTTGAAAAAGAATTTGGAATCGAAAAAGCAATGCTGACTACCGTGCATTCGTATACCGCGTCACAGGTCCTTCAGGATGGTCCGTCAAAAGATCTTCGCGAAGCGCGTGCTGCAGCACAGAATATGGTCCCAACCAAGACCGGAGCCGCAGTCGCGGTTACGCGTACCATTCCTGAACTACAAGGCAAATTCGATGGACTCTCGGTTCGTGTGCCGACGATTACCGTCTCTCTGACGGATTTGACTGTATTATTGAAGAAAAGTGTCACCGTCGAAGATATCAATAAAGCGTACGTCAAAGCATCAAAAACGTATCTCAAAGGATTGCTCGCAGTATCATTCGAGCCATTGGTTTCAAGCGACTATATCGGGAGTGTGTATTCGGCGGTTGTTGATGCTGAGCTGACGCGTGTAGTGGATGGAAACCTGGTAAAGGTAGTCGGGTGGTATGACAACGAATGGGGATATGCGAATCGATTGGTAGAGATGGTCATGATTGCAGGAAAAAAATAATCAAATTAACCACTGACAATGAACAATGAGTAAAATTTTAATTTGTTAATTGTTAGCTTCTCATTGTTACATAAGTTTTATGCAACTCCGTTCTATCTCACAGGTCAAAAATTTGGCAGGCAAACGCGTGTTGGTTCGCGTGGATTACAATGTACCGATTTCCAAAAAAGGGAAAGTGGAAGAAGCCTATCGGATCGCTACATCTCTCCCGACAATTACATTGTTGTTGGAACACAAAGCTCGAGTCATTCTTCTGACACATATTGGGCGTCCAGGAGGTAGGGTGGTGAAAGAATTGAGAGTTGATCCGGTCGCCAAAGTGCTCGAGCGTATGCTGAAGAAAAAAGTGAAAATTATCCGGACACAAAATTGGTCCACTATTCCTGCAATCGAAAAGGCACTCGCAAAAATAAAGGCAGGTGGAGTAGTACTGTGTGATAATGTTCGTTTTGCCGAAGGTGAGGAAAAAAATGCAACATATTTTTCAAAAGAACTCGCGTCTCTTGCTGACATATTTGTATTGGATGGTTTCGGAGTGGCACATCGTACCAGTCCATCAGTTACCGGGGTCGCTGACTACATACCGTCATACGCAGGTTTGCTTCTTGAAAGAGAAATCAAGGGTTTGTCTCAGTCGCTTGAAGCTCCGAAAAAAGGAAGTGTACTCGTGATCGGAGGAGCGAAGATGGAAACAAAGCTGCCCGTGATCTCACATCTCAAAAAGAAAGTCGAAACGATTCTCACTGGCGGAGGTATCGTGAATACCCATCTCAAATCACGTGGATTTGGGATTGGATCCTCAATCGTCGACGCGACACTTCTCAAAGAAGCAAAAAAACTCGAAAAAGAACACACGATATTATGGCCGGTAGATGTGGTGGTCGGCCAAAAGGACGGACACTCGGCACGGGTGGTAGATATTAGTGACAAGCCTTTTTTAATATGTAACGATGATGAAGCCATATTTGATATCGGACCCAAAACCATCAGACGATATGCAGGGTACATGAAAACCGCAACGACGATTATCTGGAATGGTGCGATGGGTTACTTTGAACAAAAACCCTACGACACAGGGACGCTCGCGATTGCTCGCTTGATCGCCGCACGGTCACAAGGTAAGGCGTTTGGAGTTGTCGGAGGTGGGGAAACAATACAGGCATTGCGTATGGTAAAAATGGAAGAGCTTGTTGATCTAGTTTCAACCGGTGGCGGAGCAATGCTCGAATTTTTGGCAGGGGAAAATTTACCGGGAGTGAGTGTAGTAAGTAAAAAGTAAAAAGAAGAAAAATAAAGATTAGAAGATTATTAAGATTAGTGCATTAAGACAATCTTTCAGCCTTACAATTTTTTAATCTTTGTTAATTTGTCCACAGAAAAATTAACTGCTAGCACCAGTTTGTGCTATACTTGCAACATCATTTGTATTTTCTTTTAACTTTTACTTTTCACCTTTGATTTTGAAAATATGCCTGTCAAAAAATCATTCGCGCGTCCGGTCATGGATGAGCAGTCGGCAATGCCCGTGTCTGCACCAGCACCAGTACGCTCTCTCGAATCTGAGCACAGAATGGGATGCTGCACTGATGGAAAATGTGAACGCCCACATCATGCGTGGTGCGGATGGGTAGGAAAAAAACTCCTCACGACGTTTGCCGGAATTCTGATTGTATACTTGATCGTTTTTTTGGGAGTCCTTATCAGAAATGAAATCAAAAAATACAATTATGTGGGGAAAGCTCCGACCATGGAGAGAACTATTCGCCTGGAAGGTGAAGGAAAGGTTAGTGTGAAGCCTGATATCGCGATGACCACCATGGGAGTTACGACTGAATCAGCAACTGTGGCAGAAGCGCAGGCAAAAAATACTGAAACCGTAAATACTCTGATCTCCCGAATCAAGCAGATCGGAATTGATGCAGCTGACATCCAGACCAAGGACTATTCAGTATATCCGGTATACAACTATCCGGAAGGCGGAAGCCCAGTACTTCGTGGATACACGATCAGTCAGAATGTTGAAGTGAAAATCAGAAATCTCGAAAAAGCGAATCAGGTGATCGCACTTGCTGGGGAAGTGGGCGCGACCAATGTAAACGGACTTCAGTTTACCGTTGATGATAAAGATGCATATCTTGATGAAGCACGGATGGAAGCTTTGAAGAAAGTTTCAGAAAAAGCAGCAGCCCTTTCAGGCATGCTCGGACTCGATCTTGCGTCAATCGTATCATATGACGAATATGAGATGAGTGCGAATCCCTATATGTATGCAGAGCGCTCCTATGCAGCGATGGATAGTATGGGCGGCGGGGCTACTCCGCAGATTGAAGCAGGGACCGAGGACATTGTATTGCGTGTAGGGGTCACCTTTGAACTTAAATAGTACGGAAATAATGATTCAAAAACGGCCTTTTCAAGGCTGTTTTTGTTTGATATACTTGACTCATCTGTAATTGATATTTTCTATGAAAAAAATCGCCATTAAAGACGTACATGCACGGGAAATTCTTGATTCACGTGGTAATCCGACCGTTGAAGCAGTCGTGGTGCTGGAAGACGGAAGCAGAGGCAAAGCAGCAGTGCCAAGCGGAGCATCGACCGGCACACATGAAGCGATTGAACTCCGTGATGGAGGGATTCGGTATCATGGAAAAGGGGTACTGAAAGCGGTAAAAAATGTAAATACGAGTATCAAGAAAGCATTGGTCGGACAAAACGCGTATGACCAGCGCGCGATTGACGGGCTCATGCTAACGCTCGACGGGACGCCAACCAAGAAAAAACTGGGTGCAAACGCGATTCTCTCGGTATCGCTCGCGGTGGCGCGCGCAGCCGCCCTCTCAAGAAAAAAACCGGTATACGCATATATCCGCGAAGCATTTTCACTGAAAGAAAAGAAATTCAGAATGCCGGTCGCGACCATGAATATCTTGAACGGTGGGCGGCATGCCAATAACAATCTTACCTGCCAGGAATTCATGATTATTCCGATACACAAAAAGATGAAAGAACGCGTGCGTATCGGATCAGAAGTATTTCATAGTCTGAAAGACTTACTTAGTCAGAAAGGTCTTGCAACCGGAGTGGGGGATGAAGGTGGATTTGCGCCCAATTTGCCGAATAATGAACGCGCATTACAGCTCATCATGAAAGCGATCCAGGCTGCAGGATATGCCCCCGGGAGACAGGTGTGTCTCGGGCTTGATATCGCGTCGTCAGAATTCTATCGGGGGGGGAAATACTATCTTGAGGGGCCGAAAAATCCGGTTTCTCCTGAGACAGTTATTGCGACGCTCGATGGCTGGGTCAAACGATATCCAATCCTGTTTCTTGAAGACGGACTTGCTGAAGATGATTGGAAGAATTGGAAAGTGTTAACGAAGAAATTAGGGAGCAGAGTATCTCTGGTCGGAGATGATTTGTTTGTGACCAATGTCGAACGATTGTTGAAAGGAATTACGGAAGGTGTGGCGAATTCCATTTTGATCAAAGTAAATCAGATTGGTAGTCTGACCGAAACTATTGATGCGATTGAATTAGCGAGAAAACATGGGTATACAGTCGCGGTTTCGCACCGTTCAGGGGAGACCGGCGACACTTTTATTGCTGATCTTGCCGTAGCGGTAAATTCAGAATTTATCAAGACTGGTTCTTTGTCACGTTCGGAGCGGGTAGAGAAATATAACCGGTTGATGGAGATAGAAGAAGAGCTCGGGTTATAAAATTCTGTATGGTAAAAAAAATAAAAACCCAATCAGAAAATACATTTTCCCCGACCGTCCTCATCATTCTCGATGGATTCGGGCTGGCTCCTGAAAAAAATCAGGGTAATGCGATTACCTCGAAAACAGCTCCGAATATTTTCGGATACATGAAAAAATACCCGACTTCAAAATTGAAAACATATGGAGAGCAGGTAGGACTGTTTCCGGGGCAGCGGGGAAATTCGGAGGCAGGACATTTGAATATCGGAGCCGGACGCATCGTGAAGCAGGATTTGGTGGCAATCTCGGACACGATCCATGATGGCACATTTTTCAAAAATGAAGCGTTCAAACAGGCGATTTTTCATGCAAAAAAATACAAATCAGCTGTGCACCTTATGGGACTCCTGACTGATGGAAATTCTGCACATTCGTATCCGGAACATCTATATGCATTGCTTGAGCTCTGTCGTAGAGAAGAAGTGAAAGAGGTGTACGTGCACTTGTTCACCGACGGACGAGATTCCGGTCCGCATGCGGCAGCAACCTATCTCCATGAACTTCGGGGGCACATGCTGCATACGGAAAAGATCGCGACTATGATGGGGCGTCTGTACGGCATGGATCGAAACAAGATTTGGGAGCGAACTAAAGAAGCGTATGAAGCGATCACGATGGGGCGTGGGCACGCAGTCACGAGTGCTGAAGAAGCGTTGGAGCAGGCATATAATCGCGGGGAAACCGACGAATTTATTACCCCCACCGTCATAGTTGACGCGAAAGGGAGACCGGTAGGTGCAGTCAAGGATCATGATGTGATCATATTCTTCAATGCGAGGTCCGACCGTGCCCGGCAGATTACCAAAGCGTTTGTGCAGGAGGATTTCAACAAGAAAAATCCAGGTGCATTCAGGCGGGTAAAAATTCCCAAAAATATCCGATTTGTTGCACTCACCGATTTCGGTCCTGATCTTGAAAAGATTTTGACTGCGTTTCCGTCACCCGACGTATACAATACGCTTCCGCTTGCACTTTCACACCTGACCCAGCTGTATATCGCGGAATCAGAGAAATATGCGCATGTTACGTATTTTATCAATGGAGGATACGCCGATCCGGTCAATGGGGAGGATCGCATAAAAATAGAATCGAAGACAGTCGCGCATCATGATGAAAAGCCCCAGATGGCAGCGCGTGAGATTACCAAAAAAGTTTTGGGCTTCATGAAGAAAGATATATACGAATTCTATTGTATCAATTATGCGAATGCAGACATGATCGGACACACCGAGAATTTCAAGGCGGCATGTATCGGTGTTGCGACTCTTGACGAATGTGTCGCAGAGATCGTGCAAGAAACCCTGCTCCATAATGGACAAGTGCTGATTGTCGCAGATCATGGAAACGCAGAAGAAATGAAAGATCTCAAAACCGGTGAAGTGGATACCGAACACAGTCTCAATCCGGTGCCTTGCATTCTGATCAGAAATACGACCAAAGGAATTAAACTAAAAGATGGAATTCTTGCCGACGTGGCGCCTACGATTATCAAAATGATTGGAGGACGCCAGCCTCAGGAAATGACCGGTAAACCTCTCGTGTAACCATATGAATCGCCCAAGACCAGCAGTACTCGCTATCCTAGACGGGTGGGGAGTGGCGCCGCCTAGTGACGGCAATGCAATCTATCACGCCGAAACTCCAAACATGGATCGGTTTGTTCATGAATATCCGGCAATGTCCCTATACGCTTCGGGAAACGAAGTGGGATTGTCGTATGGAGAAATGGGAAATTCCGAAGTGGGACATCTCAATATCGGAGCCGGACGCGTGTATTACCAGACGTTTCCCCGGATTAATAAGACCATCATTGATGGTACATTTTTTCAAAACAAAGCCTTCCTTGCCGCACACGAACAGGTAGTGTCGCATAAATCATCGCTACATCTGATTGGGCTCGTGAGTCCAGGAAATGTACATGCAAGTCAGGAGCATCTGTATACATTGTTGGAGTTTGCAAAGAAAAATAAAATCAAAAAAGTGTACATCCATGTCATTCTCGACGGACGTGATACCCTCTATAATTCAGGTAAAGATTTTGTCTTGAAATTAGAGGAAAAAATCAAAAAAATCGGTGTCGGCGAAATCGCATCACTTTCGGGTCGGTACTATGCCATGGATCGTGACAATCGTTGGGACCGTATTGAGCGCGCATATCGCGCCATGGTCGAAGGAGTGTCTGAAGCATATTTCAAAGATCCGCTTGAAGCGATCGAGGCATCATATGAGAAACAGGTCTATGATGAAGAATTCATTCCGGTGGTGATTGGTAAAGAAGGGAAACCGACCGCGCGAGTCGAGTCAGGTGACGCAGTGATCTTCTTCAATTTTCGCCCCGACCGTGCACGACAATTGACCAAAGCGTTTGTCTTACCGGGCTTTGATAAATTCAAGCGCGAATATTTGAAAGATTTATTATTCGTCACCATGACCGAATACGAAAAAGAAATTCCGGTAGTCGTGGCTTATCCGCCAGTCGTGGTGCACAATTGTCTTGCTGAAGTTTTGAGTAAGGCAGGGTTGACGCAATTCCATGTGGCGGAGACTGAGAAATACGCGCACATTACCTTCTTTTTGAATGGTACAGTCGAAGATCCGTTCGAAGGCGAAGGGCGTGCGTTCATTCCTTCGCCCAATGTGTCATCATACGACAAAGCCCCAGAAATGTCCGCTCCCGAAATCACCAAGAAGACAATTGAAGCGATCGAATCGGATAAGTATGATGTGATCCTTCTGAATTTTGCGAACGCGGACATGGTGGGACACACCGGCGATCGCGATGCGACGATCAAAGGATGTGAGGCGATCGACAAGGGACTCGGAAAAATCGCAGAATACGTTAAAGCAAAGGGTGGAATATTATTGATCACGGCCGATCACGGGAACGCGGAAGAGGTAGTCAATTTGAAGACCGGAGAAAAAGATAAAGAACATAGTAATAATCCGGTACCCTTTCTTATTATCGGCGAACAATTCCGCGGTCTTGCCGGGCCTACCGGAGACCCGCCTGAGGGTGATCTTAGTCTGGTACATCCGGTCGGAATTTTGGCAGATGTTGCTCCGACGTTATTAAAAGTCCTGGGGATAGAGCAGCCCCCGGAGATGACCGGAAGATCCTTGATATAAGTTCCATATTGAATAAAAAAGACCCCAATCGAGGTCTTTTTTATTGTGGTGTTCCTGCTGTTTCTTTGAGGTGGGTCACAATTTCCTCCTCAACCTCCTTGAGTGTCCTGCCGGAAATCGAGAATGTGGCATCATCTTCGTCTCCCATTGCCTCATATTTTTTCATCATTTCAGTGGCATGGACATTCGGAATTACTTTGAGCATCCCATGAATATTACCGGATGAATCAGACGGATTTTCATACAATACGAGAATGATTTTTGCATCAGGAGAAAATGAGATGAGTTCGTCGATGATGGTCGAGAGATCAGTACTGTGGGCACCGGTACGGACAAAATCATCACGCGTAAGTGTGGTAGAAACAATACCGTATACGGAATCATACACGAGGTGTGATAACGCAGCACCCCAGAGTTTGAAAGCTGCAATTGATTTGGTTTGGTACAGCTGTTCAATGATGTAGGCACGGTCAGCACCGAGTTCGACCAGCTTACTTGCGGTTCCCAGCGTGTGCGGACGCACCTTTTTGTCTTTGAAGCTGTTGGTACCTGCAATAATGCCGGCAAGGAGTGCCGTTGCAATATCTCCGGTCATGAGCTCAGGCTTATAGGTATTCAAGAGTTCGTACACAATTTCAGACGTCGTACTTGCAGGGAGGTCGACGAGATTGATATGCCCGAATAACTCGTTCGACGCTTTATGATCGATATTGATGATCGGTGTCTTGAAGAAAAATTCTTCGTGGTGCGTATAGAGGGAGCCGAGCGCTGCAAGTGTAGGAGTATCCAGCACCATGACTGCGTCGTATTTGAATTCAGTTTGGCTTGTCCGGATAAGGTCTTTGGTATAAAAGCCGTTCTTGGGTGTGATGAAGAGTCGAAGTTTTTCATCTTTGATATCATATCTCAGATTCGACAGTCCATTTTTTGAAATATCCATGGTAATGAGAAACTGATGCAAATTACCGAGTGATGAGGAAATCGATGGTGAACCCTTGAGGAATGAGAATCGTTGGTCGAGCACAAACCCATCGCTTGCAATGTGGATTTTCTTACCAAGAGACTCCAAAAAAAGTTTCAATGCCAAAGAAGCCGCAATGGCGTCACCATGCGATTCTTTCTTGAAGGTGATAAGAATATGCTTCTTGTCTTCAAGGGCTCGGATTACTTGTTGCTGTACGTAGAGTCCCATAATAACAAAGGGTATGAGAATAGGGTATCATAATTTGCTGGTATATCGCGATAACCCAAAAAAACACCAGTCCCTTTTGGCACAGCATGGGAAAAAACAAAAAGGGGATAGGAGACTATAACAGAGATTAAAATTATTGTCAACAGTGCGGTTTTTTGGAATTTTGGAAGGTAAAAAAGGCCATAGTTAGAGCAAATTTGTCTAATTCTTGCTAAAATACGAGCTTTAGGATAGAATTTTACCTATATGTCCCATAAAGAACTCCCCAAAGCCTACGAGCCATCCCAGTATGAAGATGCATTATATCGTCGCGCACAGGATAGTGGCTTTTTTTCGCCGGACAAGCAGCCGGAATGGGTAAAAAATGATGAAACTCGGGAATCCTTCAGCATGGTCTTGCCTCCGCCGAATGTGACCGGAACCCTTCATATGGGACATGCGGTCATGCTGGCGATTCAGGACGTCTTGGCACGGTATCACCGGATGAAAGGGGATCGTACCCTTTGGGTGCCAGGAACGGACCACGCAGCAGTTGCAACCGAATCGAAAGTGGAAAAAATGTTGATCGAGAAAGGAATGAAAAAACCAAAAGCAGAATTTGGCCGTGAAAAGTTTTTAAAAGAAGTGGAAAAATTCGCACAAGATTCTCATGACACGATTGTGAACCAGGCAAAAAAGATGGGTGCCTCGCTCGACTGGTCTCGTGAGGCATATACGCTCGATCATGCGCGCAATACCGCAGTGAACACACTTTTCACGATGATGTATGATGATGGGCTTATTTACCGTGGTTACCGCGTCATCAATTGGTCCGTCAAAGGTCAGTCCACCTGCAGTGATGATGAGCTCGTCTATGTGGAGCGACCGGGAAAACTGTACTATTTCAAATATGGACCTGAATGTCCGATCACTATTGCGACCACTCGACCTGAGACAAAATTAGGAGATACGGCAATTGCGGTCAATCCAGAAGGGAAATGGAAGAAATATATTGGTGAATATTTTAAGATTGAAAATTTTGGTCAGACCGGACACACGCTTACGCTCAAAGTTATCGCTGATGAAAATGTCGATGATAATTTTGGTACCGGCGCACTTGGAGTGACTCCAGCACATAGCCAGATTGACTTCGACATGTATCAGAGACAGAAGGCGAAAGGAGTGAACATTGATTTGATTCAGGTAATTGGTGAAGATGGAAACATGACAGCGAGCGCAGGAAGTGACTATGTAGGACTCAGTGTTACGGAAGCCCGAAAAAAAGTTGTCGCATGGCTTGAGAAATCAGGTCTTCTTGAGAAATCAGAAGATACGATGCAGAATGTAGGAACCAGTGACCGGTTTGGGGACGTGGTGGAACCATTACCGAAGACGCAATGGTTTATTGACGTGAACAAAGAATTTACTCTGAAGAATTCGAAATTAAAAGAATTCAAATCAGGTGACAAAGCAACACTCAAAAAATTGATGCAGTCAGTAGTAAAGACTGGTGAAATTGAGATTATTCCTGATCGATTCAATAAAACCTATTTCCATTGGATCGACAATCTACGTGATTGGAATATCAGTCGCCAGATTTGGTATGGGCATCAGATTCCCGTATGGTATAGAGGCGAAGAAATTTACTGCGGTACTACGGCACCAGAAGGTGAAGGATGGAAACGAGATCCAGACACGCTTGATACGTGGTTTAGTTCAGGTTCATGGACGTTTTCAACATTAGGTTGGCCACGTACACACGTAGGATTTATACGACATGGAGAAGCTGAAAATAATGTCGCGAAAGTAGTAAATGACGATATTTCGGGTAGTAATTTAACTGAAAAAGGTAGAAAACAAGTTAATGATCTTGCGAAAGAAGTTAAAAATGAAGGTTTTGAATTAATTGTGTCTTCTCCTGTCCTACGAACCAGACAAACTGCTGAGATTTTAGCTGAAAAACTAGGGCTACCTGTGGAATTTGATGAACGAATAAGAGAGGTTGGATTTGGTAAACTCGACCACCATACAGAGGCTGAAATTGAGAAAGAACGTGAAATAAAAGGCTGGATGGTAAAAACACCGTTTGGTATGGAATCATACGTATCGCTCCGCAAGCGAACACATGCTTTTATGCAAGATTTGCTTGCTAAGTATCCAGGTAAAAAAATATTACTTGTATCTCATGGTGATACGCTTGGGGTGTTGAAACAGTTTGGGACTGATCTCTATACCAATGAAATCGGTTCGACTCAGGAGAAAGCAAGCTGTGACCTACGTACGTTTGCAAACAATGGACGACAGTCAGATGATCTATCACTTTTCCATCCGACTTCAGTACTCGAAACGGGCTACGACATCCTGTTCTTCTGGGTTGCGCGCATGATCCTCATGAGTACGTACGCACTTGGCGAAGTACCGTTTAAGACAGTGTATCTCCATGGACTCGTACGAGATGAACAGGGTCGAAAAATGAGCAAATCTCTCGGTAATATTATCGATCCTTTGGAAATGATCGGTAAGTATGGAACTGATGCAACGCGATTGTCGCTTCTAATTGGAGGAACTCCAGGAAACGATATGCGATTGAGCGAAGAAAAAATCGCAGGCTTTAGAAATTTTACGAACAAGCTCTGGAATATTTCACGGTTCATGCTCCTCAATATTGAAAATCCCGCTCGAGATCCGAAGGAGCCAAAAGCAGAGACTGCTGCAGACGAATGGATTTTGTACAAATTGAATACCGTTATCGAGCAGGTAGTTAAGTATCTCGAATCCTATCAATTCTCCCTTGCCGGAGAAACACTTCGAGATTTTACCTGGGGAGAACTCGCAGACTGGTATCTTGAAATCGCGAAAGTCGAAGGTAATAAAAGTGACATCTTAAATTACATTCTCAATACGATTCTCAAACTTTGGCATCCATACATGCCATTTGTCACGGAACAGATCTGGCAGGAAGTCTATGGAGGGGAGTCTCTCATGGTAGAAAAGTATCCGGTACCAGGAAAACGAAAGAAAGAGGGTAAAGAAATTGTATTTATCGACACAGTACTTATACCAACTATAGTAAAGATTCGTACGATTCGTGCTGAGTATAACATTGATCCAGGAAAAATAATTAACATTGAAATACAATCTGACTCAAGTTATAAAAAATTGTTTGATGAGTATGGACTAGTAATTGAGCGATTGGGAAGAAGTAAGCGTTATGTTTTGAAAGCAGAATCAGGTTCGTTTGTAATCGGTGGTTCGAAGACCTCTTTTGACCTTGGAGGAATAGTTGATGTGGAAAAAGAGCGTGCGCGAATTGAAAAGGAAATTGCTGTGGTCGAACCCTATGTGATTTCCCAGAAGAAGAAATTGGAAAACAAATCTTTTGTCGACAATGCGCCGAGTGCAGTAGTGGAAGCTGAACGGAAGAAACTTGCAGATGCTGAACAGAAGTTGAACTCATTGCACGAACAACGTAAGAATTTAATCTCTAATTAATATCTTTATTCGTATGGACAAGAAAAAAACAAATCTCATCTGGTGGGTTGCTGGACTCCTCATTCTCGCAGGAATCATCGGACTGTCGGTATATCAGAAGAATCAGCCAGGTGAATTTGACGAATTTGCGACCTGTATCAAAGATAGCGGTACCATTTTCTATGGTGCATTCTGGTGCCCACATTGCCAGTCGCAAAAGGCACTCTTTGGAAAGTCAGCAGATTTACTTCCGTATATTGAGTGTTCTACACCAAGCAAGTCACAGAATAAAATATGTAATGATGCAGGGATCGAATCGTATCCGACTTGGAAATTCCCGGATGGTGCAATCGCTACGGGCGAACTTTCATTCCAAGAGCTCTCTGACAAGACCAAATGTGAAATCAAGTAGTGTTACGCAAGTTGATTTTAGCCTCGCCCATTGATATAGTTCTCCCGTATGAAAATTTCAACCGACAAGAAAAAAATTGATGAATTACTTTCGCGCGGAGTCGAAAGTGTGATTGATAAGAATCATTTGAAAAAGCGTCTGGAATCAGGGGAAAAACTCCGGATCAAATTAGGTATTGATCCGACCAGCCCGAATTTGCATCTGGGCCGCTCGATCCCGCTTCTCAAAATGCGTGATTTCCAGGAGCTCGGTCACCAGCTGGTTTTTATTGTCGGTGATTTTACTGGGGTCATCGGTGACACATCAGACAAAGACAGCGAGCGACCTATGCTCGAGAGAGAGCACGTGAAGAAGAATATGAAGAGCTATGTGGAGCAGGCAGGAAAAATCATCGATATCAAGAGAGCGGAAGTGCAGTATAATAGCACATGGCTGTCAAAAATCGACTATAATCAACTCGGTGAACAGGCAGATGCGTTTTCCCTTGCGGAATTTATCGCACGCGACAATATCCGACGTCGTCTGGAAGCAGGGACCCGTGTATCACTTCGTGAAGTATTGTATCCGCTGATGCAGGGATATGATTCGGTTGCAGTCAAAGCCGATGTCGAGCTCGGTGGTACGGATCAAAGGTTCAATCTGCTTGCAGGTAGAACCTTGCAGGCTCGATTCGGGCAGGAACCGCAGGATATCATCATGAATCCACTAGTGGAAGGCACTGACGGCAGAAAAATGAGCTCAAGCTGGGGGAATACAGTCAATTTGAACGACACTCCGAATGATATGTTCGGGAAAATCATGAGTATTCCGGACAACCTCATTATTCCATACTTTACCTACATGACCCGGGTACCAATGGGCACGGTTGAGGAGTATGAAAAAGACATGAGAGTGGGCGGTAATCCGCGTGATTACAAAGTAAAACTTGCGGGTGAATTGGTACGTTTTTATCATGGTGAAAAAGAAGCGTCGGCTGCTGAGGAATATTTTGTGGCAACGTTCGCAAAAAAAGAAATGCCGACAGATATCACGGAATTGCGGCCGAGTGCGTACGACATTATTACGGTATTGAAAGAAGCGCAATTCGCGACAAGTACGAGCGACGCGAGGCGTACGATTGAAGGTGGCGGAGTCAAAATCAACGACAAGAAAGTCACCTCATACGAGGAGACATGCACGGCAGGAGATATTATCCAGAAAGGAAAGAGGTTTTTTGTAAAAGTGGTATGATCAGATACGTACACGAACATATTGCGGGGTTGCTTGAAACAATCGGAATACCGGAACATCATATTACACTCACGATTCCGCCTAAAAAAGAAATGGGAGACGCAGCATTCCCTGTTTTTCAGTATGCTAAAGAACAGGAAGTACATCCAGTCGAAGCAGCAAAACAATTGGCAGAAAAATTTAATCAAGAGACTGAAGATACTCTCGTCGAGCGTGCTGAAGCATTCGGGCCATATGTCAATTTTTTCTTGAATGATCGCGAGCTTGCACAAGTAGTACTGAATCTTGCGACTCGAAATTCTGCTGCGCCTGCAGATTCAAAAGGTTCGATCATGATCGAATTTATTTGCGCAAATACACACAAAGCATTCCATATCGGCCATCTTCGAAATGCGATTCTCGGAGAATCATTGGTGCGATTGCACGAACACGCAGGCTATCGAGTAATACGTACTACGTATGGAGGAGATGTGGGTATGCATATTGCAAAATGCCTGTGGGGAATTGAAAAACTTCATGAAAAATATGAAGAGGTAAAGCAGAATACATTCATCGAAGAGCGCATGAAATTTATCGGTGAGGCATATGCATATGGCGCAACACAGTTTGAGAAAGATGAACACGCACAAGAGGAGATCAAACAGTACAATGAAATGATTTATAAAAAGGATCCAGCCATCAAAGAGGTCTACGAAACCACTCGAAGTTGGAGTCTTGAAAATCTTGAGAGAATTTATCAATTGCTCGGCATTCAATTCGATCGATATTACTTTGAATCAGAAGTTTTTGAACGTGCAATTGGAATTGTTACTGAAGGTCTTGCACAAGGAATCTTTGAAAAAAGCGATGGCGCAGTGATATTTAAGGGAAGCGAACACGGCCTGCATGATCGAGTATTCCTCAATAGCAAAGGGCTTCCGACATATGAAGCAAAAGATCTGGCTCTCGCAGAGAAAGAATTCGGGGAGTATCATCCGGATGCGATTTATCATGTGATCGGGCCCGAACAGTCTGAGTATCTCAAAGTTCTGTTTAAAGCCCTTGAATATACCTTGGCTGAAAGCGCGGGAAAAGAGTTCCATATTCCCTATGGTTGGGTCGATCTCAAGGGAATGAAAATGAGTTCTCGGACTGGGGATGTGGTGACGGCTGAAGATCTGATCAAAGAAGTGAAGATACACATCAGGGAGCACATGGAATCAAGCGAAGTCAAAGCAAAACTTTCGTCTGAAGAGAAAGAGAGTGTGATTGAAAACGTATCAATGGGGGCGGTGAAATACGCATTCCTCAAGACCGGACGAGTGAACAATATCACCTTCGATATGCAGGAGTCGGTCTCAACCTCGGGAGACAGTGGACCGTATTTGCTCTACATCGTTGCGCGCTTCAAAAGTATTCTCGCGAAAAGTACTTCTGACGCGAAGAGCGGGAACATATCCATTCCCGAAGTTCTCGAGCCAGCAGAACGTGCATTGATCATTAAGCTTGGAGAGTTTGAAAGTGCAGTCGACGAGGCGATTGAAGCGAAAGATCCGTCAAAAATCGCGCAATATCAATTTGAACTTTCGCAAAGCGCGAATCAATTCTATCACGAGTGCCCAGTCCTTGGCGCAGAAGAAGTAATCCGGGGATTCCGTCTTGCTCTAATTAAAAAAGTGGTCCATACTATGGAAGTTGGTTTTGATCTTCTCGGAATTACTACGGTTGAACACATGTAACTGCATATGTTGTCTTTTTTAAAAGAAATCATTACGGATGTCCGTGAAGCTCGTATCCCAGGCTGGCTTTTTTGGGTGATTATCGTATGTGCGGGAATTGGTTTTCTTGATGCAAGTTTTTTGTCGATCGAACATGTCGTCACCTCATTCAATGGGGGCGGAGTGAATTGTATTGTGGGTTCTCCTGGATCATGTAATATTGTGCTGGAAAGCATTTATGCGAAAGTGCAGGGTATCCCGCTGTCGTATCTTGGCCTCCTCTATTATACGGCGATTATTATCCTCATTACCCGCCTGCACGCGGCCCGAAAAATACATCTATGGTTATTGCTCCGGGGAATTATCACCTGCGGTTTCCTCGCGAGTCTCTACTTTGTCTATCTGCAGCTGGTAGTATTGCGGACGATCTGTCCCTACTGCATGCTCTCAGCGGCGATGTCTGCGATCATGTTTGCAGGTGTAGTGTCCCATCACGTTAAAAAACAGCTTAAATAAGCTGTTTTTTGTAAACAAAAATAAAACAAAATTATGAGTTATTTTGAGAATTTTTTTACGCAACCACCTGAAAAAATTATTGAATGGCGCGATACCGAAACAGAAGCAGTTGGTTGGTTAGTATTTAATTCATTGCGCGGGGGTGCGGCAGGTGGGGGAACAAGAATGAAACCAGGGTGCACTCTGGAAGAGGTAATCAATCTGGCAAAAGTCATGGAAATTAAATTCGCAATTTCAGGTCCATTGATTGGTGGTGCAAAATCAGGAATAAATTACCTCCCAAAAGATGAACAAGAAAAACATGAGGTTTTAACTAGATGGTTTACTTTTATTGGGTCATATCTTAAAAAGATGTATGGCACTGGCGGTGACTATAATGTAGATCAGACAAGGGATGTCGTACCAATTCTAGAGAAGTTCGGTATTCGACATCCACAAGAAGGCATTGTTCGTGGACATTTAAAGGGCATGAAAAAAACAATTCAGGATAAGATAATAGGACAATTGCATACGGGCGTAAAACTTTCAGTTGATAATTTTTTTGCAGATAAACAGATAACAATTGCAGATATCGCGACAGGATTTGGGGTAGTTGAGGCTCTACAGGAATATTATGAAGTCTATAGCGAAACAATTGAAGACAAAAAGATTATTGTAGAAGGATTTGGAAATGTAGGCGGTGCGTCTGCATATTTTGCAGAAAAAGCAGGAGCAGTAGTCGTAGGGATTATAGAGAAGGATTGGAAGATGTATAACGACCGTGGTATCGTCGTCGAAAAATTGTATAAACATATTCGAAAAAGGGGGGTGAAAAAGCAGTCGCTTCTCAAACCTTCACAAAAAAATATAATCGCTGATGTCTATATACCGGCTGCAGCTTCGGGGACTATCAATGGTGAGCGACTGGGTGTTTTGAAAGATATGGGGGTAAAAATCATTGTATGCGGAGCTAATAATCCGTTTGATTCGATTGAAACGCTAAAGAAAGCGGATGCGATGTTCGTGGTAATTCCTGATTTTGTGGCAAATGCAGGTATGGCGCGTACATTTGCATATCTTATGCAGCCAGACGCGATAGTTACGAGCAATGCGATTTTGGAGGATATTGCACAATGTATACGAGGGGCCGTAAGAGAGATATACTCTCAAGCCCCATTGGGGAACTATCTCTACGCAACTGCTGAAAAGGTAGTAATGGATAGATTAAATACACGTTCATAATATATGAAAAAAGAGTATCTGAATGTTTGGAATATCGTAGCAGAAGATTTTCCATTTAGTAAAAATGTAGCTGAACAGATAAAATTTGTATTGAAATACGCAGTCCTTGCACCCTCAACGCACAATATCCAGCCGTGGCTTTTTCGGGTTGAAAGTAATACGTGTAGTTTTTTATTTGATCCACAGGCGGTATTGCCTCATGGAGACAGTGAACGGAGGTACGCAACGATAAGTATTGGTGCTGCGCTTGAAAATTTCATTATTGCGGCGACAGCTTTTGGTATGAAACCCTCGGTACAGTACATGGTAAATGAAGACGTCTACGCACGAGTGTCTGTCGAAGCAGGAAAAATTCTTGATGATAAATATATCGGAATACTTAAATCAATTACAGAACGGGTCAACGTACGAGGAGTATTTCAGTCAGGGAAAATATCTGATGAGATTGTATCTTTATTACGATCGGAAGCAGAGGCAAAAGAATGCACTGCACATATATATACAGATCAAGAAAAAATATCACATATCGCAGAACTCACCGCTTTAGGGCTTCAGCGAGCGCATAAACAAGATACATTTCGTAAGGAAATGGCGACGCATATTGTTTCAAATATTTCAGAGAGCCCAATCGGAATTCCTGGATACACAATGAATTTGCCGTTGATATTTTCTTTAATTATCCCAAAATTGATTTACTACAAGGATCTTTCCCCGATATTATCGAAACTAAATTACAAAAGTATCGCCTCAGCACCAATAGTGTGTGTAATAACTGCAAAGCAATGGAATAGACGCTCATGGCTTGAGGTGGGTCAAACCGCAGAGAGATTGATACTCCATGCTCAAAGCAGGGGTATGCATTCATCGGTATATGTGGCAGCGACTGAATTTGATGAGACTGCGCTTGAATTGCAGAAGATAATACATACCGAGGAACGTCCGGCATTTATATTTTGTATGGGGTATATGAAAAAAAGATACAAACATGCTCAAAGGGTCCCAAGCGAGCGGAAAATCATTTCATGATAATAAACATCATATGGAAAAACTAAGACAAAAGTTAACCCAATATAATACTACCGATAATTCGATATATAAACCGGATATTTTTGATATCACAAAAAAAGATGACCAACAGAAATTAGAACGTCTATTTGAAGAGCAAAAGATTGCATATCTTATAAACGATCTAGAAAATCAAGAAAAAGAACTGCAGGTGATCAAAAATCCAGAAACTATGTTGCAGGCGACCGCATTGCATGAAACATTCAGAGATTCGGCAGATGCGAATATTGAGGGTGGAAGATGGGTTTATTATCCCTGGAGAAAGACCCTGGTACATTGTCTTGGACCAGAACAATATCAGACAGTAAGACTTGCAAGAAATAAAGACCTGATTACTGAAAAAGAACAGATAGCAATAAAGAACGCCAGAATATCTATATTTGGGTTAAATGTAGGATATTCAGGAGCCATTGCATGTGCGCTGGGAGGGGTGGGATCACATTTCGATTTGGTTGATTTGGATGTACTTTCTCTTACCAACCTTAATCGCTTTACTGCGGGCATATGTGATATTGGAATAAATAAAGCGGTTATAGCCGCGCGACATATGTATGAATTGGATCCGTATTTGGACATCACAGTTCATGAAAAAGGATTGAATATGGAGGGTGCTGAAGATTTTATTCGCGAAAAAAAACCGGACCTAGTAATCGAAGAAATGGATGCGTTAAAATTGAAAATATTGGTCCGTAAAGTTGCAAAAGAACAAAAGATTCCAGTGGTAATGGTGACTGGAAATGGAAGTGACATTATTTTGGATGTTGAGCGATACGATTCTGAAACGGTGGAATTACTGAATGGCCTGCTGGATGAAAAAGTGAGGGAAAAAATAGAGAATAAAGAAGGACGATTTTCATTTGAAGAACACATCGAGTTAGCTCGGGATTTTATGGGCAGAGAATGGCTAACCAAACGGTTGTGGGATTCGTTTACAAAAGTTGGGAAAGAATTGGCAGGTATACCACAACTTGGTGAGACCACACTCCTTCGAGGCGCAACACTCGGTCGTGTGGTACGAAATATATTAACGGGAGAGCCTGTCCGATCGGGAAGATACGTTATTACATTAGGAGATTTCACTAATCAGTAGTCTATGTTACCAGCAGGTTTCAAACAAGCATTAAAAGCATTTCAGCGGGCAGCGGAGACAGTTCCTGCATATCAAAAATTTCTTAAGTCAGAAGGGATTAATCCTGCAATGATTAAAACCCCTGAGGATTTTGAGAAAATTCCCTATGTAGACAAAAAAAATTATCTGAGAAAATACGAATATCAGGAACTGTTTCCATTTGGGCACATACCTGAGATGGTCTCAGCAAGCTCAGGGTCATCAGGTAAGCCGTTTTATTGGCCACGCAGTGAGGCGCTCCATACAGAAGGTGCCGAAATTCATGCACGTATTTTTACAGATATATTTGGTCTGGAAAAAAAGAAAACACTAGTTATCGTTTCATTCTCAATGGGTATGTGGATAGCAGGAACATATACCTTGCTTTCATTGCTTGAAATGCAGAGAAAGAATGGTTTAAATATTTCAATTGCAACTCCTGGAATTGAGGTAGAAGATACTATATCAATACTGCGTGGATTTGCCAAAAATTTTGATGCAATCGTATTTATCGGATACCCTCCATTTATCATGGACCTTATTAAAAAAGCTCAGGAAGAAAAGATAAATTTGAATACGTGGGATATTTCTTTTCTGTTTGCAGGAGAACAGTTTTCAGAAGTATGGCGCGAGTATGTATATGATATCGCAGGAGTTACGTCAGATCTTTCTCGATCGGTAAGTATCTACGGGACTGCAGATGCCGGCATTGTGGGGCATGAAACACCTGCCACAGTTGCGTTTCGTAAAAGTTTTTTACGCAAGGATTTTTTGCATACTGACCAGCTTGACCAGCTTGGAGAAGCACAGACATTGGTGCAGTATTACCCAAAGTATAAGTATCTCGAAACTCATAAAAGTGAGCTGTTGATAACGTCGGCATACACAGGTATCCCCCTGATAAGGTATAATATCCATGATCAGTGTGTATTGGTGCCCGAAAACGAGTTTGAAAAATTGTCTGAAAAAGCGAGTGTATACACGAATTTTCCAGAATTGCGTCATGCGAAATATCAACTACCTGTGGTTGCGTTATATGGACGAAAAGATATTGCGGTCATGTTTTACGCACTTATCATCTATCCGCAAAATATAAAAGCAGGGTTAGAGGAAAAAAGTATTGCACCGTATATAACAGGAAAATTTATCGCTGAAGTGGTGTTAGGTAAAAAAGGTAAGCAGAATTTGCGGATTCATGTGGAATTGGCTGAAAGTAAAATGAGGAACGGAAAAATAGAGAAAAAAATACAATCCTTGGTAATAAAAGCGCTTTGTCAAAAAAACGCTGAATATCGAAAATTGGTCGCTTCAATAGGAAAACAGGCATATCCAAAGATGGTGCTACATGAATTCGGCTCAGAAATTTTTAAGATTAAGAAATCAAAACATAATTGGGTGAAGAAAGCCCTCTAGTGTATGATTCCATTGGAAGTATTGATACAAAGATTGGAGTTACCCTCATTGGTATTTGTGGGACTTACGATCGTAGGATTAGGAGGTATTGTATTCTATCGTGCGCGTAGAAGTGCGAGTGGACTTTTATTTGTAGTACTTTCGTTAAGTTTTGCGGCATGGGCAGTCGTAAATTATTTTTCTCTCAACCGGGTACCAACCGATTCGGTAGTTTTCTGGGCACGCGCCGTACTATTCAGTGCAGCACCTCAGGCAATGATTTTTGCATTACTGATGCATACGCTTCCTTCAGAAAAAATGCTCATGCCAAGATGGAAAATTGTTGTGTATGTGTTATTGTTGATAACTCAAATGAGTTTTGCGCTTTCACCATACGTATTTAGTGGTATTGAATGGGAAGGGCGCAAAGCGGTACCGACGGTAAGCTGGGGAGTGGGGATTTACATGGCAATCATGATATATTTTTTTGGACAAGGAATTTACTGGTTGGTAAAAAAATTTATCTATGCGAAAAAGAATGAAAAAAGGAATTTGTTGATCATTTTATACGGATTTGGCAGTTTGATTTTTTTCTTACTCACCTTTTTATTATTTGCTGTTGTATTCTTTAATAACACAACGTTTTTGCCAATAAGCCCGATTTTTGTACTACCGTTTATTATATCTACGGGGTATACGCTGGTACGGCAGGAATTTTTGCATATTCGATTAGTGACCACTGAATTTGTAGCAAGTTTTCTTACTATTATACTGTTGACCGATGCCTTCCTTTCTGAAGGTTTATTTCAGGTCATATGGAAATCGGCATTCGGTATTGGTGTAGGTATTTTAGGTTTCCTGTTAATTCGTTCTGTATATAGGGAAATAGCACAAAGAAAAAAACTTGACTCACTGACCCATTCCCTTGAAAAAGCAAATATCCGCCTCAAAGAGCTTGACCAACAAAAAACTGAATTCTTATCAATCGCATCGCACCAACTCCGGACTCCTTTGTCGATTATCAAGGGATATATCGAATTGATCTATGACGGCGCATACGGTAAGCCGACAAAAAAATTGCAAACCGTACTCCATAATATGGATGAGAGTAATGAGCGCTTGGTAAAACTGGTAGATGAATTTTTGGATATTACTAGAATCGAACAGGGGAGAACCAAATTTTCATTTGAATCTTCAGATATAAATGAATTAGTGGCGGGGGTGGTAGAAGAGCTGAAAGACCGGGCAAAAGCGGCGGGAATCACCATACATTTTGCACATTCAAATGAGATCGACAACGTATATATGGATCCGGAAAAAATCAGGCATGTGGTCTTCAATTATGTTGATAATGCGATCAAATACAGTGCCAATGGCAAAGAAATCGATGTAAATATCGAATACGAAAACAATGGGTGTACGGTAAGGGTCAAAGACCACGGGCTTGGGTTTGATACGCCAGACCATGCTAGCTTTTTCCAAAAATTCTATCGAGGTGAAAATGTGAAAGGTACCAATGTCAATGGAACCGGACTCGGTATCTACGTGTGCCGTAAATTTATCGAAGCACACAAAGGGCATGTTTGGGCAAAGAGTGACGGATTGGGTAAGGGGAGTGAGTTCGGTTTTTGGATCCCTGACACGAAGCAATAACGCAGGTTTTCTTGCTGATTATGCAAACTTGGTGTACACTATAGTAATCATCTCTTATTATTTATCGTACCTATGTTTAAGAATTCTTCTGAACCTCAAAGACCACAAGTTCATGAGCAAGTGAACACTCCGCGTACTCACCATGACGAGGTGGAGACCGTCGTTGGTCCCTCTGTCGTAGTTGAAGGAGATTTTTCTTCAGAAGGTAATATCTTGGTCAAAGGAACTGTATCGGGAAATGTACAGACCGGTAAATTATTGACCGTCGAGGAAGGTGCAAAAATCCTTGCAAATATAAAGGCCGGTGACGCATTGGTCTCAGGTGAGATCAAAGGAAATGTGCGTGTCGAGGATAAATTGCAGGTGACCGAGAGTGGACGAATCTTGGGAGATATTTATTGCCGTGTACTTGAAGTCGAGTCAGGAGCAATCATCCATGGAAAAGTGACGATGACCGATATTGAAATCGAAGATATCCGTCCAGACCGAAAACGTACGACCGTCCGAACCAAATCAAAAGTCGAAATAATGCCTGAACAAACTGAAGAGGCATTGAGAAGCGGTGGAATTAACCCGCGGGTGAATCAAGGCGAGTATGTATGTCTATCTCTACGACAACTTTTTGAAGCACAAGCGATACGAAACGATTCTGAAAGCAATAGAAACGCGTCTGACCGATTATGGAATCGCAGGGAAAATCGTTCGTCTCCAGCACTACTCTTCGGCCGATCTGCTCCTGCAGGACGAAGTCCGAAAAGGTGCAAAAACCGTGGTGATCGTGGGAAACGACACCACGTTTGGTCATATCTTGTCATATGTCGCGTCGCACGACGTGACGTTTGCGTTTATTCCGATCGGACCCAATAACACGATTGCGGAAGTACTTGGTATTCCAGTCGGTATCGAAGCATGCGACATATTGGCACGTCGACGAAGACTTAGATTGGACGTCGGCTGGGTGAATAATCGGTACTTTGTGTCACAGCTCCATATCCCGCCGAGCACCATCGCAATCCAGTATGACGAACGGTTTAATGTTTCAAGTACGAGTGGAAAAATGGAGTTGGTGGTGTGCAATCTCCAGCCTTTCTTCTGGACAGGGAAAGGCCGCCGCTACGTCGCGCATCCGCAAGATAATAAATTGGAAGCGTTTTTGCGCCCTGTTGTTCCTGGAAGCTGGTTCAAAAAAGAAGATTTTGAAGAACCAAGTATTTTTCCCTTCGAAGAAATGGTGGTCACCAGTAAGAAACCATTCGTAGTCGAGGCAGACGGCAAGACCACCAAAGAAGTGAAAGTTACGATCAGGCTTGCAAAAAGTCGGATCGATATGGTGGTCGGAAAAGAGCGTAAATTCTGACCCTGCGCATGTACCGTTACTGCATCAATATCTTGACAAATACCACATTTTGTGGTATTTTTTGTACGTTTCACACGATTCTGGATAATCGCCCGTACGGGAGGAAAGTCCGAACTCCGTATTGATATTTTTTATCAAGAACAAAGGTAATGGATAACGTCCATCCGTGCAGTCGCGAGGCTGTATGCGGGACAGTGCCACAGAGACAATACTAATCGCACCGCGATTATCGCAGTGCGGTGAAAGGTGAAAAGTGTATCAATGTATTGATAGGTTCAGCATATGCACTGTATCAATGCTATGATACTTCCTCTGTCGCAAGACAGAACGATGGCAAACCCTACCTGGAGAAAGAGCAGCGTTCTCTGGCTACGTCAGAGTTCGAAAAGTTAGCTCGTTTGATCCCGATAGTAATATCGGGGCTAGAGAAATGATTATCGCCCGGCCTTGCTGGGAACAAAATTCGGCTTATACGAATCGTGTGAAACACAAAACCCTGTACCGTTCTGGTACAGGGTTTTTGTATGATCGTGAATCCCTGCAGATGGTTCCGCAGGGGCACGAGTACAGAGGCTTCTACCACCAGTCATCAGGATGTTCATCCTTCGGAGCCACAGGCTCCTTTTCCAGGAATCCGATAATGACGCATATGAAGAGAAGGAAACCAGAGACGGTCCGGAAATCGCTCGCAGTCATGTACTCGGTCGAGTCGTGCTCGAAATAGAGCATGACTGCATGCGTAAGTGCTGCGATCATAATGCCGAATGCGCCAGTAATTCTGCAGATCCAAAACGCCAGGCCCATGAGACACCTTCCTTGTGAAGAGGATACTCGTGCATGGGCAGAATAGGCAAAAAAAGGCAAATAGTCAAGATAAAAGCGATAATTTTGCCTTATTTTAAGCAAAATGGAATAAAAAGTGATATCGGGTGTAGTACCAGTAAGAATAAGAAATATAGTAATGATCGTATGGTTAAAAAAATATATCAGACAATACTCAAACACAAATTTATTTCAGCGGTGATTGCACTTCTCGTGATAGGAGGAGGTACGGTCGGGGTACGTGCATTGAGGTCCGGCAGTACCGAAGAGACACGATATGTATTAAGCCAGGCTGAAAAAGGTACTCTCTCGACGACTATTTCCGGAAGCGGGCAAGTCTCGGCGTCAAACCAGGTGGATCTCAAAGCAAAGGCATCGGGCGAGGTCGTGACATTGGTAATCAAAAATGGACAAAAAGTGAAAACCGGGGATGTGTTGCTGACCCTCAATTCTGGTGACGCCTATGAAAATGTACGGGATGCACAAGATAATTTGGAAAGCGCCCGTCTGTCACTCGCAAAACTGACCAAATCAGCGGACGAACGATCAATGCTCCAGGCAGAAAACGCACTCGCGACGGCAAAAAACAATCTTGAAAAATTGAAATTGTCCCAGGAAATTGAAAAAGCAAAATCAGAGGAGTCGCAGAAAAAAGCCGAGGATGATCTTGAGACCGCATATGAAGATGCGTATGATGCATTATCAGAAACATTTATCGATATCCCGGATGTAATGTCGGGATTGTACAATGTACTCCTGAGTTATGAAATTATGAATTCAGAGCCTGGGTATGGAGTCTATACCAATGATGGGGCATTCACCATGCATGTACGGTCTTCTGATGAGGATGATTATATACAAATTAGCCGGTTGGTAGAGACTGCCGTAGGTAAGTATCATGATGCCGATGAGGTATTTGAATCAGCGTCAGAAGAATTTTCAAGCCTGTCGAGAGGTGCTGATACAGCGGTGGTGGATGCGGTATTGAATGAGTCAGTGAGTGCGCTGATAAAAATTTCTGATACCGTAAAAAGCACGCTAGCATTGCTCAGTTCTTGGGTTGAATACCGGGAAACGCACGAGCTCAAAGTGTTTGATATCGTTAAAGAGTATAAAACCGATACTGAGAATTTTGTCACGACCGTAAATAGTAATCTTTCATCGGTGCGTGGAATTCAGGAAAAGATACGGACAAGCAAACAGACCATTGTTGACGAGGAGCGAAGTCTCCGGGAGATGGAATTGAATAATCCGTTTGAATTCGAATCCGCTGAAAAGGAGATCAAAGACAAAGAATTGGCTCTCGCCGAATTGGACGAAGGGGCAGATGAGCTTGAGTTGCGTCAGGCACAGATCACCGTGCGCCAGAGACAGACCGCCTTGACTAAAGCACAAAAAGAACTTGCAAATT
The DNA here is from genome assembly GCA_964457885.1 of uncultured Gammaproteobacteria bacterium. Lineage (GTDB taxonomy): Bacteria > Patescibacteriota > Patescibacteriia > Magasanikbacterales > UBA922 > UBA922. Next base: position 28,102 of record CAYWFD010000001.1, read on the forward strand.
ATGCGGTCAACGCACCGTTTGATGGAGTTATCGCTTCGGTTGATGCCAAAAAAGGAGAAACGATCTCATCGGGCGGCGCAATCGCCACCTTGATCACCGACCAGCGAATTGCGGAAATTTCTCTCAATGAAGTTGATGTGGCACAGGTGGAAGTGGGGCAGAAAGTGAATCTGACTTTTGACGCAGTCGACGATTTGCAGATCACGGGAAGCGTCGCTGAAGTCAGTTCAATCGGTACGGCAAATCAGGGAGTGGTGAGCTACGACGTGGTGATTATTTTTGACACCCAAGACGAGCGTATCAAGCCGGGCATGAGTGTGTCTGCGACAATTATTACCGAGATCAAACAGGGAGTGATTACGGTTCCGATCGGCGCGGTAAAGACGCAGGGAGATATATCGTATGTGGAAGTGGTAGACGATGAGACTGCTATTGTCACGAACGGGGCAAATGGCGTGGCCCTTGGGACAGCGCCACGCCAACAAGTCGTTGAAGTAGGTATATCAAACGATACCATAATCGAAATTGTATCAGGATTGAATGAAGGTGACTATGTGGTCTCGCGTACGATCACCGCGACTGCAGGTACCGGCACCACACAGACACAATCAGCGCCAAGTTTGTTTGGCAACACAGGTGCGGGGCAAACGCGTCAAGGAGTTGGCGGAGGCGGCACGATGCAATTCCCGCGATAATTATTCCTATGATTGAAGTTACGAATATTGAAAAAACATATCATACCGGGAAAGACGTTACGTTTCGTGCGCTGAAAGGAGTGAGCTTTACCATCCAGGATGGAGAGTTCGTAGCGATCATGGGTCCGTCGGGTTCCGGAAAATCCACGCTCATGCATATCTTGGGCGCGCTTGATACGCCAAGCGCGGGCACCTATCTCTTGGATGGTAAAAATGTGGCGGATCTGACTGATGACGAACTTGCAGATATTCGGAAAGAAAAAATCGGATTTGTATTTCAGGCATTTAATCTATTGCCCCGGGCGACCGTACTCCGAAATGCAATGCTGCCGCTCATTTATACGGATATGGATGAGCGGGAACGCGTGAAGCGGGCGGAGGATTCGCTCCGTGCCGCAGGGCTTGATGACCAATATTTTACGCATCGATCAAACGAGTTGTCAGGAGGGCAGATCCAGCGCGTGGCGATCGCGCGAGCGCTGGTGAATAATCCGAGTCTCGTGCTTGCGGACGAGCCGACCGGAAACCTTGATTCAAAGACAGGAGAGATCGTATTGGGAACGTTTCAGAAATTGAATCGAGACCTGGGACGGACGATTGTGCTTATTACCCATGAGCAAGACGTGGCAGAACATGCAGATCGGATTATTTTTATCAAAGACGGGGCATTGATAAGTGACAAGCGTACGCACACTCACCCAAAATAAGATATGAAAACCAAGGATCTATTCCATGAAATCTATGAAGCGCTCTCAACAAATAAGGTACGATCAAGCTTGACCATACTCGGTATTGTGATTGGTATTAGTTCAGTTATTGCGATGGTTGCAATCGGTCAGGGTGCAAAATCATCAATTGAATCAAGTATTCAGTCAATTGGCTCTAATCTTATTACCGTGAGTCCAGGAATGCAGCGAGGGGCAGGGGTACAAGTAAGTAGTGGCAGAGGCTCTGCTCGTACACTGACGTCTGATGATGCAGAAGCAATCGGAACCGAAGTTGAAGGTGTTGGTGCGGTGGCAGCTGAATTATCGGGGAGATACCAGATTACGGCAAAAGGTAATAATACCAATACATCGGTCGTAGGGGTGGATGAAGCATATCCGACGGTCAAAAACATCGCGATCGCGGAGGGTGCCTTTATCACCGAACAGCATCTGAAAAGCAATACGAAAGTCGCGGTGCTCGGTCCTACTACGCGCGATGACTTGTTTGGCGAAGGAGTTGAAGCTGTGGGGCAGACCATCCGTATCAATAAGATTGAATTCAAAGTGATTGGGATCACTCAAGCAAAAGGCGGTACCGGATTCAATAATCCTGACGACCAAATCTATATCCCGCTCACGACTGCGCAGCGATTTCTTGCGGGAGACAGCTATGTCACCTCCATCGGAGTACAAGCGGTCGACGCGGCGTCCATGACGAGTGTACAGGAAGGGGTTACGAATCTGTTGTTGCAGCGGCACAATATTTCAGACCCTGCGAATGCAGACTTCAGTACGATCAATCAGGCAGACATTGTTGCGACCGCATCAAGCGTCACTGAGACATTTACTACCTTACTCGCAGCAGTCGCGGGAATTTCTCTCGTCGTCGGCGGAATCGGAATCATGAATATGATGTTGACCACTGTGACCGAGCGTACCCGCGAAATCGGGCTCAGAAAAGCAATTGGTGCAAAACGGCATGATATTAATTTACAGTTTTTGACCGAATCAGTGGTGCTCACGTTTTTGGGAGGGATCATCGGTACCTTTGTCGGGTGGATTATCTCGGTCACGTTGACGCATTTTGGCGTAATACAGACCAAAGTATCTCTTTCGTCAGTCCTACTTGCGTTCGGAGTGTCAGCGGCGATTGGAATCCTGTTCGGATACTATCCTGCCAAGCGCGCATCCAGTCTTAATCCAATTCAAGCTTTGAGATATGAATAGTTCGTAATATCGACAATCTTTTTATTTATCTTTTATTATAATAGTAATCTCTATGAATAAAACAATTGGAGTTCTCAGTGTGTGCATACTCGTTGCAGGTATCGGAGGATTTTTTGGAGGAATGCAATATCAGAAAAGTAAAAGCCCGATGCAATTCGGGAACATGATGAATAGTGGGGCTACGGGTATGACGCAGCAGGGAAGAATGGGACAGGGTGGAACCATGGGGCGGTTTGCGGGAGGCGCTGGATTTACCAGTGGCGAAATACTTTCTAAAGATGAGAGTAGTATGACCGTAAAATTGATGGACGGCGGCTCAAAAATAGTATTGTTTTCCGCTTCAACCACGGTCATGAAAGCGACTGAAGTGTCGAAGGATGAGTTGACCGTGGGCGAGCAGGTAACGGTCACTGGAGCTGCAAATACAGATGGAACGGTAAGCGCGCAATCAATCCAGGTGCGCACGGGGAATATGCAGGTACCAGAAGGAATGATGCCGCCTGACAATGCTGAAGCAGGTTAAGCTAATATAAAACACCCGGTGAAGGGTGTTTTATATTGCGCTACATTTTTCTGTCAGTATCCGTAACAACCAGTTTTCGATTCACGGGTCTCAGATACCACGATACTACGGTCAGGGTCAGAAGTAAAACTGCAGGTATCATCTCTTGCACCGAATCGCGTGATGCGATATGGGAGAATACTGCCCCTGACATGGTGAAGAAGAATCCTGCATATGCCCATTCTTTGACCAAAGGATATCTCGGTACCAGTATTGCCACAACCCCTAGAATTTTCCAAATACCGAGTAGGGTAAGAAAATAAGCCGGATAGCCCAAATCCAAAATAAATTGTACTTCCTGTTCGGTACGTAATAGCTGGATAATTCCGCTTGAAAGCATGCCGAGCGAAAGCCACAGGGTCGCGATCCAGTAGACAATCTTGGTACGTTTACTCATAGGGTGAATATAATGATTTAATTGACGATACTATACGTGAGTATGTCGATAATGTAAATATTCCCGGGTCCGGCACCGCCCATTTCAAAAAGAGTCTGCACATGGTAGTATCTCTGCATATGATCAAACGATTCGGAAAAGCTCCGCACGGCAAACGATTGGAAAAAATCAAAAATTCTCCGCAGTATAAGGACGGTAAATTTCATAATCTGAAGCCGACACCTATGCTTGCAGAGGGAGCGACCTATGCATCAGTCATCTACGACTTTCTTCGAAGCAAGAATACGCGCAGACGTCCTGCAACTGCAATTCCTGCCGCCAAGACAGATCTGCATACACTCCCTCACACCGGAGACTATCTGGTATGGTTCGGGCATTCGTCATATTTCATGCAGATTGACGGTAAGCGGATTCTCGTCGATCCGGTACTGAGCGGAAGTGCGTCACCGATCAAAGGGTTAAACAAATCGTTTAAAGGTTCTGATCAATACCGTGCAAAAGATATTCCCGCCGTAGATTTTCTTTTTTTGACGCACGATCATTATGATCATACAGATTATGACACGCTCGTAGAATTGCAGCCGAAAGTGGGTGTGGTCGTGTGTGGATTGGGTGTGGGTTCGCATCTGGAATATTGGGGATATGATGCAGCACATATCCATGAGACAGATTGGGGTGAAGTCGTGGTATTGGGAAATGGATTCACGGTACATACCACCCCTGCGCGGCATTTTTCTGGCAGAGGATTTTCACGAAATAATACCCTGTGGGTATCATTCGTACTCACGACACCGACCATGAATATATTTATCGGGGGAGACGGTGGCTATGATACGCATTTCAAGGAAATCGGGGACACCTACGGACCGTTTGATGTGGTAATTCTCGAAGACGGACAATATAGCCAAAGCTGGAAATACATTCATCTTTTGCCCGAGGAAGTGCTCCAGGCAGCAAAAGATCTGCGGGGGAAGCGTTTGCTCCCGGTCCATTCGGGAAAATTCATGATGTCGAATCATGCGTGGGATGAGCCACTCGAGCGGATTACTGAATTGTGTACACAAGAAGGGCTACCGATCATAACCCCGATGATCGGGGAGAGAGTGGATTTGAAAGACGGCAATCAGAAATTTCGTGAATGGTGGAAAGGGGTTGAGTGAGATTTTGTCCCCTCAATGACATCCTTTTGAAGAAAATCATAATAGGGGATGGAACAGAAGCGTCTCGTGACGAACTGTTCCATCGAGGGAGCATTGCTGCTCCATTACCATCCGGCACATAGCACTACGCACCTACTACGTCCCGCCCCGCATATATCCGAAACGGATTTTGCGGAGGGCAGCCTCTTCGCGTTGCCGTACGCGCTCGCGTGTGAGACCGAGCGTTTCGCCGATCTCCTCAAGCGTTTCCGCGGGACGCCCGCCGAGTCCGTATCTGCGAGCGAGAATTTCACGGTCTTTGGCCTTGAGCTCGACCGCATACAGCAAGTGAGCGAGCTCCTGGCGGATCGCAAACACCTCGGCGTCGGTGTCTGCATGTTTCCCGGCACCGAGTGTCTCATCGCCAATCACATCTTGGTACGTTCCCTTATCAGTAGTGCCCCGGACGAGCGGTTGCTGCATGCTCACCGATTTGCTTCGGTAGATGGACAGTGCCTGCAGCAGCAGCGAGAACTGGTTTTCCCAGTGAGCTGCATCCATCGCCAACGATGTCGATCGCATAGCGATCATCCGTGTACTGTCCACCGTAGTCGATGTGGCTCTGCGTGTTGTAGGTGCGGGTAAGCTTCCAGGTTTCCCCTCCAGGAAAGGGAAACTTGAGAGTAGGTTGAGCATGTGTGCTGCTACAGAGCAGTATCACACATGTCATTGCTAGAAAACTTAGAACGCGGTTCACTTTCTTTTCTCCTTTATCCCGGGTTGAATGAGATTTCTATTAAATAAGAAACCTCTATAGGGACAGTGGCTATAGAGATTTCCTATTTAGATAATTTTTTACTTTAAAATAGTAGAAAAAATTCCTTTTACTACATCACTATTTATCATGCTCTGTACGCCAGTTTTAGGATTATTTCTGTAGGTGTCTTCAATGTCTATATGTACAAGATATCCCGTATTTTCTTTACTCTTTGTAAGAATTTGTACACAATAATTTGATTCTGCATATCCGCAATAAGTAAATAAAGCGAATGCATTTAAATCATTTTTACTTACTTTTTCTGAGTATTGAATATGTTCCTGTAGATAGGGTGCTGTACCATTTTTATATTCTCCCTTAGACTGTATCAATTGAGAGCGTAAATTTTCAATATCTGTGTCAAAGTTTATTTCATTAGGAGTGAAAGAAGTTGGCGTACCTTCTCCCATGCCTAGTGCAAAATCAGGACTCATAATGAAGAGTGTGTAACCAGGCTTACTATCAAAAGTCATTTCGTAGCGGATCCCGCGATCAAATCCGTGTAATGTAACATTTTTATACTCATTAGAGATTCCGATATTTTTCAGAGAAGTAGACAGTTGCTTAACAATGTTGTCATATTTCTGACTAATTGATGGAGAAATTAATCGAAGAACACTAATTGAATCACGAGTTGCAAAATTATCTGGTATTTGTTGTGAAAATTGAATTTGATATGCGCATTCTTTATCAAGTGTTGCATCTGCACAGGTGATTATAATATTGGACCCTTCCAGGGATATGGAACCTATTCTATTAACATCTTTAATTTGTGTATCAAAATAAACAATAAAAGGTTGGTCATTTCGAATGAAAGACGTTTTTAAAATGATTGTTGATGTAGTCGGAATATATGCAACATCTTCTTTGCTTATTCGGTAAATAGTGTATAAAATATTCTTTTCAGAATCATTGATTGTTTTTACTTCCAGGGCCTTTTTAAGAATCTCATCTAAATCAGAAATAAAAAGTTGATTTATATGACGTATTTCCCCAACAGTATAAGGTTTTGATGCATCGTTGGTGCTAGTTGGGGTAATTGTGTCGGGATTTTGATCATTAGGGCTAGTTACAATAGGAGAGTTTTTAGTAATGTACATATCGTACACAAACCATCCGCCTACCGCGAGAACAACAACTGCAACGAGTATTCCGATTTGAGTATTTCTATTCATACATAAAAAGTTAAGATTTTAGGCTATATTTACACGAATTTGCCTAATTGTCAATAAATATATACTACTTGTTTTGAAAAGTAAAAACACCCCAATCGGGGTGTTTTTTTGAGTGCTCATCTTCAGTATCCGTCTCGGACACATACCAGGGCTACTCAAGTTCGTGCACCACCTCAGTCCTAAGGGGATACCCATCTCGGTCGGGGGCCTATTTTTATAAAATGAGACAAATGAGACACTTATTGAACATATTCAAATATCTGGTAGTATAGTCACAAACCCACGAAAAGGAGTCTGGGTATGGCGAATGGAAAAGTAGTGGCAATCTGTATCTCTCCGGTTGCAGGAGGTCCTATGCAACTGGTCAATGAAGTCCGGGCGTTCGAAGGTATGGGTCTTCAAGGAGATCGGTACTGTACAGGTCAAGGTAGCTTCAACAAGGGTAATCAAGGACGTAGACAGGTCACGTTCATCAATGGGATCTTCTTCAAGGACACGGGCTTCGAGTACGTCGATAGCCGACGGAACATCGTCGTCGAAGGTGTCGAACTCATCTGGCTCATTGGGAAGTACTTCTCGATCGATGACGCCAAGTTCCTCGGCGTGAAGTACTGTGATCCTTGTGATCGACCGAGCAAGCTCTCGGGCAAGCCGGGGTTCAAGGAAGCCTTCTACGATCGTGGTGGTCTAGTTGCCGAAGTGTTCTGCACCGGACTCATCCGAGTCGGAGACGAGGTCATCCCGCCTTCCAAAGGCTACTGAGCACTATGCTCGCATTCGCCGACCGTCCCAGAGCATCTGTGGACGGTCGTGCTTTTTATGGGATATACTGATTTCAATCTATGAAAGAAAATAATGTCTTGAGAATTATGGAATTTATAATCCACGTCAATACGCTTATAACTAACAGTGAGAATCAAATACTTCTAGTACATGAAAAGAAAGAAAAGGTTTTTAATAAACTTAATCTTCCGGGTGGTCATTTAGAATCTGGAGAGAAAATAATTGAGGGCGCTAAACGTGAAGTCATGGAAGAAGTGGGTGTGGAAGTTGAAATGCTAGATCTGATTGGAATATATACAGGTGTAGGTACTAGTCATTATATCAACTTTATTTTTGCCGCGAATATTGGCAATGCTGTTCCTGTTGTAAATAAAAATGAAATCAATGATCTGGGATGGTATTCATGTGATGAAATTTTGAATATGCCAGATGAAAAAATACTTAATCCTCGTAAACTAAGAAAAGTAATTAGTGATTATCTATCAGGAAATGTGGGTTCTCTAAGTATGATTAGTGAAGATATATAACCAAATTAATCTGCAGCTATTATGAATGTTAGCCTAAAAAAAGATAAATTCAGAAGGGATAGGGGAGGAAGTTCTCGCTTTCTTACTATTATATGTACGATTTGCAAATCAATACTTGCACAGTATCAGAAAGACGGCCCGGGAGAATTAAAGCGAATGTACCTTGATCGTATTTCCAATTCTATTTTGATAGAAAAAGGAAAAAATTATTGCTGCCCCAAATGTGAACAGTAGTCGGTATATTTTTTATATACAAAAAAGAAACGAGGCCCGCAATAAGAATAAATAGGGGATCAATACTTAAGAAGATGACTAAATGAGTGTTCAAAAAAGAGAAAATTTCTTATATAAAAAACACCCGATGTGGGTGTTTTTCTAATCATTCATCAATCAATCTAATCGAGACTAACTTATGAATGATCCTATCTGGCACCAATCACACGATTGCTCGTATGCTGATGCCAGATAGGGGAGATCTTCTTGACTCTCGAAAGTGTCGATCCAGTGGACCAGGCCATCTCTCAAGAGCATGTGAAGCTCATTGCGACGTGAACGAGAACTCGTTCAGGTATTGCCAGGTCGTGCCCGTCTTCACGAAGAAGACGGCGCGCCAGGAACCGCTCGGCGGAGTATTGAACTCGGGGAAGAACCAACCAGTGCTACCCGACGGTGCAGAGTACGGACCGAAGTCCCAGCTCCAGTCGAGTGCCGTCCCGCGGTACATGTTGACCCGGAAACTGTGGGTCGAGGTAAGTCCAGTGACCGGGATGCGCCAGTAGTAGCGCGACCACGATTGCACTTGATTACCCCAGACTTTGTCCCAGCATTGCGGAACTCCCGTGCCGTCACGCTCGTTTTCGTAGTAGCCCCGGCAGAGTTCCATGCCGCCGTTGTAGGGGTAGGATCCTGAAGGATTCGCTGCGACCGTGAATGTGATGTTGTCCTTGAGAACTTGCCAGCCATTGCCGATGTCGATGTCAATCGTGGCTTTCCAGCTTCCTGACGGAGGGTACCAGAGAGTCGGCCAGGTGTAGGCCGATCCCCAAGCTTGTCCTGAAGGAATGATGTTCCAGCCAGTCTGATCGATCGAATACGGAGTAGGTGAACCGTTGAGGAAGAACCTGCCACGCCACTTGTGCGAGACAGTGATGTTATTCACGTGCACGAGCACGCGAATTGCCTCACTCGTGTTGAACGTGGTTTTCGGTCCCGGGCACGTGTACACCCAGTTCGTGCTTTCGCCACCCGTGGGATTATTCGCACACCGCGTGACATTGCCGTCGTAGGTGTACGGCGGACCTGCGTTCACGGTGAAGGAAACGATTCCTACGTCGTAGTCGATCGGATGGTAGAAGTCGAACTTCTTTTCGACGTCGTAGTGAACTTCGTAGGTGCCCGGGACATTTGCCTGGGTTTGATTCCAAGCAAACGCGTGCACCCACATCTGTCCCGAAGGAACTTCATTCCAGCTACCCTGAGTCCAGGAGCTGATCTGTTGTCCGTTTCGGAACGTGCGAGTTCTGAAACGATGTGATGTTGTGACATTGTCGATCCGGAAGAGCGACCAGACCGTGTCACCTTGCTGATACACCTGTTCCGGGTTGTTGCAGGTGTAGATCCAGTTGGTGTTCGCACCACCGGTAACTCCATCTTTGCAGTGGTAGGCATTCCCATTGTATTGGTACGGGTAGCCCGGATACTGCTGATTACCTCCTTGAACGATGAAGCTTAGAGTTGTAAGTGGTAGGAATCCGTCACCCGTATCTGCGAACGTCCGCAACTCCCAGTCTCCCGCCCACACATTTCTAAACTCCGGATTGAAGTAGGTGTAACCCCATACATTTGGCTCGACCTGACGCTCGGTCGGCTCTTGCCATGCCCAGTCATAGTCGAGCTCGCCGACTCGCCATGCTTCGACGCGGAACGTGATGTTCTGACTGATTTGAGTCAGGCGAATGACCGAGAAAACATCCTCGCCTTCATAGAAGATGGTTTCGCGATCGTTGCAACTGTACACCCAGTTGGTCGTTGGTCCGCCGATGGGAGGGTCACTACACGTGTACGCATTTGTAGTGTTATTGTCGAAAAGGTACGGTGGGTAGTTGTTCGAGATGTACTTCTGTCCGGTTGTTGTAGTGACGGTTAGTGTGTTGACGCCCGAGATCGGAGTCGGGGCAACACTCATTCCGTTGTAGTAGAGAACGAAGTGAATGTGTGAACCCGCGTGCGGACAGCTACTGGACGTGATGATATGTCCAGTGTTACCCGCCTTACCGATCTGCTGACCCTGGCTGACGTACTGACCTGGTGTCGCAGTAATCTCGCTGAGATGTGCGTACCGAGTTTTCCATCCACCTCCGTGATTCACGAAGAGGTTGATGCC
>CAYWFD010000002.1:0-31454 GCA_964457885.1 uncultured Gammaproteobacteria bacterium
AATCATGGCGTTGAGTGCAAAAGTTCCCATGGCAATAACAAATATCAAGCTTTCGATGTAAACTGCATAGACTAAGAGGCACGTAGCACCAAGAAAGAATACAAGGTCCTGGCGTCGTTCTGCTTCAAGAAAAACACCGTATGCCAAAAGCAGTGCTCCGAGAAACGCAACAACATAAACCATGGTTTCAGCAAGTGAAGTCGGAAGGGTGGGGAACCAGGATTCGAGGAACATAGTATGTAAATTCAAAATGTAAGTTTCATACGTCAAAAGGTATACTAACCGAGTATAACACACTATCATGGAGTATCACAAAGTCATCTTAAAAAAACCTATAAATTGTAGAGCTCGACCGGTACAATGATTATACTCGGATCATCGAGAAGGTATGCAGGTAAGTCGGGCGGGTGTGTACTTACGATTGCAATGATTCTTCCGAGTTTTTTTAAGTCCATCACCTGCGCTTCACTTGGAACAAAATTATACGAGGGGATGTCCATGTAAAACATTGCATCAATATAATAACGTGCCGGCACATTGAACAACACGGCATTTGGTGGAAGTGAAAGTGAGGTGAAGATGCGTTTATTCTCGAGTCTGCCGAGAGCGTCGGGAGTGGTAAGTGAATAAGAGTGGCGCACAAAGGAAATATCATATCGAGTGAGGATGATGATAATTCCGATGCCCCCCATCAAAAGCAAGGTCCAGAATCTTCGTATTGGGAATCGCTCGATTCTCTGGAGGATATATTCCCAAAGTGCGCCAAAGCTAAGATAGACTGGAAGTATGGCAATCAGGACAAACGTAGGCATCTTCGTTGCTGCAAGAGAGAAGAAACAATACGTGAATGCAATCATGGCAGCGAACGCGATAAACACTCGCCGGTCACGTATGAGCATATAGAAGGCATAGAGTGCGGGTACGAAAAGTATGAGCGTGTAGGGGCCATATAGAGTTGAAAAATTGGCAATATGAAAATACCAGGGCCCACCATGATTCTCAACTGCGTCCATAAAATGAAGTGAGTTGTATGCATATTCATGCAATGCTTCAACCGGGTAGTGTACGAGAATGAAGATCTGCCAAGGGAGTACAACCACAAGGGTGACGAGAAGTGAGAGAAGTAACGGTTTGTAGAGACGTACATTCCATCGATAGTGGAGAAACCAAAGGAGTGTAAAGCCTAAATAGACGAGAAGTCCAGGAAGCCACTTGCACAGAATCGCGAATCCGGAGAATAATCCGATCCAGACGATCCAGTGCCGCCGCCGAGAAAAGTAGTATTCAATCAGTGCCCAGATACTGAGTGAAACGTAGACAATAAATGATACGTCATTGTGGTCGAGAGGAATCCCGCCCGAGACCAGACGTGTCAGATACAGAGAAGAGAGTACGAGTAATGAAGAAAGCAGTCCTGCGCGTCGAGTGATAAGTAAAGAACCGGTCCGGTATACGATGATAAGGAGTATGCTTGCCAAGATAATACTAGGGATGCGAAGCACAAATTCGGAAAATCCGAACAAGGTAAAACTCACTGCGATTTGCCATAGGAATAATGGCTGCTTATGGAGCCAGATATGCGAGCGATCCCACTGGTCATATGCCATGGTGACCACAGGATCGTCGTAGAGCGTCGGCATGAGTGGGTGACTGATCAGGTTTTTTGCGACGAGTGCATGGAATCGTTCATCCCACGGATTGAGGAATGGGGTCAGGAGCGCTGCAAACGAGAATAATGATAATCCGCTGAGAAATAAAAAAAGATAGACTTGTCTATCTTTTTTTTGTCGGTAATAATACGCACTTACTGCACCAAATGTCGCCGAAAGAATGAGGAGAGAGATGTGAAGGGGACCCCAGTCACCAAACATAGGAGGTGTGAGCGTTACTCATGCCATTTATTGACATATTCAATTGCTGAGAGTGCAGCTGTGACACCCTGGCCAGCAGCAATGACGATCTGTTTATAGGGGACGGTGGTAACATCGCCCGCGGCGAAAATTCCGGGAACCGAGGTCATGCATTTATGATCGACGACAATCTCGCCAACAGGAGTTTTTTCAACATTGGATACAAAGTAGGAGTTGGGAATATTACCGATATGTACCATAACCCCATGGGTTTCAATAGTCTGTTCTGTACCAGTGTGATCAGTATACGTGACACCATGTACCTGCTCGGTTCCGATAATTGCTGTAGTTTTGGCGCCGTAGATAATTTCCACATTAGCTTTTTTCTTCAATTTGTCGATCAAAATATTTTCCCCTTTGGGAAATCCGCCATTGGTTTCAGGAGTATTCGGAAATTTGGTGATGCAATACACTTTTTCCGCGAGTTCAGACATCATAAGCGCTGACTCGAGCGCTGCATTACCTGCCCCAATGGTTGTGGTTATTTTTTTTCGATATAAGGGTCCATCGCATACGGTGCAATACGTGACCCCTTTGCCCCGGAACTCTTTCTCTCCCGGAATTCCAAGCTCACGCGGATGAATACCGCTTGCAATGATAACCGTCTTCGTATAATAGTTTTTTTCTTTTTTGGAATAGTCTTCAGTCCGAACGACAAAATAATTTTCCTCTTTCTCAATTCCGGTAACCGCATATCCGATATCGGCTTTGACACCGTATGATTCCGCATGCTTATAAAAATTTTGCGCAAGTTCAAATCCTGTAGTGTGAATGACGCCTGGCCAATTTTCCACTTCTCCGGAGAGTGCCACTTCTCCACCAACATCTTTTGCTACCATGACGAATTTCAAATTACGTCTGGCTGCGTATACTGCAGCAGCACAGCCTGCAGCAGCAGCACCGATAATGACGAGATCAAGTAATTCTGTTTGTTTTTCCATAGTATTATTGAGAGCTATGTTGAGCGAGTTTGCTTTTTATAAACATGATTTGTTCGTGTGGAGGTGATTGTCGTTTGAAAACCAGACTTCCCGGGCAAATCGCCTGTACCCCGGATTCAGCAATTGCCTGTAAGGTATTTTCCTGCACTCCACCATCGAGTTCGGTGTATAATTCTGGGTATGTTTCTCTGCATACAGCTATTTTTTCCAAGACTTCAGGTATCAATGGTTGCCCCTGGAATCCAGGATGTACGCCCATAAATAATACTCCCTCAATGAGGCGGTGTATAGGTGTGAGAACCTCAAGCGTTGTCTCAGGATTAAGTGCGATAAATACCTCCTTTTTGGTATTTTTTGCATGAGTAATGGCTGCTACCGCATCTGCAACCGACTCATAGTGAATGATATATCGGGTAATCTGGGGAATGTCATTCCAGAGTGCGATGGTCTCAAGTGGATCTTTGACCATGAGATGGAGCTCTAGAGTGTATCCATCGATATGGCGGATGATCTCAGGCTCGCCCCAGGTAGTATTGGGTACAAATATTCCGTCAGCAATATCAAGTTGAACATGTGGTACTACATGTTCAAGTGAATCAATCTCTTTGATGAATTCTTGTCTTGTTTTGACCAGGATTGAAGGAATAATATCGATCATATGTTTTTTTCGTAGTCACTGACTTTTTCCAGTCTTCGTACATGCCGCTCAGCTTCGCTAAACGGTGTCTCAAGCCACCGCTTCACGATTGCCATAGCGAAATCTTCAGACAGGTGATCAGCGGCTAGACAGAGGATATTGGTATTGTCGTCTTTCATCATGGACTCCGCACTTGCGATATTGTATCCGATGCCCGCACGGATACCGATGACTTTGTTTGCAGCTACACAGACTCCAATTCCGTTGCGACAGATGAGAATACCTCGGGCATTTTCACTCGCCACCTTCTCGGCAAGGGGGAAGCTGTAATCGGAGTAATCATCACTCTCGACATGATCATGTGGCCCCATGTCCTCGATCGGTCGCTGTAATTCGTTTTCGACAAATCGGACCAAGCGTTTCTTGAGGGAATACCCGCCGTGGTCACTTGCGATATAGAGGTTTCCAGTATACATACAATCAAAAGTAAAAAGAAAATTTCAGTACCGTATTACTCATTAAAAGTATACTGTGTTTACTCTGGTTGGTAAAGAGAAGAAGGTAAAATTTGACGATTACAAGGCCTTAAGGTTATAGTAAAAATATGACTGTCCTTTGTATCTGTTTCTTTACTTTACTTTTTAATATTTTGTATATGAAAGTCAAAGAACTAATGGATACAACGACTATTTCAGTAAGTCCTGAGACTACCTACGAAGAAGCGGCTCGGGTGCTCTATACCAATCACCTGAGTGGAGTACCAGTATTGAATGAGAAGAATAGGGTAGTCGGATTCGTATCCGAAAAAGATATTGTCCGCATATTGTATCCGTGGTACCGGAGTTTTTATGAGAGTCCGGAGAGCTATACGGATATGGAAGCCCGGGAATCAAAGGCCGGGGAAATCAGGAAAACCAAAGTAGAAGTCTTTATGAAACGCAATATCCTGACCGTGACTCCAGATGATCCGATCATGAAGGCGGGAGCACTCATGCTGGCGCACGATGTCAATCGGCTGCCCGTGACCGACAATGGGGTCTTGGTTGGAGTACTCAGCCGTGATAGTATTTATAAGGCTATTTTACAGAAGAATTTCGGGCTGTAGTTTTGACTTTTTTTCATCCTTGCTCTATAGTATTCACACAAGTACATCGCGTTTTTCTGCTATCAACAGAATATCTCGTATTGAGAACGCTAGAGGAAGAATCCGATCTGCGATCGGCCTTAGAACCTCTCGGGTAAGCCCGTAATAGCCCATCATGAAGCAGCCGCTTGGAAGTGAGGTGGTACCGCCCGTAAAGGGTCCTCACACTAAGGGGTTTTTATTTTTTTACAATTGCTATGCCATATAATGCCAAAGAACAGGAATTGAAGATACTCGAACAGTGGGAAAAAACTGATGCATTCAAAAAAACAGTTGAAAACCGTCCGGTCGACAAACAATATACTTTTTATGATGGACCTCCGTTTGCGACCGGTCTTCCTCACTATGGGCATATTGTTGCAAGTGTCATGAAAGACGCAGTGCCCCGCTATTGGACCATGCAGGGACGACGCGTCGAGCGTGTCTGGGGGTGGGACTGCCATGGGCTTCCGATTGAGAATATCGTGGAAAAAGAGCTTGGAACCAAGAGTAAAAAAGATATTGAAGACATGGGAGTGGCTGAATTCAACGAGCGTTGTCGGTCGAAAGTATTGAGTTATGTGTCTGAATGGGAGAAGACGGTCACACGCCTTGGTCGCTGGGTCGACATGAAGCATGCATACCGCACGATGGACAACAGCTATATGGAATCGGTATGGGCAGTCTTCAAGCAGCTTTGGGACAAGGATTTGATTTATCATGGATATAAGCCCATGCATATCTGTCCGCGCTGTGAAACGACATTATCACAGCAAGAAGTAAGTGAAGGGTATAAGGATATTAAAGATATTTCGGTTACTGCAAAGTTTAAAGTTAAAAATGCAAAAGAAAAATTGGGAATCGACGATGATGTGTATGTACTTGCATGGACGACAACACCATGGACATTGCCGGGGAATGTGCTACTTGCAGTAGGAGGAGATATTGATTATGCGGTGTGGGATAAAGTAATTGTAGATACAGAGATAAAGAAGGGTGGCAGTATCGACCCCAAAGAAGGAGAGCATTCAATTGTAATTGTAGCGTCTGAATTGGAGAATTCTGTTTTAGATCTTAATTTGTTAGGGTCAGAAATAAAAATAGGGGAAACAGTTGTTGTTACTAAAACAGGAAAAGCAGACGGAGAAAAAGAGGTGTATAAATTACTGAATCGTGTGAAAGGTGAGAAACTCGTTGGTCTTGAGTACGAACCACTATTTCCATATTTTGCGGATAGTAAAAATTCTTTTCGAGTGGTCACGGCTGATTTTGTGACTACTGAAGACGGAACCGGTGTCGTACATCTTGCGCCTGCGTTCGGTACTGATGATTATGAAGTCTTTAAGAAAGAACATGTGCCATTTATCCAGCATGTAAAAATGGACGGCACGTTTATCGATCGTGTTACTGATTTTGCAGGAATGCATGTAAAGCCGATTGGGGATCATACAGCGACCGATGTCGAAATCGTGAAATGGCTTGCGCATAATGGAAAATTATTTTCAAAGAAAAAATACGAACATTCATATCCTCACTGCTGGCGCTGTGATACACCGCTCATCAACTATGCGACTGGGAGCTGGTTTGTAAATGTTACTAAGGTAAAAGATGACGCACTCAAGCTTGCCAAGAATATCAATTGGTCGCCTGCGCATATCAAGGAAGGTAGATTTGGTAAATGGCTCGAGGACGCTCGCGACTGGTCGATCTCACGTCAGCGATTCTGGGCCACCGTGATTCCCGTATGGCAGAGTGAAGACGGCGACATGATCTGTATCGGCTCGAGCGCTGAACTCGAAGCATTGTCAGGACAAAAAGTCGATGATCTGCATAAGCACATTGTCGATCATGTCGTGATTGAGAAAAACGGAAAAAAATATACGCGCGTGCCGGACGTGCTTGATACGTGGTTTGATTCGGGATCCATGCCATACGCACAGGTGCATTATCCATTTGAAAACAAGGAGACATTTGAAGCGAATTTTCCTGCTGAATTTATTGCCGAGGGTCAGGACCAGACGCGCGCATGGTTCTACTATTTGCATATCCTCGCAACCGCACTCTTCAAAAAAACCGCATTTGAGAATGTGATTGTGAATGGAATCGTACTCGCAGAAGACGGCAAAAAAATGAGCAAGAAATTACAAAATTATCCGGACCCGAATCTTATCCTCGAAAAATACGGTGCAGATGCATTGCGCTATTATCTTCTTACGTCCCCGGTTATGGCTGCGGAAAATCTGAATTTTTCTGAGGCAGGTGTAAGGGAGATGTATAACAAACTCATAAATACCGTGTGGAATGTGTGTGAGTTCTATGATTTGTTCAAGGGTAAAAGTAAAAATGTAAAAGTAAAAAGAGAGAATATTCTCGACCGTTGGATAATTACAAAACTCAACATTCTTGTGAAAGAAGTAACTGAAGGAATGGAAAGCTATAAGCTCGCTGAAGCAAGTAGACCAATTGTCGAATTCGTAACTGAGCTGTCACAATGGTATGTACGACGTAGTCGTGATCGATTTAAGGGGGATGATGAAAAAGACAAAGAGGCAGCACTCGCAACATTAGAAACAGTTCTTTTGACACTTTCAAAAGTCATGGCACCGTTCACTCCATTCATCGCTGAGAATATCTATGAAAAAGCTGGTGGTGAGCGTGAAAGCGTACATCTCGAAGACTATCCGACCGTAAACAAAAAAGAGATCGATACGAAAATACTTACAAAAATGGAAGAGATCAGAAAAATTGTTGAATTGGGATTGTCACTTCGTGCAAGTGCAGGAATAAAAGTGAGACAAGTGCTTGCACACGTATCGGTTCACGGGGTGGAACTGGAAGAAGGTGCCAAAGAAATCATTGCAGATGAATTGAATGTCAAAACAGTTGCAATTGAAAAAACAGAACCGGGAGAGTATGTGATCGTAAAGGAAGAGGGGGATCTTACCGTCGCACTCAATGTTGAACTTACGGAAGAGCTAAAAATGGAAGGGGAAGTACGAGAAAAGGTACGAACTATCAATCAAATACGAAAAGAAAAAGGATATTCGATTGAAGATCGGGGCAAAATTACATACAATAAAGATGACGAACAGTTACGTGCAATTTTTGAGAATGAAACATATGCAGAAGAAATTAAGAGGATGACCGGTACTACTATGATCGTTGGGGTGGTAGGTGAAGAAATTAAAAATGGCACGATTGAAGTAACAAAAGAATAAAGAATAATCTATAACTATATGAAATTCACGACACGATTGCATACTGAAAAACTGGACCCCTGCGACCTCATGATACTCCCCTTATTTGAGGGGCAAAAATGGGAAACCGAAATTAAAAATCTTGACGTAGTGCATGACGCAAAAGATGCAATCGCACAGGCACTGACTTTGGGTGATTTTGGTGGAAAAAAACAGGAAAAATTGGTGCTTCATACGGGTAACGCGGAGCATCCACGGGCCATGCTGCTTGGGCTCGGAAAGGAAAAAGACTATAGTGTCCGCCGACTGCGTGAATGCGTCGGAGCTGCATTGGTCGCAGCACAAGGGAAAAAATGGAAGCGAATTTCGCTCGTGGTCACGACCGGACTCAGGAAGAAAGAGGAGCTTGAAATGCTTGGTTCGCTTCTGGTGCGCAGTGCTGAAATTTCGACCTATGCATATGACGAACACAAGACCGATCCTGAGGCAAAAACAGTAGCACTTGAAACAATCCAATGGGTAATCCCGATCGAGAAAAAAGAAAAGAAAGTATTCGAAAAAGGGCTTGTGCATGGCACAGTCATAGCTGCCGGAGTGAATTTCACGCGGCATCTCGGTAATACACCACCAACCATCATGACTCCGGAATATTTGGGTCATGCCGCGCTTGAATTGTCCAAACAGAATAAAGGTCTCACGGTCAAAGTATTGGGAAAAAAAGAGATTGAGAAATTGAAAATGGGATGCCTGCTTGGAGTAGGGCAGGGATCAATACATGAGCCGAAATTTATCATTGCGGAATATTGGGGAGGCAAAAAAAGCGAGAAGCCGACCGTGCTCGTGGGTAAGGGAATTACCTTTGATTCGGGTGGACTTTCGATCAAGCCGGGAAATTGGATGACCGAAATGAAATTCGACATGCTTGGTGCGGCAGCAGTATTGGGTGCGATCAAAGTTGCAGCAGATTTGAAACTGAAGAAAAATATTGTGGCTTTGGTACCGACTGCGGAAAATATGCCGAGTGGCTCGGCATTCCGTCCAGATGACGTGCTAACGGCAATGAACGGGAAGACTGTCGAGATCGTGAATACGGATGCTGAAGGACGCCTTATTCTTGCAGATGCACTCTGCTATGCAACACAATATAATCCTCTCGAGGTGATAGACCTTGCGACCTTGACTGGTGCGTGCATGGGTGCGCTCGGGACCGAGCGGTCAGGTGTCTTTACGACCGATGAGACGGTTTGCAAAAACCTGATCAAGTCAGGAGAAGTGACCGGTGAACAGCTCTGGAGATTGCCCCTTGGTGAGGAATATACGGAAGCAAACAAGAGTGAAATTGCAGATATCAAAAACATGAGCGGCGTCGGCAGTCCTGCATTTGGTGGAGCGTCGACTGCGGCTGCATTCCTGCAATTCTTTACCGATTACACTTGGGCGCATATCGACCTTGCGAGTGCGATTTTCATGTCAAAGTCAAAACCCTATTTGCATCCGGGTGCCAATGGATTCGGGGTAGAAACCCTGGTAGAATATTTATCTCGATAGAGAAGTCCTACAGGGCGCCTGTACGGTAATCAACATTCTATGATTGCATTTCTCACCGGAACCATCGTCGGAACAACCAAACATTCAGTGATTATTTCTACGCCGTCCGGAGTGGGCTATGAGGTCATGCTTCCCGTACGTCGACTGATGGAATTGAATAGTAGCATCCCGGTTTCCTTGTTTACATATCAGAAAATCAGCGAACAGAGTCATGAATTGTTCGGGTTTGGTTCCCTCGAGGAGCGTGAATTTTTTATGCTACTCATGACCGTGTCCGGCATTGGGCCAAAAAGTGCCATGAATATCCTATCGCTCGGCTCAATTGATGAAATCAGGAGTGCAATCGCACGGGGAGATGTACAATATCTGACTGCAATTCAGGGTATGGGGAAGAAGACGGCAGAACGATTGGTAGTGGAGTTGAAAAATAAGATCGGTATAGTAGCAAATGCTTCAAAGGGTATTAATGCTGCAGAAGGGGTGCTGGAAGATGTAGTGGAAGGGCTAATAGCAATGGGGTATACCAAAGATGAGGCGAGGGGCATGGTGAAAGAAATTGACGGGGAAGGAAAGACAGCAGCAGCAATCCTGAAAGCCGTATTATCAAAAAAACACTAATTACTATTCTTAACTCTTAATTATATGAGTGTAAGTACTCACGAAATTTCTCAGGGAAATAGGGAAAGAAAACGCACGCCAAAAATTCCTAATAGGGAAGAAGTCGCTGCTTTGGTCCGCGAGATTACCGCCCTGCAGAATGCAGGTGAAGAAGTGCCGAACGATCTGCAGGATCAGGCACTCGAGAAATTACCTGAAGCATATAATTATTTTGTCGCACTCAAGTCTCCGGACGTGGGCCCGAAAGAGTTGAGAGCTATACGAGAATTGATTGAGGATCTCCAGGCGGTAAAAAAAGTGCAAGAAAATGATCGCGCACACAAGCTCAAAACAATGGATGCGGAAATGAGAAAGGCGGATAAAGAGAAAGTTGCCGGGATCCATCGGAATATTGCAGCCATGTCGAGTGAGATAGACAGAAAGGGAGCAGGGGTACATGCACTCGGAGATATGGTATCTGAAATTGATGCGCATGATGATATCATGGAAGCAACAAGTAGCGATGATTGGATTGCGGACCAAATGAGTAAAAAAAGAACCGAAGAGGCTCAGCCAAAGAATACGCAATTGAATGAGCCTAAAAAAGGATTTTTTTCAAGGCTATTCAGCAGATAGAAATTAAAAAACCACCCGTATTGGGTGGTTTTTTAATTTTCTAATCTTTCAATATTTATTCTTCCTCATCTTCTTTCCCTGCGGCAAGGAGGGCAAGACTCGCCACTTTGTCACCTTCCTGCTTGAATCGCATGATTCGGACACCTTGTGTTGCCCGACCAAGCGTTGAAATACTCTTGATCGGCGTACGGATCACCTGACCTTTGACTGAGATGATCATAAGGTCCTGATTTTCAGTATTGTTGATGACACGTGCTGTAATGATATGACCGGTTTTTGCTGTTACATCCATTGTCTTGATACCACTTCCACCGCGTCCTTGTACTTTGTATTCAGTCAGCATGGTTCGTTTACCAAGACCGTTTTCAGACACGACGAGGAGCTCAAGTACTTTCTTCTTTACTAAGTCAGATGAGACGACGTCCATGCCTACGACCAGATCATTCGATCGTAGTTTGATCGCGCGTACCCCGCTCGCGGTTCGTCCCATGGCGCGCACTTCGCGCTCCTGGAATCTGATTGCCTGCCCACCCG
Organism: uncultured Gammaproteobacteria bacterium; assembly: GCA_964457885.1. Taxonomy (GTDB): domain Bacteria; phylum Patescibacteriota; class Patescibacteriia; order Magasanikbacterales; family UBA922; genus UBA922. The sequence goes on from CAYWFD010000002.1 coordinate 11,124, forward strand.
ATGTAACGGTAATAATATCATTGTTCCCGCTTGAAGGACGCACCCACTCAAGCATGTCGTCTTCTTTGAGTTTCAAAGCGATAAGTCCGGATCGACGTACATTCTTGAAATCATCAAGCCGGGTCTTTTTGATAGTTCCTTTATTGGTCAACATGACGAGGTATTCATATTTGGTCATGTCGTCCATCGAGAGAATGGTTGACATTTTTTCATTCGGTGCAAGCTGGAGAAAATTTACCAATGCCTGGCCTTTGGCAGTTCGACTACCCTGAGGAATGTCGTAGGCACGAAGCTGGAATACGCGTCCGCGCGTGGTAAAGAAGAGTATGTTGTCGTGCGTGTTGGTAGAAATAATCTGGTCAACGACATCTTCTTCTTTGGTGGTAAGACCGATAACTCCCTTGCCCCCGCGAATCTGTTGTTTGAATGTATCTGGAGGGAGACGTTTGATGTAGCCGTCTGCAGTCGTGATGATGAGTGTTGGTTCATTCGGCACGAGATCTTCAATTGAAAATTCTTTGACACCGTGTGCAATAATTTTGGTGCGGCGGTCGTCAGCAAATCGTTCGCGAAGTTCAGCGACTTCAGATTTTACGATACCGAGAATTTTCTTCTGGCTCTTCAGGATCGATTCGAGTTCAGTGATGAGCTTCTTTTTTTCTGCAAGCTCGTCTTCGATCTTCTGTCTCTCAAGGTTGGCAAGCTGTTGCAAACGCATTTCAAGAATCGCAACAGTCTGGCGTTCGGTGAAATCGAATTTTTTCATCAAGTTTACTTTCGCTTCTTCCTTATCCTTTGATTTGCGGATAGTTACGATGATAAGATCGATTTTATCAAGCGCCTTTTTCAATCCTTCAAGAATATGCGCACGGTCGAGTGCTTTTGCAAGATCGAATTCAGTGCGTCGTCTGATGATAATTTCACGGTGTTTAATATATTCTTCGAGCACGGTCTTGAGATTGAGTACACGTGGTTGGATACCGTCAACGAGTGCGAGCATGTTCACGTGGAAGGTGGTCTGAAGCTCGGTCATCTTGAAGAGCTGGTTCAAAACTTTTTTCGGATACGAATCTTTTTTGAGTTCGATGACGATACGGACACCGTCTTTGTTTGATTCATCACGCAAATCCTTGATGCCGTCAAGTTTTTTCTCTTGTACCAGGGTTGCAATTTTTTCAATGAGCGTTGCTTTGTTCACCTGATAAGGGACTTCACTTACAATAATATTGAATTTGTCACCTGCAAGTTCCTGGATATCAGTCTTTGCACGCATCACAATTCCGCCTCGCCCCGTAGCGTAGGCAGCGAGAATATCGTTTTTGCTGTAGATAATGCCGCCGGTCGGAAAGTCGGGTCCTTTGATAAATTGGACAAGGTCTTCAATCGACGCTGTCGGGTTTTCGATCAGATGGGTAATCCCATCACACAATTCTCCGAGATTGTGCGGCGGAATATTGGTTGCCATGCCGACCGCGATACCCATACTTCCGTTCAAGAGGAGGTTCGGAAGTTTGCTCGGGAGTACGCGCGGTTCTTTGTGGCTGCCGTCATACGTTGGTGAGAAATCGACCGTGTTTTTTTCAATGTCATACAGCATTTCCTCGGCTAGTGCCTGGAGTTTCACCTCGGTATAGCGCATGGCTGCAGCACCATCTCCATCCATGGAGCCAAAGTTTCCTTGCCCATGTACGAGCATTTTTCGCATGTTGAAATCCTGTGCCATGCGGACGAGTGAATCATAAATCGCTGAGTCTCCGTGCGGATGGTATTTTGCCATCACTTCTCCGACCACGTGCGCTGATTTTTTGAATTTGGAAGAATGTTTCAACCCAATACCCCACATCGCATAGAGAATGCGACGGTGCACCGGCTTGAAGCCGTCGCGCACATCAGGCAACGCACGTGAAACGATGACACTCATGGCGTAATCAAGATATGAGGTCTTCATTTCATCGACCAAGTTGATCGGTTCGACTTTTCCATCGGTAAGGCTGGGCTGTACAGGTACGAGTTTTTTTTCTTCGGGCATAGAATTGGTGTTAAGGCGTTGTAGTTGTGGTAATGGTAGTAGACGTGGTGCTTAGTGGTGTTGATGAAACAGTAGTTGAAGACGCGGTAGCGGACGTACTTGAGGTGCTGAGGAGGGGGGTAATGGCGTCCGCGACCAGTGCTTTCAGTTCCGAAGGTGTGGTGAGGTTTTCCCTCAATCCGTCTTCAAGGGCGCTAAACGTGGAAATGAGGTTTGATAGATTACTGTCCTCGGAATTGTTGAAGGTGTCAATCGGATTGATGCTTGATTTGTGAGTGTTGATGAGTTCAGAAATGTACAAGAGCCAGAAACCAAGAATGACGAGGCTGCAGGTGATAACTCCGATTAGAAGCCACCTTCGGCTATGCCGGGGCGAGGTATATACCGGATGCTTGGCATGTTTCAGAGCCGTTTTCGGTTCTTTTTTTGCATACTCCGTCGCAATTAAACCAGGAATCCGAGCAATGGCGTCTTTGAGATTGTGAGTATCTCGGGACATAGTTAGTTAAAAGTCTATAAAGTTCGTAAAGTCCATAAGGTCTTTTTCTTTGGCTTTCGCCTTTAGAGACTTTATGACTTTCGACTAGAATCTTATTCTTTACCCAACAAAATCACCCGGGTCTCTTCTTCCGGTAGATCTTTTTTCTTGATAATAACCTTCTTCTCCTCAGTCGGGACCTGGAAGCCGAGGCCCCTGATAAATGCGTCCGGACTTGCAGCATCTGGGTCATTATCTGATTTGAACGCAATTGGGACGATAATGCGGGGTTCAAGGCTATTGATCGCTTTCATGGCAGCTTCCGTATCAAATGCGGCTTTGTTGCCTACCGGAATAAAGACGAGGTCGACACTGGAGAGAATTTCAAGTTGTGCGGGAGTGAGGGCCTCCTTGATCAGTCCGAGGTGTGCCATGCTAACTCCTTCAATATCCACGCGGAACATAATGGAGTCCTCAGTATGACCCGGGATGCCGGTAACCAGCACCCCTTTTGAGTCAATTTCACCTGGAGTATCAAGAATAAAAGGGTTGCCTGATAGGGTAATGGTTTCAGAGTTTGCTCGGGTAAGTAATACGACGTCCGCAGTAAGGCTACGCGGAATCGTGCCAGAGCTCGGTTTATAGGGGTCAATAAGCACGACGACATCAGTATCAAGGTATTTGGTCTGTAATTTAATCGCGGTTCCACCAAGCCAAGAGATATGCATAAATCAAGGGTGTTAATCGTTACAAATATGCGGAAAGTATACCGGGTTTGGTACTAGAAAGCAAGAGGGTTGTGCAAGTTCAGAATTCAAATTTCAAAGTTCAAAACAGCCAGGTAAACCCTATAAGCTCCATAGGCCTGATAAGCCTTTACAAATTCAAAACTCTATGCTACACTCAGCCTACTTTATTTAACTCGGCGTGGCCGAGACTTGCCCTGAAGCAGGTTAAGCTATAGAAACTATGGCAACAAAAGCAACTACTCAAAATTTTGAGGAATTGTTAAAGGATTATTTTGCCCAGATTCCTCAAGTAGGAGATTTGGTCAAAGGACATGTCATCTCGATCGATCGTGGTGAGGTCCGTGTAGACATCAATGGTATTATCATCGGTGTCGTTCGTGGAGATGAATTATTTAGTGAATCAAAAGAATTCGCACATATCAAAGTCGGTGACGAGGTCGAAGCGACCGTCGTCGAAGACGAGAATGAAAACGGGGAAATGGAACTTTCGTTCCGAGTAGCCGGCAACCGTCTCGTGTGGGAACGCATGGCGAAGTACGTCAAAGAAGGTACAGTCATCAAGGCAAAGATTATCCAGGCAAACAAAGGGGGTCTCATGCTCCAGGCAGATGCACTTACCGGATTCATGCCTGTGTCTCAGCTCAATCCTGATAACTATCCTCGCGTACAGGGCGGAGACAAGAACCGAATCCTTGAACATTTGAAAAAATTTGTAGGTAATACCGTCAAAGTAAAAGTACTGGATGCAAATCAGGATGATGAAAAACTTATCTTCTCGGAAAAAGAAGTATGGGAAGAAGAGCAGAAGAATATCCTTGATTCATACAAAGTTGGAGACAAAATTGAAGGTGAAGTGTCCGCACTTACCCCATTCGGAGCATTCGTCAAATTCGGCGAAGGTCTCGAAGGCTTGGTGCACATTTCAGAAATCGTCTGGCAGCGCATTGATCACCCGAAAGATGTACTCAAAGTCGGAGACAAAGTGAATGCACAAATCATTGACCTCAATAAATCAAAGATTTATCTCTCACTCAAGCGTCTCGTCGACGATCCTTGGAAATCAGTCAAAGACAAGTATAAAATAGGTCAGGTGGTATCGGGTGAGGTTCACAAAGTGGAATCATTCGGTCTCATGGTGAAGCTTGATGCTGAGATCCATGGTCTTGCGCATATCTCCGATCTTTCAGACAAGCGTGTGGCTGATCCGAAGACCTTGCTCTCGAAGTTTGAAATCGGTAAGTCCTATAACTTCGAAATCATCTCAATTGAGCCAGCTGAGCACCGTCTTGGGCTCCGGCTTGAAGGGGTAAAGAAGCGAGAAGCAAAAGCCGAAACGAAGGTAGAAGAAACAAAAACAGAAGAAAAAACAGCATAATCACGATAAAACCTGCACAGAAATGTGCAGGTTTTTTTATCATTGACAAACACCTTTTTTCTCTCTATACTCACTCTACTGTACTCATAAGATGTTAGCTCTGATATGAAGCAATTATTTAAAAATTTTTTTATTGTCTGCGTGGTCCTTTTTGTGATCGCCTCAGTAGTGTCAATGGTAAATTTTGGGAGTGTGAAGCCAGAAAACGCAAGCATTTCACGCTTGGTTAGTGAGATCAAGGCAGATGCTGTCAAGACAGTGGAGGTTCGTGGTGATACGTTGTGGGTAACCTTAAAAGATGAGAATGCGACACCGCTTGAGGTGAAACGGGAAGTCGGGACGTCATTTGGAGAGCTCATGACCTCATACGGAGTGACTGCGGATGAATTGAATACGATTTCAGTTGAAATCAAGGAAGAATCCGGATGGAGATTCTGGGTCAGTATTATTGCGCCGTGGATCATTCCGCTCGTATTGTTTGTGGTACTTATCTATTTCTTTACACGACAGGTGCAGGGAGCAAATAATCGGGCTATGGGATTCGGCGAGAGCCGTGCCAAAGAAGCAAAGCCGGACGAACATACGAGAAAGACATTTGCAGATGTGGCCGGTGCCAAAGAGGCAAAAGAGGAATTATTAGAAGTGGTGGATTTTTTGAAAGATCCGAAGAAATTTACCGACATGGGAGCTAAAATTCCGCGTGGGGTGCTTCTCATGGGATCTCCCGGAACCGGTAAAACCCTTCTTGCAAAAGCAGTCGCAGGCGAGGCCGGGGTGCCATTCTTCCATATTTCAGGTTCAGAATTCGTGGAAATGTTTGTCGGAGTCGGTGCGTCTCGTGTCCGTGATCTTTTTAACAAAGCAAAAAAAGCAGCCCCGGCTATCGTATTCATCGATGAAATCGACGCAGTCGGCCGCAAGCGCGGGGCAGGACTTGGAGGAAGTCATGATGAACGCGAACAGACACTCAATCAAATCCTCGTTGAAATGGACGGATTTGAACCGAATTTGGGAGTAATTGTCATGGCTGCTACCAATCGTCCGGATGTACTTGATCCGGCACTACTCCGTCCGGGTCGTTTCGACCGTCGGGTAGTCATTGATTTGCCGGACATTTCCGATCGCGAAGAAATTTTGAAGGTGCATGCAAAAAACAAAAAACTTGCCGAGAACGTCTCATTGAAAAAGCTTGCGGAACGGACACCAGGATTCTCAGGTGCTGACCTTGAAAACTTGTTGAATGAAGCGGCAATCCTTGCAGTGCGTCGCGGGAAAACCGTGGTAGATGAACGTGACGTATTGGAAAGTATTGAGAAAGTAATTCTCGGTCCGGAAAAAAGATCCCGGTTGATGAGTCAGAAAGACCGAGAAATGACGGCATATCATGAGGCAGGACATGCAATTGTAGGACACTTCTTGCCGAATTGTGACACCGTACGAAAAGTGTCAATTATCGGCCGTGGTATGGCAGGCGGATATACCCTCAGCATGCCGGAGAATGATGTGCGCTATCGCACCCTCGCGCGATTCAAAGACGAGCTTGCGATGATACTTGGTGGATATGTGACCGAGCGAATGATTTATGGTCATGAACAACTCTCGACTGGTCCTTCGAGTGATCTCAAAAAAGCAACCCAGCTTGCAAAGTCCATGGTCATTCGCTATGGCATGAGCGACAAATTGGGTCCTCGACAATATGGGGAAAACGAAGAACTCATCTTCTTGGCGCAGGAAATTCATGATAAGAAGAACTATAGTGAAAAAACAGCTGAGCTTATTGACAGTGAAATCAATGGTCTCCTTGAAGAAGCTCGAAAGCGTGCAGAAAACGTCATTACCGAGCGTCGTTCAGAAATGGACAAACTCGTGAAAGTATTGCTTGAGAAGGAAACCGTCGAGCAGGAAGAATTTGTGAATATAGTTGGAAAGTCTGTAAAGTCATAAAACTGAGAAGTCAGAGCACATACAATCCCCCGGAATCCTGGGGGATTTGTTTTGTGATCAAATTATAGAGTTATGATGTTAGACTAAAGTATGCTATACTTTTGCCAAACTATCTTCACTAATTTTTTCGTATGCAAGAACCTACGCTTCGCGAAGTGCTTCATGCCAGTTGGAAATTAACCTGGCACCATAAGGCATTATGGATACTGGGATTATTTGCACTCTTGCTCGGACAATTGGGAATTTTTGATGTAGTGTCAGGTATTTTTAAAGGCGCGTCTGAAGAGCCCTTGCTTGGAATAACCGAACAGATACGCTATGTGTTCTCTCCAAACACCCTGCATGAGGTGGGAGCAGTGCTCAATTATTCGTTTGAATCCTGGGGAGCACTTGCCTTGCTCCTGGTCATCCTCTTTGGTTTGGGGGCGACATTACTCGTAATTGCGGCGATTTCGCAGGGGGGCATCGTGCATGCCGCAGCATTATCCATGAAGCATGGGCTCAAATCTATGGAGAAGTTTGAAGAATCATGGCATGCGGGAGCGCGTCACGTGTCTTCAATCGTAGTATTGAATATCGTGAAAAAAAGTATTCTGTTTGCACTCTCCCTCGGGGTTGCTGCAGCAGCTCTTGCCGCGTCGGTCTATGGGTCAACCCTGAGTATTGTGGTATTCCTGATCGTATTTATTGTTTCAGTTTTCATGGGAATGGTTGCTTCCATGCTGACGTTCTATATGGTCGGATATTTGGTGGTAGAGGAAAAAGATCTATTTGGTGCACTCAGACATGCATGGAATTTGCTCAGGAAACACTGGGTAGTGTCATTTGAAGTGGGCCTGGTATTGATCGTGTGCAATGCGCTGGTAGTGGCAGCGCTTCTCGTGGGTATGTATGTATTTATTGCGCCGAGTCTGGCATTGAATGCCTATGGCACCTTGATTGGTGACGTGGGTCTAGCACAGATGGGCACCTCAATTGCAATCGTACTCATGCTTGCCTATGCTGCAATCGTAGGGTCAATATTTGCGGTGTTTGTGACGACTGCATGGACCTATTTGTTTGCGATTATGCACCGATGGGGTTTCCGGAGCCGGATACACGCGTTTTTTGGCGGACTCAAACGATCATAATACTCTATGTCCGATTTCCCCACAATTGATGATTTGATGCATTCGGGTGCTGGGACACCTGCCCCTGTCGATCCGTCCGATAGCCAGGCGACATCAGAGAAAAAAGCACTGTCGAAAAAGATGGGTGAAATTAAGAAAAAAGAGCGTGAAATAGAAGCTGCTCGTTTTGCTGCATCAATTGGGATGCCACATATCGACCTGACCAAATTTCCGATCACACATGAAGCACTTCGACAGATCACACGCGAAGATGCCGAGGCCGAGGGGGTCGTATGTTTTTTTGCGACCGGTGAAGAAATCCGGATAGGGGCGCTCGATCCTACAAGCGGCCGTGCGGAAGAAATACTCAAAGATATTGAGATGAAGAAGCATGCGCATGGGGCGCTCTATGTTATTTCTGAGGTCAGTCTTGCGCATGTCCTTGAACTCTATGACAAATTACCAACCGTGAAGCCAATCACAAAAGATGTGGAGATAACTGCTGACGCATTGTCTCGCGTACAGGCATCGGTCAATGATTTTGCATCAGTCGCTGAATTGCTCAAATCCGCGACCACGACCGATATGCTTACGGTAGCACTCGGCGCTGCGCTCAAAGTAGATGCGTCAGATGTACATGTGGAAGCAGAACAGGAAGATATTGTGGTGCGGTATCGTTTGGACGGTATTTTGCATGATGTCGCACATATCGGTAAAGATGCCTATCACAAATTGCTCTCTCGTATCAAATTACTTGCGGCACTTAAAATTAATATTACCACTAAGCCACAAGACGGGCGGTTTACCATCAAAAGCCCGAATGGAGATATTGATGTCCGTGTGTCGACGATCCCGACCGTATTTGGGGAAAGTATCGTGATGCGTCTCTTGGTGCAGGGAAAGAAAGGGATCACCTTAGAGGATCTTGGATTTACCGAAGACGCGCTTCGGATTGTCGAGGAACAAATTGCACGACCGACCGGCATGATCATTACGACCGGTCCGACCGGATCAGGTAAATCAACGACGCTATACGCGGTACTCCAGATTTTGAATCAGCCGGGAGTGAAAATCATTACACTCGAAGACCCGGTGGAATATCGGCTGGAAGGTGTCAACCAAAGCCAGATCGACCATAGCAAAGGATACACGTTTGCGACCGGGCTTCGCTCGATCCTTCGCCAGGACCCGGATATCGTGATGGTTGGAGAAATCCGAGATGAAGAGACAGCAGAGATTGCGGTACAGGCAGCACTGACCGGACACCTCATGCTCTCGACTTTGCACACCAATTCGGCTGCTGGATCGATTTCTCGTTTCCTCTCCATGGGAGCGGCACCGTATCTCCTGGCTCCGGCGCTCAACTGTGTCATGGGTCAGCGATTGGTGCGTCGAGTATGCCCATCATGCCGGGAGAAAGTAAGCTTGGGAGAACTTGAGGTATCGATTCAGACACGTGCGAAAGGTATTATCGACCGCATGAATGAAAATGATAAAGCAAAAATCGCAGGAGGAGATCAGGAATTTTACGTAAGCGCAAAAAGCGGCTGTGCCGCATGCAACGGCATCGGGTACAAAGGACGTATTATTATTTGTGAATTATTTGTGGTCAAAGAAGAAATCAAAAAGGCGATTATCGAAGGAAAAGTGGGAGAATTCGATATCGAGCGTACCGCTCGTGAGCATGGTATGCGAACGATGGTCGAAGATGGCGTCCTCAAAGCTGCTGCAGGTGTCACCACACTCGATGAAGTATTCCGAGTGATTGAGTAGGAAATAGAAAATGTGGTATACTCTTGCGTAGAAACAATATGTTTACGGTAATCATTCTAAATTTAGATCAATTAGAAATTTCTTATGCCTCTTGATTCTGCACCACTTGCTTCCGAACAGCCGGTTCGGTTTTACAAATTTATCGCACTGACATTTTTGTTTATTACCCTTGCTCTGGTCGGGACGATCATTTTTATGTCCTCAAAACGGGCATCAATCACGATTATTACGAAATCAGAACCGCTCGAGGTGACTGATACGGTCGAAATACGTTCAGGTGATCCCTCCGCACTCGTACGGGGAGTAGTCACGACCACCGTGATTGAATACGAAAAGATATTCTCCCCTGAGGGAAGCAGATCCGAAGACGCGATTGCGGTCGGTCAGGTAACCTTGGTCAATGATACCAATGCCGCGCAGCCTTTGATTGCAACCACGCGTCTCCTATCAAAGGAAGGCATCCTGTTTCGTTTGAAAGATGCGATAACCGTCCCGGCACAAGGATCAATAGCTGCAGCAGTATACGCGGATGTAGCAGGTGAATCAGGCAATATCGCGACCACAACATTTACGATTCCCGGGCTCTCGGAAGATAAACAGAAAGTGATTTATGCAAAGAGTACTCAGGAAATGTCAGGTGGAGTCCGCACCATCGGAGTTGTCGACGCTGACGATGTAGAAAAGGCAGAAAAAACTGCTCTTGAAGAGATGAAGGCGAGAGGTGCGACAGCACTTGAAGGCTTCGCAGGGGAAGGTATGGTCGGAATATTCGATATCGTGCAGTATACGTTTGATGATGTTGCCGATATCGGCAAAGAAGTGGATGCATTCACGGTGAAAGGGCGGGCAACCATCGCGGGAATCTGGTATGACGAGGCCGCGGCAAAATCATTTGCAGAAGACATGCTGACCAAGCGGGTAGTCGATAATAGCGAGATTCTCTCTTCGGTCGAGCCAAATCCGAGTATCTCGCTTGAAGGATATGATCTTGAAGCCGGGGAAATACAACTCACGATTTCTCATCGGGGACTAGTGAATATCGATGAAAACAGCAGGGAATTGGACAAAAGTTCATTCTTTGGGAAATCAGAAGATGAAGTAAAGCGCTATGTGATGTCTCTGAAGCATGTAGAAGGGGTGGAAATGTCCTTTAAGCCCCTCTGGAACAGAAGTGTGCCACATGTAGCAAATAACGTGGAAATCACGGTGAGAGAGATACAGTAAGCTTGACGAGGAGGGGAAAAACACAGTATAGTCTCTGTATCTAAAGCGTTGGTACGAGAACCTGCCCAGTCTGAATCTTCGATCGGATATGGTACCACTCTCGGAGCTTTATACAAATTTGAATAAGAAAAAGAACGGGTGGAACCGTTTTGGTCTTACACCAGAACCCCGGCACGATCGAGAGCTATCTCTCAGGTGCTGGGTTTTTTATTTAATAGGATAACTATATATCGTATGAATAACACCGAAAGTTTAAACCACCTCCGCCATTCTGCCGCACATCTTCTTGCTGCTGCGGTCGAAGAATTGTATCCGAATGCAAAACGCACGATCGGACCTGCGATCGAAGACGGGTTCTATTATGATTTTGATTTCGGGACTGAGAAAATCGGAGAAGAGGATTTGAAAAAAATCGAGAAAAAAATGGGAGAAATCGTGAAACACTGGAAAGAATTTGAACATCGGGAAGTGAGTGCTGAGGAAGCAAAAGAATTTTTCAAAGGTAACCAATACAAAACAGAATTGGTTGAAGAGTTTTCTGGTGAAGGTGCCGTACTGACTTTCTACACTGCAGGAAAATTCACCGACCTCTGCCGCGGTGGACACAGCGAGAACCCTTCAAAAGAACTCCGCAATTTCAAGTTGCTCTCGATCGCAGGAGCGTATTGGAGAGGAGATGAAAAGAATCCCATGCTCACCCGTATTTATGGAACCGCATTTCCGACCAAGGAAGAATTGGCGGATTATCTCAAGCGTCGTGAAGAAGCGGCAAAGCGTGATCACCGTCTACTTGGTGAAAAACTGGACCTCTTTTATTTCGATGAGTCTATCGGTAAAGGTCTCCCGATCTGGCTTCCGAATGGTAATGTGATCAAGGAAGAACTTGAGAAGTGGGCAAAGGAAACTGAGGAAGCATGGGGGTACCAGCGTATCACGACTCCAATTATTACCAAGGAAAATTTGTTTTATACCTCGGGACATTTGCCGCTCTACAAAGACAGCATGTATGCGCCGATTGTGATTGAAGACGAGAACTACTATATCAAGCCGATGAATTGTCCATTCCATCACAAGACCTTTGCCGCACGACCCAAGAGTTACCGGGATTTGCCCGTGCGGTTTGCTGAATATGGCTGGTGCCATCGCTACGAAGATTCCGGTTCGTTATTTGGCCTCATGCGCGTACGAGGAATGCAGATGAATGATGCACATATTTATGTATCAAAAGAACAGGCAGTCGAAGAATTTGTCGAAGTGATCAAGCTGCATGAGTACTACTACAAAACACTCGGTATTACGAATTATGAAATGGAGCTCGCCCTTCGTGATCCAGCGAAGAGTGATAAATATCATGGCGACGAAGCCGACTGGAAAGAAGCAGAAGAAATGACCATTGCCGCCATGGAACAATCAGGTGTTCCCTATAAAATTGTTCATGAGGGTGCCGCATTCTATGGGCCAAAAATGGATTTCCAAATCTACTCATCGATCGGCCGTGCATTCACTGCATCGACCAATCAGCTCGATCTCTACATGGGAAAAAAGTTCGGGCTCGAATATATCGACAAGGACGGCTCGAGGAAGACTCCCGCGATCATTCACCGGGCACCTTTGGGCACGCATGAGCGCTTTATCGGATTCCTGATCGAACACTTCGCCGGTGAATTCCCGGTATGGCTCTCGCCCGTACAAGTAGCGATTGTTCCCGTATCAGAGAAGCATCTTGCAGGCGCTGAAGCGCTCGGGATCGAATTCAGGAAGGCGGGGATTCGAATCTCGATCGACAAAGCCGACGAAACAGTCGGCAAGAAAATCAGGAAAACATCTCAGAGTAAGGTCCCGTATGCGCTCGTCATTGGTGACAAGGAGCTCGAAGGTGGAGATCTCATGGTGCGGGTACGGGGTATTGAGGAGCAGATCACCATGTCGAAGCAGGAGTTTGTGCAGAAGGTTAGGAAAGAGATTGAAAATCGAATGTAGACATTGTATTTGACCAACATAAAGGAGGGTGTATGGAGGGGAAATTTCGAAATACATATCGGATTAATTCCGCGCGTAAACCTGGGCATAATTATGGCATGCCGGGTTTTTATTTTATTACGATATGTACCAAAAATCGAATATGTCATTTTGGAAATGTGGTAAACAGTACGATGATTTTATCCGATATGGGCCATATTGTTACCGATGAATGGAAAAAAACCGTTACGATCCGGACAAACGTGGAATTGGATGAATGGGTGATTATGCCGAACCATATGCATATGATTGTTCGGATTTTGGAAAATGGTTATATGTCCAATGACATCGTAGAGACGCCCTGCAAGGCGTCTCTACCACGTGCATCACAACCAACGCAATCACCATCGTGTAATCACACGTCGCAACCCTACCATAATATATTCGGTCCCCAACGCAATAATATTTCATCGATTATTTGTGGTTTTAAGGCCACGGTGACCAAACGCATTCATATGGAATTGGATCAATGGAATTTTGCCTGGCAACCGCGATTCCATGATCATATTATTCACGATGAACGTGCATTATATAATATACGACAGTATATTATTAATAATCCGTTAAATTGGAAAACCGATTTCTATAATTAAATATGTGCATGTGATTCTTTTAGACAGTGGTCAAATTTTATTTTTTTTGATCGTACTCTTCAGCTTTTTCCCATGCTAGATCCCATGCAGTTTTAAGAGTATCGACAATTATTTTACTTTCAATCAAAAATCCAAATTTTTCTTTAAAGGACATGACTGAAAATTTATTGTCATAAAGGTATACCTCTGGTGAAAAATCAAATTTTTCTTTAGGAATCAACCGTACTGTACGTAGAAATTTGTGAGCTATTTTCTTTAACTCTTTGCCATGTTCATTGTCTGGGACTATAGTCCGGATGGGGATATTTCGACGTGTACGTTGAATGAAATATCGATCTGCATAATCACCCAAATCTTCTCTCACATCGCCCGGAGAAGAATAGGCTCGTATTCCCTCGATTTTATTAATACAGCGTAAGCTATCTTCATATAATTCTTTAATACCCTCAATACCTTCTACGTATTTAATAATTGGCCGGGCATTTTTTTGAGAATATCGACGTATAAGTTCTGACTGAAACGTTTTTGCTTTTTGAAGAGTTGCGTCAAGCTGTTTTTTTTCTTGCTCTAAATTGATAATAATCTGCGTTGGATTATCAACGCTATATGCAAGTTTACCGCGAAATCGTGCCTTATTGATCATTTTTTTTTGCACTAACGATTCTAAAATATTATAACAATTTGTACGATTTACCTTGGCAGAAGAAGCAATGGAGGAAACTACTGATTGACCTAAGTCCAAAAGAGCTTCATATACTGCAGCTTCGAGTTTGGTAAGTCCTAAATCTTTAAGCATGCTATAAAAATGTTTTTCCATAAAAAATTAAATAATTGTACTTATTTAAGCATAGAAAAATAATTGTGTCAAAAAAATAACACAAAATATATTTTATTAGCTATATTAAGCTTATATATGTGTTTTTATTTATTGACAAATTTTATTAAGATATGATATTATCTTAAATAGGGAGGGAACTGGTAGTAAAAATACTAGTTTACAAAAAACCAAGCTTCATCGCCTGGTTTTTTGTTTGTAATAATTTTATTGAAGACTGAGCACACACAATCCCTCAATATGCGGTGTCCGTGGGAAGAAATTGTAGAGTCGGGAGAAGGTAATGTTGTATGCAGGGTGGAGGAGAGCAATATCGCGTGCCTGGGTCGAGAGATCGCAGGAGAGATAAATAATAGTTTTCGGTCTGGTCTCAAGAATTTTTTCAACTACCCGATGATGGAGCCCGATGCGCGGCGGATCAAGAATAATCGTTGCGTCACTCGTAATCAATTCGAGAATATGTTCGGTGGGTTTGCAGATTGCCTCAGCATTTTGTATCTTGTTACGCGCTATATTCTCGGTCGCATACTGGATCGCTTCGGTATTATTATCGACCAGTGTTACGTGCGTAGCCTGTGTTGCGACGGGTAATCCGATCGAGCCGACACCTGAATAGAGGTCGAGCAAATTGGATTTTTTGGGGATATATTCGTAGATATCATCGAGTGCACGCTCAAACACCGGCAAGTGTACTTGGAAAAAACTGAGCAATCCTACTTTGAATTCAATTCCTTTGAGTGTGATCATGATGTAGTCTTGTCCCTCGGAATGGAGGAGATCGGTAGGGACTGAAGCAGGGGATTTGTGAGTGCTATAATACAGCTGGAATCCAATCATCTGATCGGTTAGTTTTGGATAGTCAGGGAACTCGAGTCGATCTTTGATAAACAATGCTGCAATCGTTTTGCCATTTCCATCACTTCGGACCATAAGGCTCTTCAGGCTTCGCATTGAAATCTGGTGTTTCCGTACCCACGCGAGAATATCGTGTGCTGTTTCATTGATCGCGGTATCTGCAAGCTCTGATGTTTCAATAGCATAGCGAATTTTTTTGCCTCGTTCAAAAAAACCAAGACAGGTTCTGCCAGTCTTGTCGATCGCAAAACTAAATTCCATTTTGTTGCGATATCCGTAATATGTTTCTGGATCAAAAACCAATTCAGGAGTTATATCACTGAATGCTTCTTTTCCAATTCTCTGGTATACCTCAAGCGCAATCTCTTTTTTCCATTCATTTTCTTTTGCATAGCTCATGATCTGCCAGGGACTGGTTGAGAGGTAATGAGGATCTTGTGGTTCTACCCGGTCTTTCGAAGCCATGATAATCTTCGTCGCGACTGCCTCGATATATTCTTTTCGTTTTTTCAGAATTTCAATTTCAACCACTTCTCCGGGAAGTGCGTTCCATACAAAATATACTTTCCCGTCCACTCGGGCAAAGCCTTGCCCGCCGAAGATGAGTTTTTCAATAGTTACCTGTTGCATAATTTTTTGTGACATTCTTTAGTCGTTGATTATTATAGATAGTAGATAGTTAATACAATTTTTTTAGTTTTAGCTTATGTACTATTGGGCAATCAATATGCGTACATCGTGCAGGGCAATACAATCGTCCGTAGTCAATCATCCGATTGGTCAGATGGAACCATTCCCCTCTGGGAAATAATTGTTTCAAATCTTTTTCGATTTTTTCGGGTTGTGTATGTTTCGTCAGTTTAAATACTCTCGACAGTCGCTGTACATGGGTATCTACCGCAATTCCCTCGACTAGAGTGTACGCATTTCCGAGTACTACGAGCGCGGTTTTTCTTCCGACTCCAGGGAAGCTCATTATTTCTTCAAGAGTACGGGGCAATTTCCCGCCAAATTCTGAATCGAGCTTTCGTGCGGTTGCAAGGATGTGTTTTGCTTTGGTTTTGTAATAGTTTACCGCTCGCAGATCTCGAACAAACTCATCGTCGCTCGCATTCACATAGTGCTGTAGCGTCGGATATTTTCTGAAGAGTATCCGGGTAACCACATTCACCTGCTTGTCAGTCGTCTGTGCTGAGAGCATGACGGCGAAGAGTAATTCAATATGAGTGCTGAATTCAAGTATCGTCTTTGAATCAGGAAACAGTGTTTTGAGTTCGTGGAGTACTGTATGTGCGCGATCACGAACAGTAGATGTGATAAACAGATTAGGCATACTATGAGCCTATACTAAACGTACGCCGTACAAAAATCAAGGACACCTACAATATTCATCTATTATGAAATTCGATAGGTATGCTGTCGATGTACAATCATTCCTTCGGTGGTGAGCTTGAGAAGCGCTTCGGTTACCTGGGCTTCGTCGTATTCTTCAAGATAAAGGTCAGAAAGTTCGTCGAGTGTTGCTCTCCCTTTTGAGAGTTCACGTAGGATCATGCCGCGTAATTTGCGATTGGAACCGTGGAATTTTCCTTGTTTGGTGTAATGGCGGCTCCGTCTGCTCGGATTGCCAACAGTCTCTTTGATCATGGTTCCATAATCCATGAGCGCATTGTACCAGTCACGCGGATTATCCCGGTCAAGGACGGCTTCGATATACGGAAGTAGTTCTTTGTCGCTCACGTCTGTAGCGTCCCCAAAAAATTCATGAATAAAAACACTGCGGATATTGGTTTCGATAAAGATACTGGGATAATTGAACGCATACGCGGCAATGGATCCGGCAGTGTGCGGCCCGATCCACGGTAAGGTTACGAGCTCTTCAGGAGTTTTGGGTAATCTGCCTTTGTGTTCGTTCACGACAATCTGCGCGAGTTTTTGGAGTCCGAGTGCACGTCGATTATATCCAAGTCCCTGCCAGACCAAGAGCACTTCTTTGAAAGGTGCCGTAGCGAGAGCGGCGAATGAAGGGAATGTCTTGATAAACAGGTTAAATTTGTCGACGACACGCGGTGCCTGTGTCTGCTGGAGCATGATTTCTGAAACCACAATTTTATACGGCGTGATCGCTTTTCTCCAGGGGAAATCGCGCTTATGGGTACGATAATAATCGTAGACGGTATTCCGGAATTTGGAGATTTTTTTTGATGATAAAACTTTTTTCATACAATTGCTTATGAGGCTTAGTGTGCTTATACGGCATTAACATAAGCTCCATAAGCCTTCTAAGCCTCATAAGCTCTTTATATATCAATCTCAATCCCTACTGGGCAGTGGTCTGATCCGGTGACCTGGTCGAGTATAAATGCACGCTTCACTTTTGGAGCAAGTGAATTACTAACCAGTACATAATCAATCCGCCAACCTACATTTCGTTTGCGTGCACCTGCCATGGGGCTCCACCAGCTATATTGTACCTTGTCTGGATTGAGTGCACGGAACGTGTCTACCAATCCTCCCTCGATAAAATTAGTCATGTCTTGGCGTTCTTCTGCGGTAAATCCATGCGTTTTGTGGTTGCTGTCTGGGCGAGCGAGATCGATTTCTTCGTGCGCAACATTATAATCCCCGACAATAATCACCGGTTTTTTCTTTTCAAGCTGTTTGGCTTTCTTCAAAACCATGGTATTAAATTCCTGTTTGAACGGGATTCGGGACAGGTCAGGCTTGGCATTCGGAAAATAGATATTGATAAAGTAAAATGTTGGGAATTCAAGGGTCTGCACACGTCCCTCGTAATCAAATTCTTGTTTGCCAATGCCCACTTCATGTGAAAGTACTTTCAGTAGACCATTTTTTTCTTCATTCACCAAAGTCATCGTCCCTGAGTAGCCTGGACGCTCAGCAGAGTTCCAGTGTTCAGCGTATCCGCCGAAGTCAAACCGTTCTTTCTCGCGCGCATCATTTGAGATTTTTACTTCCTGAAGACCGATAATATCCGGGCTTTCAGTATACAAAAAATCGGTAAATCCTTTTTTTACCGCGGCACGGATTCCATTGACATTCCAGGACATGATGGTGAGGGACATACGAATAGGTATTTAGAATGGAATTGAGTATAACAATCTTTGAAGGTGCAATCAATAAAGCTTATTAAGCTTACTAAGCCGTATAAGCATCTTAAGCCTTTGAGTACAAAAAAACAGGGTTGTGCGTCCCTGTCTCTTATCTTTAGCGATCGTTTCGGCGAGGAGGTCGATCTTCGAGAGGTCGAGCTTCGTTAACTTTGAGGCGTCGTCCTTCGAATTCTTTACCATCCCACATTTCGATTGCAGACTGTGCTCCGGCTTCATCAGCCATTTCCACAAATCCGAATCCGCGTGATCGACCAGTAAATTTGTCGATCATGATTTTTACTGAACTCACGGCACCAGCCTGCTCGAAAGCAGCGCGTACACCGTCTTCAGTACTCGAGTATGGCAATCCGCCAACGTAGAGCTGTTTTGACATAAGTGAACTATGTTTTCTTATGGTACTTCGAAAAGCTCCATAAGATTTTTAATAAACGGTAAGGTCACGTATACTCGTCGATTGATGTTCCAAGCTCTAGAGAGCGGTGCCGCACAAGCACCTTTTTGGCACGTCGATAAGAGACGAAATTTCGATAAAACACTTACACATCTAATACTATAGCGTATTTTACAGGAAAAATCAAGCCCCGCCCCTGAATTTCATATAATAGGACTTTTCCTCAGGGGTACAGTGCTCAAGAGCGTACCGAAGCGCAGTACGGGGCATAACCCCGGCATAGGCGTCGAGAAAGCCGAGTAATGTCTGTTTATTTCGCTTGCCTACCTCGCGGAGCATCCATCCAACGGCTTTATGGATGAGGTCGTGGGTGTCGGTCATGAGTAGCTTCGAAAGTTTCAGGGTATCATCAAATTGTCCAGCACGGATACAGGCAAATGTCGCAACAATTGCAATACGCCGTTCCCAGAGATTGTGCGATCGTACCAATGTGTGGAGTATTTTTTTCTTTTCAGGGTGGAGAAGTAGGTACTCGCCGACAATGTCGCGTGCAGACGCGTCAACTAGATCCCAATTGTTGATCCGGTCGGTTTTGGTGAGGTAGTGGCGATAAATATTTCGTCTCGTCGTGTCACTCCCTTTCTTGAATTGATAGGTGAGGATAAGGAGTGCGGTCAGGCGATATTCATGTATCGAACTATCGAGCAGGCGATCAAGTGTTGTTAACTCAAGATCAAGATAGTTTTTTGCAATTGCGCGCTGTTCTGGAACCGTCACACCGATAAACCGATCACCATGTCCATATTCTCCTTTGCCGGTCTTAAAAAACCGTTTGAGAAAAATGGCTTTACCAGGATTACTTTTTGCGTTGAGTGCTCGGGTAATGGCTCGATAATTATTCTTCGGTACGGTCATAGACGTAACTTGGCATGGTGATCGTGTGTGTTCTGAATCCATGCGTGGTCAGATGTGTCCGTAAGTCCCCTTTGGGTAAGTGAGTGAGAGTGTCGAATACGTGTTCATGGATAAATGAAGTTCCAAGGGTCGGATATTCATGTACATGCCGATGAGACATGCGATCAAGTGTGTCTTCGCGATAGGGACTGCCGATAACGGTTGGCTTGCCAAATACAGCATCAAGATCTCGATGAGAATCCAAAAAATCACGGTGTACCGAAAGGTGTGCCGGTGAAAAATAATCATCAGGAAGAAGAAAGGTGATTACCTGCCCGCGTGCTGCATGAATGCCGATTGCACAGGCCTCATGAGTCGATGCTGTGGGTCGAGAAACGAAACGGAGCCGTGGATCGTGGGGGAATAAAGTCTGGACATCATGGAACAATGTATCTCCTATAATAATCGCCTCCCACTCAGAATAATTTTGGAGTAAGAGAGAAGAAATCGCATGCGACAGTGGTCGGTTTCGTCGGGTTGCAGGGATGATGACAGAAAATAGCATAGCTTACAGTTCTTTGATCTCATCCAAATTTTTATCAGGAAGATAGAGTAGAGCAAACCCCGCGATAACACCAAAAATAGCAGTTACAATATGCTGACCATTAAGCGTGAGTTTGTCGATATAATCAAGAATATACCAGATTCCTCTCCAGATAAGGACCATTCCAAGTACGATTCCAAAATTTCCGGCGAAATACCGGATAATGTGCACGCGTCGGCGACGATTTTTTTTCTTTCGTGGCATAAAAACTAAAACTATGCCAATAAGTATAGCATAGTTTTATAGAAAAAACTTATTAAGGGGCTATCCTGGTGGATTTAAAATTGTGTAGTTGGTGTTTTTATTGAATATACAATGCCGCTTG
>CAYWFD010000003.1:0-25894 GCA_964457885.1 uncultured Gammaproteobacteria bacterium
GGGTCTTCAATACTGAAACTATCTTTTGTATGAAATTTTTTCCTTGCAATGTATCAAAAGACGTATAGACATATGCCACAGACAATGCGCCATAATAAAATATGAGCAAATAATTAAAGAAGACCAATATTCCAAACGACCATGCAACTTTCTTCAGAAATACCTCTTCTGGATATTTTTTCCTGTACACCACTACTAACAATACAAACAACGTACCTGAAAACATATTCCATACACTGCTACCCAGATGGTACCCGTATGAATACGCGCTGACCGTAAAAAGCAATACCGACGACATAATCGTTGCGGCACGGGGCGTAATGGAAAGTCTCACCAAGAGCATGTACAACAGTATCACGGTCGCGTGAAATATGATGATGGTCAAACATGTTGCCACCGACATAAAAGTAGCATAAGAATCATGTGAGAAAGCAGTCACGAGACCATATGCCACTCCCGGACCAAATGAATATGTAGAAGAAAACGGCAATACTAATCCCATTTCTACGGGATACGGAATATAATCAGCCAATTTTGCAACAACCAAAATATACAATCCTCGCACGTAAAAACCCACCGGTTTATTCGCTGCAATTCCTGCTACAATCTTTTCTCTCATCCTTTCGTCGAACGCATCACCGAGTGCTCCTTGCATGATTCTTGATACTATCGAATTCTCGATTATTCCTCGTGCCTGATCTTCAGAAATATGGAACCACGAACCTGCTTCAGCGTACGACCAACTCATGTACGTCATCGCGCTATAGGGAAAGCTGTGCATGCTCTCGTATACGAGAGTCGAATCAGCTTCTTGAAAATGATCATTTCTGTGAGAAAGATGCATCACCAAACTTATCCCAACAACCAGAAGAAACAAACAAAATATCTTGTTCGATTTAATATATTGCTTGACTCTCAACATCCTCGACAGCAAAAAATCTTTCATATGACGTATAGATTTGCAATTAAAATCGACCTGTTACCAGGTTATTTTGGTAAACCATTTCTTGTTATATTTGGGAACAATGTGCAATATTTTACCAATTTTATATATGCACCGATATGCCAGATTCATATAGCGATTACTCTTTTTCTCCGCTGTTTTTTCACCATGCTCCCATTCAAGAATGTAATCGCTCTGCATTGGCGTGTATTCAAAAATATTCTTTTCAGCCACTTTTTTTGCGACAACTACGAGAAATGTCTTGGTAAGATTCTGAAAGGTGACCCTGCTTTTTACCACTTCAGGATCGATAACCTCGTATCTCGATCGATTATCATCGATGTATATCATATCGATCTCGAACCCATTTATTTCCCCGCATATTCTGAAAAACAATTCCGGACTAAACTGATACAATCCATGTCCGCTATAATTGTTCCCCGCAGTAACCGATAGGAAATATCCCCCAACTCGCACCATTTCGAGACAATTTTTTACGGCGACCGGAAAATTAAAAATATGTTCCAAAGATCCTCCATCATATACAACATCATATTTTCCCTTATACACCTCGGGTATCGGTTTATTCATGTCATGAGTAATGGTACACCCCTCATAATCACTAAAATCTACCGAATCAATTGATGTGAATCCGATGTGCTTGAGTAGTTTTTCGCTATATCCGTCGCTATATAGATCATCACACTCACGTTCTTCTACCTTTATCCCTGCATTCTTACACGTATTTATCAATACGTTCTTTCTGACATGCAGACACTGCCGTCCAATCATCGCTATCGAATTGAACGAATTCTCTTTTTTCTTCAGCTCCAATAAATTATATAAACCATTAATTTCTAAACCCATACTTTTTTTAATTATGTATCAGACGAATAATCATCTGCCGTATTTTCTGATACGCGCGCCAATAAATACTTAAATCTTTATCTCTCTTGGCATGAATAGGATACCTTTCAAGCCGCTTCCAATCACTCTGCCACATTTCATATGCTGAAATCCCTTCAATCTTATCCATTTTACATAAGAGAGAGAAAATACTCTGATCATGCCGGTGTTCGATAAATCCTTCAAAATTCGGAGAGATAGATCGGCTATCATCGGCCAAGGAAAAGTTTTTTTGGAAGACCGATAACCAATCAGTAATCAATTCTTCCGACCCCTTACACTTCTTAATCACAAATGCCGTTGCAGCAATCTGTCCGGTATCATATATGTCTTTTCTATCCCGAACACCACAATATTCAAATAAATCGCCCTTGGTAAAAAACTTTTCAAGCGCGGAATAATATATCTGCAAATTTGGGTTATCTGCAGGAAGTGCTTCTTGAAAAATGCACAACCCTTTTTCAGACATGCGAGCGCGTTCGCAATATTCATCAAGGCGCTTTACTCCATTCTTGTTCAGATGGCACCCTGCGTCCATATACAGTAAAACATCCCCATCATTCATCTGTGATAACACCTGTAATATGACCTGCGGTTTCCATACCCAATACCCAAATCCTCTTGTCCCTTTAACTAATTTTTTCTTAAAAAGAATTTTAAAATCCTTTTCCAGATCATCCTCAGTATGCACAAAAATTTCATCAAAGTACCCCATGCCTTTTGCCTGTTTCTTTACACGATCCAGTGTCCTTTTCATTCTTGAATCAGCAAAGCTGCAGAAATATTTCTTATACATACTTTTCACGTTTTTTTTACGCCTATTTTTAGGGCAATATTTTGCAAAAATAATTTTGCATCATTCCAGTCTTCTTCCTCCACAAATCCAAATATCTTGTACAGCAACAAAAAAATCAACACACAAAGAGGCGCAGTGAGCACTACTCTCATAAAATTAGTTAACACCGGCTCTACTATTATTTTTTCAATGAAAAAAAGCACCGCCGCTGTAATTGTAATTTTTATGGAGAGCGCCAGGTAATGTCGCGTAAGGGATATCTTGAAATACGTTTTTTCAGCATAATGAAACATGTAGAATATCGGGAGTACTGCGACCAAGAAAGCAATTGCCGCACCCAGAATACCGTACCGGGGTAATAATATACACAATGCACCAATGTTGATCACGACCATGCTCGCCGTTCCTATAGTTAGGAAGTTTACTTTACCCATTGCAGTCAATAGATTCGACAAAGGACTAAAAAGTGCCAATATAAAATTAGTAATCACTAACAATATTAAAATAGTCGTGGAATGAAATGCAAAATCTTCACTGATCCAATATCGGAGAATATCATCGGCCATATATATGACCGTAAACGAGATGGCAGACGCCAATATAATAATCAGACGGATTGCACGTACATATACGCGCTGTATTTTCTCAATATTGTTCAAACTATGCAGATTAACAGTGATCGGGAATAACAAAGAAGACAGGGTCCCTGATACACCGGAGATTCGCACGGTAATGCCCCCTGGAACACTGTAGTACGACAATAATGCTGGTCCTACAAAAATCGGAATGATTAATTTATCAAAATTCATCAACAATGAATTGGAAATCTGATTGACCGCCACCGATAATCCAAACTTATAATTTTTTACAATCTCTTCTTTTGCCCACGCATATTTCAATCTGAGTATTGGAAATGCTTTTTGTGCCACCGTCACATACACCACACTACTCACCAGTGTAATTACCAATTGTGCGATAATAATTGACATCAGACGATATCCCATTATCACCAAAATTACCATACTCAGATTTGTCAGTAGGAAAAAAGCTAGGCTCAATTTGGTCTGTAAGTCATGTCTTTGTACGGTGAATAAAATATTCGCAAAATTTGCAAAAAGTGAACTTAAAAAACCGGTAATCCCTATTATAACGAATAACCAAAAAGTCTGCCCTCCCATACCTACCTTATCCGGGAAGAAATTTTCAATGATTAGACCCGCTCCAACACACAATCCTAGATACAGACATCCTAAAATAACATAAATAGTATTCATTGAATATAACAATCTTTGTAATCGCTCCACTTGATTAGTCGTATAATACTCAATAACATATTTACTCGTCGCCACACTCACACCCAAATCAAGCAACCCAAGAAAAACCGTTATTGTTGTAAGAAATACATAAATACCATAATCACGAACCCCTAGATGAGAAATAATAATCGGCGTACAAAAAATTACCACTGCTACCGGTAATAAGAATCCAATAATATTATACACTGAATTTTTTAATGCATTTTGCGCAGTTGTATTGATCACACGGGATTATATTATATTTTCCTAGACAATTTGAAACTAAAATCAATCGTCCGCTTGATAAATTTTATTTTGCTCCGTATACCATGATTCCAATGCGAGACACCGTGTACCCGTGGAGGGAACACCACATCGAATCTTTTGATATTGAGTCCATGTTTTTTTGCCATGAAGAATACATAGAGATCAAGCGAGAAATCGTGCGGAGGATCTTCCCATGTGTCATAAAAACTTCGATGAAAAATATTGGGCTGTGCATTGATATCCTTGAGCCACCGCTTCATAATCAAGAGCTCAAACACACTCATACAGACGGTAAAAAACGAGTCGAACAAGCTTCTCCCTCTTCGTCTGCCTTTTATATACAAACGCGTATCATACGCATGCTCCCCTAACAGCTTCCATGCACGGACGATATCGCCCGGTGGCGTCTGCAAATCCCCATGTGTCCATCCGATAAAATCTCCCGTGCACTGCTTCAAACCCGAAAGAATGCCGAATCCGTATCCCTGGTTCACCGCCACCCGCACGGTGCGTAAAAAAGGATATGCAGATGATATGCGGCTGAGATACGCGTCCGTCCCATCACTCGACCCATTATCCACCAGAACAACTTCAATATCGTCTCCGGTCAGTATCGTATTAAAGCCATCAATAATGAGCGGGATATTATCGAGTTCATTATAACACGGTATGACGATCGATAATTTCATAGCTATTCGTGTTTAAAAATATACACTTCATCATTCTGGGCGAATAATTCGTATTCCGTCTCCTCATGTATCAACTTTCGAAACGTGTCATGATCTTCTTTCGCATACGGATCGTCAACATTGAGTATAATGTAATCCCATCGCACGAATGGTCGGAATTCCGAAACATCTGAACCCATGTAACGCTCCTTGATAAACCGTCCATAAGCTTCTTCGTCGATTGTCGCATCAGTCAGGTCGCCACTTAGTGTCTTTACGTGCCGATATCCAAGCCCGAGTTTCGTATATTGAAAAGCAATCGATGGCGATACTAGCACAGCATCATTAGGACCCACTTCATTTTCCAAACGCTGTACAATGAAATCGCTAATACTTTTGTTTTTTTCATACAAGTCATCATGCGAGAACACGACCCTAGCTAATCCTGAAGTATGTGCAACCGCCTGTATGACAATCAGTACCACTACCACCCCGAGGCGTATTTTTTGCGTGAGTGACAACAAGGCATACGCAAACACAAATATGCCTAGTATGATTACCGGCAAATAATAATGTTGCCATGCCTTATTTACGAAAAATACTAAGTATACGATGTTGAGGAGAAATACACTTGCGATGAACCCGCCCCCTTGTCGTGTTGGCAATATCACTTGTCTATATATTAGATAACCCGCAGACAGAATGAGTATACCAAGTATGTATACCGGAATATAAAACTCGCCAATGACGCCTATTTTTTCAGCAAAAGACACTACCCCTCCGGCACCATGATTGGTAGCATTCGACCACATATTATCAAGAAATGCACGCACAAACACACCCCACCCGGTTGGGTGCAGAATATACACGTTGGTTAGAATAAACATGCCAAGTATCACCGCGAGCGAATATATGAATAGTCGTATATTGGACCACAGATTCTTAAACCTGAATGTGGTAATCTCGGTCTCGAATACATATAGAAATAACAGAGGTAGAAATGTGATTGCCTGAATTTTCGCACACACAGCCACTCCGAGACTTAGCACAGCCCACCAAAAAAACTTCTTGTTTTTTTCACTGATAGATAGAAAATATATCCCTGCAGTAAGTCCCGCAGTCATCATCCAGTCCGGATGAAATATAGATCCATTGAACCAGAAACCCGGCATGAGTACGATGACCATACATAGCAATCCCGCTGCCATGCGCCCCAGATGTTCCCGTGAAAACGCATACAGAAACCACATGCTTATCATGGCCCACACGGCTGAAATCATCCGGGGCACAAAAATAGCCCACTCGGTATTTCCCGTGTGTATAAACGGCGCACTAAAAATAAAATTCGTGAAAAAAAATAAAAATCCGTACGAATAAAATCCTGTACGGAACAAAAGTGGGATATTTCCTCCGCTCAAACCATCATACATGCGCAACAAACTACCATGAAACTCATACTCGTCAATCGAATGCAACGCAAGAAAATTAATATCCGTAAACCGGCTATTGAGGTACACAAATACGGCACCGACTATCGTCAATAACACGTATATAAACGCATTTTCTTTAACTATTTTTTTGAAGCGCACCACTATCTCATGCATATCCACTACACTCAATTATGTGATATGTTCTTATGATACACCGTGAATCCATTAAATTTCCTGAGGGAATCGGGTGAAAAACGCATCACACCCTCTTCATCTGTCGTACTAAATTCACTAATTTTTTTCTCAAATATATCCACCTCGGTATTTCTCATGATCACATATTCAGTGTCTTTCAGGCCGAGTACTACTGATTTGAACTTACTATCATCTTTCCACCAGTATTCATTCTCTGCATACGCACGCTCAACCTTCTCAGAAAGCAGAAAATTCATTGCATAGCTATTCCGCACAAACGCGCCCGAATAGCCTGCAATTAGTCCGAAATCGTCCCCGCTACACATCACATTCTCACCAAACGGAATCATAACGATCTCATTGGACTTCTGCTTTTTCAGGAAATCAGAAATATCCTGATAACGCTCATCAGTCACTCCCTGCTTCCCAAAATCAGCCGAGATTCGATGTCTAAACATATCATATCCTGCAGGAATACTCAATAACAAAGATAGCCCAACCACGCACCAGGTTACGCTACGGACAATACGATTCGTAACCTGCGACAAAAACAGACTGACCAGTATGATCGATACGAACATACTGATAATCGTAAACTTATGGATATTATCCCATATATTAATATTGGAAAATTTGAACAGTATGGGAAAGAAGAAAGATATCACCAGGATATATGAGAGAAAGCGAAACAAAAATATGCGTGACTTCCGTATGTACAGGAGAGCCACCACTATCCCAAAAATAGGAAGCGTACCCGTAAGACGCAGATAAAATGCGATCACCTTGATTTGCCCCCACCACTCACCAGGCGTACCGGCAAATCGAAAAGAGAGATGTGGTGAATCATAGAATTCTCCTTTCAAGAAAGCTGATGGCAGGTACTGTGGCAGTACATAGAGTATTCCCAATGCACAGAGATATAGGCCTGCATGAGTGTAGAGTTGTTTTCTATTCCACACACCACGGTTTGTACGGAGATGACTGAACAGACTCCACCCAAATGCGAGTAATACTACACTGTACACGCTTGCATTGATCACGCTTAATGTTACTATCAGGAATGCAATCGTTATGATCTTTCTCGTATCAAGCAAGCCGCCATATACCGCCCACATCATCGCAAGTACCAGTACCCACGCAACCGGGAATGAATTCGATGCAAAATATTCAAATACGCCTACATAATTGTACCACCCGAGGTGAGGAAGCCAGGGCACACTTGCCGAGGTGAGGAATACAAAAATCGGCAGAGCCATATACCAGTAACGCGCATTGATTTTTAAAAAAAACAATTGCACCATGGTCACCGCCAGAAAGAAACATGCAATGGATGTTGCTACGACAGCGTACGATGGTGACATGTGTGTCCAGTAGGATAACATGCCCGAGAGATACACAAAACCCTGATGATAATTCGCAATAAACTCAGGGAAGCTGATAAAAGAGACGGGAAAGCGGCCCTGTGAGACCTGTGTCACTAATGCACGAATATAGGTCGGACAAAATTCGTCCATATACCCTCCATTGATCCGCATGGCGAATAATACGGTAGCGACGATAATAAACAGTATCGAGATCGTCAATTTCTTTTTATCGACATAGTAATTGCAATTTTTCTTTCTCAGTATGAGATATGCGAATACTGCTGCCAGCAGTATCGATACAAAAAATACAGCCCTAAAGGGCAGGGCTGTATTTGAGAATAAGGACGCACCGAGGGGAATAATTCCCACGGTCAGAGATACGAATATGAGGGCAAAAACATTAATTTTCACCGCACCTTCCTGCGCCAGTGTCGAAGAGGTATCTTCTGGAAGAATCTCAGCAGACCATAGCGTTTTAAAAAATCGGGAAATCTTTTGGTACATATCCGCATCCCATCAATTAGGGCACTATTTTCTTCCATTCCGAGACCAATTCAAGAGAGGTCATTACCGCATCTGGCGTAAAATTCAACTCCTTCATACGTGCTCTGTACTCCGGGATATCCATGGGTCTCCCCCATCTCGACGGACATACCAGCGCGGTCTTGAACGGTTGCAGCCTCCGTACGCTCTCACCGTCTAGTGGGAGTATCGTATTCGTATCAATCCACACCCAATCCAAGAGTGGTTTTCCTTCCATTGTCTGTGCCTCGACCATTTCGATCGGCTCAGCCTCACTGTATCGGACCGCAATCTTTCGCACCCCTTCTTTTCTGGTAGCCCGGTACAGGTACGGAAATTCCACGTCAAGCAGGAAATAATTTTCAATTCCATATTTCCGAGCGAGATCAATAATTCGCTGCTCATACCCCGCTTCTTTGGTATTGAAAATAACACATGCATGTCGGTAATTCTTCAGATATTCTTCAAGCTCGTCATGTGCCTCCGGATCCTGTATCAGATCATGATTCAAGAGCATTCGATCCCCATATCCTCTGATATCTATTTCAACACCATATTCCACTGGAATCGTTACAAGCTGTTCAATAGTGTTTACCCGATGAATGATTATCTGCATAGGTTTTTTCATATGTAACGCACAAAAAATCTTTTCCACAATTCCTGTTCTTCTGGATCTCCATACGGAATATTTTCCGCACACATATATTCCCAGAGTTCATATTCATATAGATCCTGCGGTTTGCCCCAACCTACATAGAGATCGACATCAAAAATTACGCTTCGCTTTCCCATGCGCTTATAGAAGATAGGCATAGAATCGACATAAAACTCATTTTTGATCCGATAGTTTTCTCTAACCATTGCGTTATATGCAGCGGCAAAATCTGCCGCGCGTTTGAAATAGAATGTAGCGACTACTGCATGATCCCTGAAAGGATCAGAAGAAACCGGAATTTTTACCGACATGTCAGCAATCGTACTCTGATCTTCTGCGAGCTTTACCCACCCCCATGCTTCCGGTTTTTGCGTAAGCAGTTTATTTCTGGTAAATGTCCAGACAATTGCATCAACTTCCGGCTCTGATTTGAGTCTCTCGAATGTTTCATGGTCGTACAAGAAGCTATTATCGCATGCTGCAATAAACATATCTTCTTCAGGATCAAGATGCACCATCGCAAGCATACAGGTCGATGCTTGCCCTTCACTCGTCTTGTCTATGCCGATAATTATCGCATTCGGACAATGTTGTTTGATCAACGCATCGATCTTGTATTGCTCCACATGTTCTTGACGGACGATAAAGATCGATTTGTCTGCTGGTGGTAAGGATTCGATCACCTGGGCGATCATTGGTTTCCCGGAAACCGGAATCAGTGCTTTGGGCAATATATACCCCGCTTCCGCAAAACGCGAACCAAGCCCTGCCATGGGAATGATGTTTGCCATACTGCGTGATTAGTATAAATAACTATCAAGCGCTTCAAAATACGCTTTCCAGTACTCGTATGATTTCTGATACTCAGGTGAATCTTTTGCATGTGGAATCACGACAAATCGTTCACCTGCTTCCGGAATTTCATTATTGCTTTTCCCCTTTCCTTCTGCGTGTTCGAAGTATCTCACCCACGCTTCATACTCACCCAAATCTTCAGGAGTTCCCCACTGGAGGAAGTGCGGGATTTTATCATAGACAAAAATTTTCAATCCATGATTCTTCATCTCATTGAAAATGAGGCTCACATAATACTCGCCGTTCATTTTTTCTTCCCGATCCATGAGGGATTGGAAATATTTTTTTACTAACGCTCCAGATTTGAAATAAAATACTCCTGGTGATTGTGGTGACTGTGTTTTGTCTTCGGTAAATGAAAACTTTTCTCTAATTTCTTCCATGTATCCATTCTCATCTACGCGCATACTGGCGTAGAGATTTTTCTCATGGAGCAAGTGGGGATGGAAACCACTATATGCAGGAACTGAAGCATCACACCCATTCTCTGCAACATTTTTTTTGAAATCCGCATAGTCCCAATTCATGAAATAATCGCAATAACTAATAATCACCGGTTCGGTATCGTCGATCTGATCAAATGCAGCCGCAACAGCATAGACCGGACCCAAACTGCTTTCCTTAAGCGCAATAATTGTCGGATTATGTGTAATTGAGGTTAATACCTCTTTCATGTTTGTGGATTCAAGATGTTCTTCACGGCAAATAAAGGTGAATTGGTGTTCACCCGGGAACATGTTGACTACATGCTCGATAATCGGACTCCCATGCATTCTCAGTAATGGTTTAGGAGTGCTAAAACCAACATCTTTGAAACGCTTACCCTGCCCTGAGAGCGGTATGACAATATGCATATGTGACCATTAAAAGTATCCTTACTATAGGCTTAATCCAGCAAAAAATCAATAGTTTACCAGTGTTCATGATACGGTTTTACCTCAACAATGTCTGTCGGTATTTCTCACTATCCATCCCTAAAATAAACGCACAATTTTCCTGTGAAATCACTGAACACACTTCATCATGCGCAATTATAGAATCAACAATCCAGCTCCATGCAACGAGAGTTTCTTCCATAACCAAAGCTTCTTTTTCATTTGCATGATAGAACACCGAACCTGTCTCAAGGGAAATTGATATCTTATTCCCTTCTGCACTGTCGAACGACATCGACATCCCATATACCGCCTGATCCGGAAATAATACCAGTTTTTTAAACTGTGTTACTTTTTCAGGATGTGCATGAATAAAATCTTTCACAAATACCGTTGCGCTTTGGTACGTATTTTCACGGATTCGTACGATCTGAGGTATCGGATATTCCTTCTTTCCAATCAATTTTTCCTGGATCAGTTCGGTCACTTTTTCGTGCAGTATCCCCACCTCCTCCGGAGTCTCTCCGTCAACAATAATTCCGTGATTTTGGAGGAAAAAAACATGGGGTACTATACTCATCTCACGAATATAGTTCTCACGGATTTCTTTTACCTGCCTCGTCAAAGATGAGCCTGGATTCACATAGGGAACCCATACCCACTGAAGACGTGAACCAAAAATTTCCTGTAATCGCTCCTTGCCATGCTCCACACACGTAAACGCATTTACAAACACTGAATGGGTATGCAGTATATACGTATCAAGAAATACATGAAATCCGGTCTCGATAGATGGTCGCAAATTACTTCCTCCCCGCGACTCGATCACCGCCTCCTGACTTGCGCGGACATATGCCGCCTCATCCGTCTGAGCACTCAACATGCGTTCAAATGCCGTCTTTACTTTTTCCAAATTCAATACGACACATGCTGAATTTTCTGAAAATTCAGACAATCTGAAACCCGAAGCTTTGATATAGAGCTTGCCGTCTTTTTTGAAGGAGGCATTCCCACCCCCGCCCTGCGCATATGCAGGATTAGCGCCTACCGCCTTGCAGATGTGACCGAATATCATACTCATACTCTTTCTGTACGCATACCCTCAAAAATAACATATGCAATTACGAGTTGCATCAATCCTTCGTATCCACCCTCAAATACAGGCTCACTGGTAACGGTATCCCAGAGTTCAGGAGCGATTCGATATGCCGTACTCTCTATTTCTGTTTTTGTAACCACACCCCTGAATCGCAGGCGCTGAGTGGTATCGCCATAGACATGTTCGCACGTAAGTGTACTTGCATTCTCAAATTGCACTAATAATGGTTCAAAATTAATACTATTATCACACTCAATTTCAAGCGCGGTCGTGACCGCATAGGTACGATCCCCGATTGATTCGATTGGATTTATATTCACCATGCGCACCACCAGATCGGCATGTTTTGATTGTTTTTGAATATAGACTTCGGAATCCGCTTCCCTGGCACGGAGCTGATCCAATATTTTTTCTTTCGTATACCCTCTCTCTTCCATATCTCGAATTATCTTCCAGTGGGTCCGAAGCTCGGGAGATGGGTCGACAAAAATCTTCAAATCAAACATGTCACGCATTTTCTTGATATACAACGTGTGGAGACCCTGGAACACCACAATCTTTTTTGATTCAAGCCTATTTGGATCAGTGAATTTTCCCGTATGATGATCATACAGGCGCCTGAACACACCTTGTCCTTTCTTGAGCGCACGTGCATGTAAAATTTCAGTATGGAGCCGGTTTGCCTTTGGATTGAGATGTGTCATGGTCTGCCACGCCGGATTGCCACGTTCCCACTTATGTAGGTCATCTCCAGCAACGACCGCAGTATTATGTTTCCCAAATTTTTGTATCAAGAGATCGGTCAAGGTACTCTTTCCGCTACCCGAATCACCTGCGATACCGATAAGATAGGGCTGATAATTAATTTTATAGGTACGATAACTCTCAATACCTTTCTTATACAGCCATACAATATTCACCAGGAGAACTCCCTGGAGCGCCGTAAGGGTGGCTCCATGGACCAGTGTTGATGGCATGCCATGGGTGGCAAGATAGGTATACACATTTGGAATATCACCAAACCACGGAAGTATTGCGCCAAACGCGCTCGGGATATCCGAATGAGGAGTGCATATGAAATATGCAAAATATGCACTATTCAGTAGTACAAACATTGTCTTTGGCTCATCCGGATGTTTGAGATAAAAATATATAAAGAATGGAATGGTCCAGAAATACCATCCCTGCATCGGCGGAATCAGGAGCGTGAAGATCCCAAAGGAAAAAGCAAGAAACATGAGAAATAAATCCCGGTTGTAGCGGTAAAAGGAGAAACCGTAGATCAGGAGAAGCAAGAATGCCAATGGGACGAAATAAATCACCCCACCCTCACCAAATGTGTATTGTAAACCGAAAACTTTGCTTTGCTCCGCATTGTGGAATACCAGCTGTACGAACGCATGATTCATGAGCGGATACACGGTCGCAGCGATATATGCAAGAAATGGAAGTACCGTATACCCTATTATTTTTCTCATCGACAAACGTTCTTTGAAAAGGTACAACAGAATAAAGGGAACCACGATCAAGATGCTTGTTTTCGTGGCAAGCGCCAGACCAAGCACGATCATTGACTCAGCCACTTTGTTTTTGAACAGGAAATACAATGAGACAAACAAAAGTGCGATCGGGACCGCATCCAATTGCCCGTGAATATAGGAGATGTAAAACAAAATCGGAGAACACCAATACCACCACAATACCTTATCGGTACGGTCCTTGAGCCAGCGGGAGAGTACGACCAGAATAACAATATCCGATATGAGCACTGGCACGCGCATCAGGAGCATGTGCATCCATGTCACACTCTCAATTCCACCATAGATGAACGGAGCAACGAACAATCTTGGTAAAGCCAAAATATACAACATGAGACTTGGATAGGGAAAAATATTCAGCGATCCAAGATTGAAAAAATAAGTATACGGATTTTCAAATCCACTTCCGACAAAATAATTTACAAACGGAATAAAAAGCTGAGTCAAAAATGGAGACGCAAATAATGAGGCCGCAAGTATCTTCAAGCCAAGCACTGTCAAAAAAATTGGTGAACGGAGTATCGCGAGCTTGTGTACTCCACCACGATCATTGAGTCCCTGATACCATGTACGTAATTTCATAGGCATTACACCACTATACAATCTATTCCAAATTCACGCGCACCTTTCTCATCATGAACAACACTATCCCCGATCAGTACAATCGACTCTTTTGGAAGCCCCACTTTTTCCTGAGCACACTCGAATATACGAGTATCAGGCTTTTCGGCACCCGCCTCTTCTGAGGATACGATATAGCTGATATACCGAGCAATGTTCAATTTTTGAATTTTTCTAAACTGAATTTCAGCAGTAAGATTCGTGACAATACACACAACATATCCTTCTCTATACACCATTTTAAGAAATATGTCCACCTGTGGGAGCAGACGCAATTTTTTAAAAAATGCCCTCCAATAGAGCTGTTCGTATTTCCTGATTTTGCCGATAGTTGTACGCTTCGAAGAAGATTCAACCATTCTTTGAAAATATAATAGCCGAGAATGCGACGATGCCAATCCTTTGGTGCGGTGTTTTACCTCACGCTTTGCCTGCGCATAACGCAGGCTGAATGTTTTGAAATCATCTTCATGTTCTTTCTTCCACTCGTGCCACACTACTCGCTCCGCATATCGATATGCTTCTTCTGAATTGCACACAGTATCATCGAGATCAAGAAAGATTCCCTGATAGTTCTTTTTTTGCAAACTCTCGAACAATTTTTTAGCGTTTTTCATATCGATGTTCTTTGAACCATTCACACATTTGTCTGATTCCCTCTTCAAGCCCAATTGTGTGATGCCACCCAAGCGCATGCACTCTCTCTACATCTTGCAATTTTTGAGGAGTCCCATCCGGTTTTGTGATATCCCATACAATATCCCCCGTAAAACCGGCGGCTTCCTGTATCATGGCCGCCAATTCCTTGATAGATACATCCGTACCCGTACCTAGATTAAAAAAAATCTGTCCGTGCTCGTTCTGCTCCTTTGTCGGAGTGAAGTGCTCAAGTAGGAACACGCACCCCCGGGCCATATCATCTGCATGCAAAAATTCGCGACGCGGCGTCCCGGTCCCCCACACCACCACTTCTCTGTCCCCACGTTCAGCGGCTTCAGTAAACTTCCGTATTAGCGCGGGAAAAACATGGGACGTTTGCAGGTCAAAATTATCATTGGGACCATAGAGATTGGTCGGCATTGCTGCTATAAAATTAGTTCCGTATTGGCGATTATACTCTTGGCACATCTTGATTCCGGTGATTTTTGCAATTGCATACGGTTCATTGGTCGATTCGAGAGGACCGGTCAATAGATATTCTTCTTTCATTGGCTGCGGACAGTCACGCGGATAGATGCAGGACGATCCGAGAAACAGGAGTTTTTTTACTCCATGCACGTACGCCTGATGAATTACGTTATTCTGGATCTGTACATTGTCAAACAAAAATTCCGCAGGATAGGTATTATTTGCAAGTATCCCGCCTACACGCGCCGCGGCAAGAAATACATATTCAGGTTTTTCAGTTGCAAAAAAATCTGCCACTGCACGGCTATCACGAAGTTCAAGCTCTGCGTGCGTCCGGACGACGATATTGGTATACCCTTCACGCATCAGCGCACGGACTATTGCAGATCCGGCCATACCTCGGTGACCTGCAACATATATCTTTGCGTTTTTCTCCATACTACAATGGTACATTTTGTTCACTCAACCAACTTGAGTACACATTATCTTTACCAATTCTTTAAACGTCACTGTTGGCTGCCAACCGAGCACTTGTCGCGCTTTCGTAGCATCTCCAAGGAGGAGGTCAACTTCTGATGGTCGGAAATACCGTTCGTCGACCTCGACTATGACCTTACCTGTATTCGTATCGATTCCTTGTTCTTGTAAGCCTTTACCTCTCCATTCGATCGAAAAATCAAAGTACGGGGCAGCATTCTCTACGAACTCACGCACACTATGTGTCTCTCCGGTAGCAATCACATAATCATCCGGAGTATCCTGCTGAAGCATACGCCACATCGCTTCAACATAATCTTTCGCATATCCCCAATCGCGTTTTGCATCAAGATTCCCAAGATATAATTTCTCCTGCTTACCTTCTCTAATCGCCCGAAATGCATCGGTAATTTTTTTGGTTACGAACGTGCCACCACGACGTGATGATTCATGATTGAATAGGATTCCATTACACGCAAACATTCCATAGCTCTCACGGTAATTCACCGTGAGCCAGTGCGCATATACCTTTGCTGCCGCATATGGACTTCGAGGATAAAACGGTGTTGTCTCTTTCTGTGGAGTTTCGAGTACTTTTCCATACATTTCAGAAGATCCTGCCTGATAAAAACGTGTTTTTATTCCACTATGTACAATAGCATCAAGCAGACGAAGTGTCCCAAGACCATCGACATTCCCCGTATACTCCGGTAATTCAAAACTTACTTTAACATGACTCTGTGCTCCGAGATTATATATTTCATGAGGCTCCACATCATCCAAAATACGATTCAGATTACTTGCATCAGTCAGATCCCCGTAATGCAAAAATAACTTAACCCCTTTTTCATGACTGTCACGATAAATATGATCGATGCGTTCCGTATTAAAACTGCTCGAACGTCGAATAATACCATGCACTTCGTATCCTTTCTCGAGCAATAGTTCCGTCAGGTATGATCCATCTTGTCCCGTAATTCCGGTTATGAGCGCTTTTTTATTTTTCTGCATAGGTTATTTCTCTTTTATTGAAGCACAATACCTGCACTCTCAAGCCCGGCTGCTTGCTGGGCATCGAATACGGCTCCCTGCGACAATGCTTCATCAATAATACGCTGTGCGCCCTCAAGCCCCTCTGGACCTGAAAGTTCGAGTGCCGCCAATCGATACCACCCTTCGCCTATTTTCGCATTGTTTTCGACAGAAGCCCGGAGCACCCCTTTTGCCTCTACAATCTTTTCTTGCATTACCAAATTTTGGGCGAGTGCATATTCAAATTGTTGACGTCTTTCTGAATGATTCAAGGCAATTTTTATCTCACCTTCAGCTTCTCTCAAGAAATTAGCATCTCCGGTCAGCTGGTGCGCGTAATTATAGAGAGAATAGAGTGTGAAATTCACTCGTACATCGAGGGGGTGTAGCAATCGATTTGCCTTAAGCTCAGCGATCGCCCGGTCGAGCAATTCTCCCACATGCTCAGTTTTTTTATTTTGCACCATGGTGGGAATAGTTTCAAGAATACTTCGTGAAAGATCATTGCGAATGTCATCGATATGCGGCGATCCAAATCGAAGCGGTTCACTATACACATCTGTCGTCGCTATCCCC
The DNA here is from genome assembly GCA_964457885.1 of uncultured Gammaproteobacteria bacterium. GTDB lineage: Bacteria > Patescibacteriota > Patescibacteriia > Magasanikbacterales > UBA922 > UBA922. The sequence goes on from CAYWFD010000003.1 coordinate 17,243, forward strand.
GAATACACACGCTGCATTGCCGATGCTGTCGCCTTGTTTGCACGTGCAGGATTGATGTCGGTTACATAGATAATACACAGGAGCAAAAATGCAAGCGTACCGATAATCCCTACCGAGACCGTTTTACTTTCAGATTGTTTTTTTTGTTCTACCGTACCCACCTCAGCCGTATCTCGGAGCCGCACTTCACGCGACAGATAGGTGACAAAACCTAAAAATACTACAAAATATAAATATGATGTTGGGTTTTCAAACACCGTTGCAAGACCGACCAAATGAGCAACCAAAAAACCGATAGAAAAAAAACCTACTGAACGTGAAATTTTGTTACGGCGTATTCCGACTGCAAGATATATAATCCCTACCACATAGATAGCGAGATACACCACTATACCTACGGTACCCTGTACTGCAAGCGTATTGAATATGACACTGTGCGCATTATCAAACCATGTTTCACTCCACCCGAATTCAAGAAACCGAGGATTATAATGCTCATTAAACGCGTAATAATAATTATTAGGTCCCCATCCGAATACCGGACGATCTTTCCACGCTTCGACCGCTACTTTCCATGCCATACCCCGAGTACCTGTCACCAATTCAGAGAAAAAAGACGTATTCGCAAGGCGTCCGATACCCGGCAACGCCGATATGAATGGAGTCTGCCGAAACATAACAAACGCAATCGAACACACCATACCGATCCCGACCGCATACCGTGCTAGTGTTCGTGTTCGGGTTTTTTCCTTTATAACAAAGGCATAACACCCGAGTACGACTGCAGCGCCCGCAAGAAGTCCGAGGATGGCACCACGTGTTCCCCCGAGGAAGATACCGATAAACCCGATACATGCCGTTGCAAGTGCTGTCCATTTCGACACTTGTGATCGCTCGCGAAAATATTGAATCGCTCCTAGAAAAAGGAGGAAAAGTCCGTATCCACTGTAATAAATCGCGTTACCCAGGGTCGCCGAAACTCGAGTACCTCCATTATTGAGCAGCGCTGCCGGATTGACAAAACGCTGCCACATACCGATCATCATCACGAGTGAACCAAATAACAGTATCGAACGAAATACGGTATTCCATTGCTTATCTGTAGTCACCATCGCTGAGGCGATGAGATACAGAATGACATAGTGCGTGATGGTAAAGAGACCTAACATGCGTTCATGATTGTCCCAAAAACTTCGGTACCAATCGACACCCACAAAGGTAGAAATCGCAAAACTAAGCCAAAATAAGAGGATACTTACCGTCAAGAGTGAAAAGCGAGGTCGATAGCGTTTGATATCCGATATCAATAGTATCAGGTAGCACCCCAGCAATACCATGATCAGTGACCGTAAAAATAAAATCTTCGGGACAATAAAGGGGAAAATATACCCGCTGCGGATAATAAGTGGAGCAATAAAGGTTGCCCCAATAAGATATGGAATCGCTTTTCTGACAAAATTCATAGGATATGATAGGGAGTAATTACTGCGAACAGCATACTCTAAAAGTCTGAAGTCGTAAAGTCAGAAATAGCCATAGGCTGCACGTAATCTTTATTACGATCTCCAAAAAACCAAAACCCGCCTTTCGGCGGGTTTATGGTAGTAAGAATTTCCTAAGCTGAAAGATTCAGATTAGTAGTTCTTGGTCTGGTTCAACGGCAAGGTGTTGAGGTAGTCGCCATCAGCAGCTACATTGCCACCGTCGACAAATACTTCTTCCCATGCGATGTTTGCACCAGCGGTTCCTCGTGAGAGACCGACAACAACTCGTTTGTCTACTGCAACGTTAGAGGTGTTAGCCTTAACCGTGAAGGTCTTGGTAGTACCCTTAGCTACAGTGATATCGAGACCGGTCCAGCTTGCGGTTGATGAAGAGCTACCGCGAACGGTGTCACCTTCATACAATTCAAAGCCGGTGGTTGAAGCTGCTCCAGTACCAGTTACGTCAAAGACGAACTTGGTAAGTTTCACATCTTCATTTGCTGCTGCAGAAACTGCGAACTTGAACACTTCTTCATTTGCACTACCTGCACCACTTTCAGTGAGTGCAACCTTAGCAAAGGTAGGTACGGTCTTTCGGACCACCATTGCCTGTGCTGAGTAGCCAAGAGAAGAAGTAGTGTTAGCCTCTCCACTTCCTGACTGATACTTAAGTCCGTTCAAAGTGAGCTGCAAGGTAGAGCTGGTATTTGCTCGATCATCAATAGGATTGAGCAAAGCTTTTACCGTGATCGTCTCACTCTGGTTTGCGGCAATGTTCAAGACATTACCCGCAAGAGTAAACTTGGTTTCACCACTGATTGGGTTAGCTGTGCCAATGACACTTCCACCCTTATACAAGCGGTATTCAGAAACACGAGAATCAACTGATGCGCTATTGTTGAGCGTCACTTCAGTGAAGTTTGCAGATTCCTTGAGCGCTGACAATCGGAATGCTCCAATAGTCTGCTCAGTACCTGCGAGAACGATCGTAGCCTCTGGACTACTTGCATCAACTGCAACCTGGATAGATCCCGACTCAACAACTGTGTTGAGCGCAGAAGCTGCTGCGGTTGCGGTATGAGTCTTTCCAAGACTGTCTCGATAAGTCACCGTGAAGATGAACTTGATCGTACCAGTACTACTTGAGTCAAAGTCAGCATGAACTTCGAATGCTTTAGTAACATCCTTAGCAATAGCGTAGTTCAAACTTGAGAACGTAGCACTACTGTATGCTCTCGTAGGACCTACCTGTGTTCCTCCTACAAAGAGGCGGACATTTGATACAGCTGAAGAACTGATCTGACTTGCAGTCGTACTTGCTACTACCGCAATAGAGGTAACAGTTACATCGTCATACAGTGGTCGCACATTGAAGCGCGCCAAGGTGTTGTCCTGGGTTCCACGTACAATAGTTCGAGAATCAGAGAATCCATCATTTCGAGCTACTGTGACACTTGCTCCCTGGATAGTGAGCAATGCACCCACAGGACTTCCCACGATATCACTTGAGTCTACTGAGTTACCACTCTGAACGTATTCAGGTGACATACTTGCAAGGAAGGTAGCGCTGTTCACACTAACTTTGAAGGTGTCAGTTGACGTAGCGTTACTCTTGGTGTCTACGGTTACAACCAATTCATTATCACCCTTGTTCAAGGTGAATGATGAATCAAAGGTCATAGCAGCAGCAGGGTCTTGGGTTCCAAGTGAAATACCATTCAAGGTAACTTTCACATTTTCAAACGATGCAAAACCATCGCCACCCTGTGCACCAACCAATTTAAGACCTTCTGCACTGATTGATTCATCAACTTTCACGTTAGCGCGCAACGCAACAAGACCCTTAGCTCCCTTGAGCACTTCAGTGTCTGCAGGAGAGGTGGTTTTCTTGCTTACGGTTACAGCACCTGAGATGAATTCAACATCGTTGATTCCAGCAGGGAAGGTAACCCCACTACTCTTTGCCCCAAAACCTGTTGACTGCTCTACGAGAGAGATGTCTTCAGCTCGGTGGAATGCAAATTGGAGTGAATTTGTGTTGGTTCGTTCTTTTACCATGACGTCACCTTTTACCAAGAAGGTAGTAGCGTCACCGTCTTCGATCAAGAATCCACCGCTCATCAAGTTGAAGGTCACATAGCGACCATCAAGTGATACAGACTGTGATACTTTTTCACCATTCGCTTCGAGGTAGAGACTAGAGACCGCGGTCTGTAGATCTTCTTCTCCATTGTTGCGGAGGGTGATTGATCGGAACAATACATCCTTACTTGGATCAATCTCGAAAGACGCCAATTCTACTTCAGAGTCTCCGACGTTCACAGTTCGGTCACTAGAGGTAGTGAAGGTATAGGTAGCAACACTGTAATCAGCGAAGTGCATCAAGTTACCAGTTACTGGGAATGCACCATACGCCTGTACATTACCAGACGTGGTTGCGCCAGTTACTGCAAGAGCTGCATTTCCACCTGCATCGGTCAATGAAGCAACGATTTCAAGTGTAATGGTCTGTCCTGCTCCCACGGTCAAAGCCGGTGAGAAGGTAAGAGTTGCAATGTCGTTTGAGCCGACGGTCTGCTGTGAAGATACACGGAGACCATCTTTTTCTGCCCAAACTTTTACAAAATCATCAGCGACACTCAAACCAGTTCGGCGAACGGTTACAGTGTCAACTACAGCTGCTCGGTCACCTGCGGTCAAAGTAACGCGCGTAAATGGAACGCGGATACCATCCTTAGGTACTGAGGTAGATGCTGGAGTATTTCCTGCGAGTGAAACAGTTACGGTCCCACTAGTAGGTACAACTACAGATCCATTCGACTGTGCTGGATTTTCGTATGCTGAAGAAACAGTTACTGAACCACTCGCCATTGAAAGCATGCCGAAGGTCGCAGCTGAAACTTCTCGAACATCAGGAACATTAGTTCCATCTACCTTGTGGAGCATACCATCTTTTACCCAGTAAACGGTGGTTTCTCCAGCCTTCTTAACAAACTGACCATCATGAGGTTTAGCCTCACTCCAGGTGGTCTGGGTGTTGGTGTAGTTTGGGAAGTGGTAAGGACTTACATCGCGAAGTGCTGATCCCCAGTTTGCTCCATAGAGAGCAGCTACTGATTCTCCAGTTACTTTCACGAGGTTGTTTCCAGGAAGAATTGCAAATACATCTGGTGAACCTTCAACTTTTACCAATCGTGAACCCGGGCGGAAGTTGATTCCAGCTGGGCTTGCTGACAAGTATGAGTTAAGGCATGATCCAGAAATAACTTTGATCTGGTCGTAGCTCAAATTCCAACTCTTGAATACATCTGAGTGTGGGAAGTAAGCTTTCTTCATGTCAGCTGTAAGATAGTATACAGCGGTTGATTCTGGCACTTTAAACAAATCGCCCGGTTCGAGACTGTCACATTCTGAAGTCTGAGCGAACGCAACTGAAGGAACGAGAGCTGCAAGGCCCATGCTCCAAGCTACGGTTACTCCGACAACTGAAGCGGTGAAAAGCTTCTTGCCGTATTTAAGAACATCATTCATAATTTAACCTTTTTCCTAAGTACTATGCGCGCTCGGCGTGGCCGAGGTCATACTACTTGGTAGTTTTAATTAATCCACCAGACATCCCGATATACTCAGGACTCGACCTTTTGGTCAGTGGTTTTTTGCCCGGGGGCCAAACCCAGGCATGTTGCCCCTAAAACCTTCCAGTCATACGACCGGACGGTACTGTATGGCACTCCTTACGACATTACTCAGTATCGTCAGAAGTGCCATACCGTACCTAATTTTAGAGACGGCTTACTTGAATACACCTAGTACGCTTTACCCCCTGTATACACATCAGGCAAAGCGATCGAGAAAAGATGACGTGTTCCCCGATCGCTGTGTCTCATGTCATTGCGATGAGGAAGTTGTCACTGGAGTCCCTGTTGCTGACCCACTTGCCGTACCGGTCACCATTGTTGAAGACGGTGTCGAGACCGTGCTCGTGGTACTTATTTTCGTTATGGTTGATGTCGACGAGGTGGTCATGGGTACGATCTGGTTTACCGTATTACTACCACTATTTACCTGACTGATCACATTCGAAACTTGTTCTGCCAAATTTTTAGTCGTGTTGATCGCTTGCAGCAAGTTTGTTTGTTTGAGTGTCTCTACCGTCTTCTTTTGCTCATCAAGTGCAATCACCATTTCTGTTTTTGCCGTAGTACTTACCGTAAGTGTCGTGGATGCTATAGTTCCGCTCACCGACGATGTGGTCGTGCTAACTTGTATGGTTGAACTTACTCCTGACTGTATTTGCAACTTGTCCTGGGCCTTGAGCGCACTTTGTACAATAGTTTCCACAGCGCTATCAATATGTTCTTTTACGATTGCTTCTTCTTCGGGCGAAATCACCAGATTCGCTTCAGTTTTTTTTGCCACCGTATTTCCTACCATTTCCAGACTTTGTGTGGTTGCGTCAGTTGCGGTTTTTTCAATCTTTTCAAATAATACCGTATCTTTCTTCTCTACTGCGTTCGTAGCTTCTTGTAATGTTTGCGAGATGTCTCTCGTCGAGAGCGAAACTTCTTTTACCAATCCTGCAGCATTTTCCGGAGAAAGCGTATTGAGGCTTTCCTGTGCTGAATCGAATTTTTTTTGAAAAGTGACCACCGCGGTTTCTACCAATCGAGCTTTTTTTTCTGGATCGACATTATCGGTTTCAATTACTTGTTTCAAAAGATGTGCTTGTTTTGAAGCATAGTTGAGTTTTAGCGTTGCTTGTTCATTTTCCCCTGCAAGCGCCAATCTGCTTGATTCAATGACTGAGCTGAACGCATTTTTGGCGCCCCAGAACATGTCCCCCGGCTGAGCATACGCGCTCGCAATCCAGCCCACGGTCGTGATAGCTAATGCCGCTATTACTGATACTGCAGGTTTAAGAGAATGTACCAATGAGTGTGGTACAAAAATTTTTGTCCAGGTGCCTACCGAGTGCGCTACCGATGAGGAAATTTGTGATGATACCACAGACTGTTTTGAGGTGTGCGCAATTTGCGTCATTAATTTTTCCCGATTACGCAAAACCCACTCGTGATCAGGACTGATCCGAGTCTCAAGGTTTCTTACTTGTCTCAATTGTGCCTTGAGGGTTTTCATAATAACTTTCAAACTTTTTGATCTTATGATTGCATCGACTTCTTCAGGACTTTCATTGCCCGGTGAAGAAGCACTCGCGTTGCTGCTCCACTTTTATCAAGAATGTGAGCAATTTCCCCAATCGATAATTCTTCAATATATCGAAGTGTAATCACTTCCTGATAGTCACGTTTCATTTTTTTAAGATGAATGAGCACATTTTCTATTTCACTTTTTTGGTCATGTGCTTGTTCCATGTCATCTTCATGTGCCACTCCTTCGAGACCTTCAATGGTACATTCTTTCCTCCGTGCTCTCGCTCTAAAGAAATCGATAAGTGACGTCCGTGCGATCGTGTAGATAAGTCCACTAAAACTCTTGATTTCTGCATCGGTCTCACGCTGTACATCAGTCAGATAGTTCCAGGCTTTGAGGAATACTTCGCTTACAATATCTTCAGCCTCCTCAGCGTGCGAAACTTTCAAGAATACGAAACGATAAATTTTTTGCACGTATTGATCGTAGAGTTTACCAAAGGCCTCAGTGTCTTTATGGACTCTGACCCGGTACAGCAGTTTCTTTTCCTGAATAGTTTGAAGTCCTTTCACCATAGAAGACGATGAAACAAAAAAAATGTTACACCTGTTACCATGACACCCTATATCTACATAGAGCACAGTATAGCTTATCTCAGCAAAAAAATAAAGCCTACCTGCCTATATACGATTCACCCCATCCTTTGTAACATGCTCACTCTTCCCTTTTGATAGTAATACGAACATGTTTGTATACACCTGTCTATACAAATATAGTATAAACCCTTTCTTAGAGACTATTGACAAAAAGCATAAAATTGTTAATACTAGTGTATACAAATATGCCCATACCCGCCCAACCGGTAAGCAATGAAAACTCCAAGGAAATTATTCGGGTTTCCATCTCTGAGGCTGCCCGACTTTTTGGTGTTAATCCACAGACGATCCGACGTGCTATCCGCGAACAAGAAATCACGTATGTGGTAGTTGGAGGACGATACAAAATCAATTTTGAAAGCCTGGTCAAGTGGTCACAGAGGAAGATCACGGTCAAACACAAGTCTGAAAAACATGGTATCGGGCAATTTGTCGATCGCTGGAAAATCTCGAATACTCTCTATTCACCCAGTACAAAAGCCGTGGCAAAAAAACCATCTGACACCCCGTCTACTGATACCTCGATTTCGATTGACAAACATAGTACAAACCCAAATAATGAAGGTGCTGCTGGCTAAGTTGCTTTTTTCATAACGTATCATGAATACAGTAGTATCACCTACTGCTTTCACGATACGCTAGGAAGTGCCTAGTGTACGCTCTTTCCAATACACCACATTCATACGAACCACTCTTAACTCCAAGGAGAACCAGGAATGTCCCGCATCACCTCGCTCATGATTGCCATTCTCGTGATAGCTTCTTCGGCGGCACTGAATGGCTGCCTCACCGAGCCGCCTCACCTGGGCACCACCCTGCTCCAGCCTGACACGGCTCATCACGAAGACAGCACCGACCCGACGGCATCGACCGACACGTCCTCCACCCATGAAGAGAGTGACATCACACGAGACACGTTCACGGACCCCGACTCGTACCTGTCCAATGATACGAGAGTCGCCAACCCTCCGATCTCTCAATTCAGACCATGCACCAGTGACCAACAGTGCGTCAACTCGGAGCCTCACGGCACCTACTACTGCTCTGATGGAGGGTTGTGTGTCTCTGACATCGCATCCTGTACACAAGATGCGGACTGCCGTGACAGCGGCGTCTGCAACGGTATTGAGACGTGCTGGTACGGCTCATGTTATCTGGCGCCACCGCTCTCATGTGACGACCAGAACCCCCTGACAGGCGACGACTGTAATCCAAGCACCGGATGCATCCACTGGGATATCAACGAATGTACCAAAGATGAACAGTGTCGCCAGGGATTCACGTGCGACTTCGATTCATACAGGTGCATACCCGCCATACCCTGCACCACTGCCACGGATTGCGACGACCAGAACGCGTGC
>CAYWFD010000004.1:0-4818 GCA_964457885.1 uncultured Gammaproteobacteria bacterium
TACTCTACCTCGACCATTGTGTCTGCTGTCTGGAGTAATGCCTCACGAACACTAACCAACTATGGAAATAATATCACTGCAGCAGATGTGTGGAATGTGATGACTTCAACACTTAATACAATAGGTTCTATTGGTTCGGTACTCTCGACTAATGTAGATGTTGCAATTTCAACACGTGCCGCATCGGTAAGCGAAGACGATAGTTGGACTGTCCGTATGTCGGATGTGGATAGCGTCTCTGCGGGAAAAACATATAGAACAAAAGTGTATTTCTTTGATAACCAGTCAGTTCCAACAAACCCAGCAAGTATACCTCTCGTTACGCTCTATGATGCAGTGAGAAACGTGGTTGTATCAGGTGTTGCGATGAATGCCGTCGGAGTAGGTATTTATGAATATACCTACTCAATCGCAAATAATGCTGAGGGTGGATTGTGGGAAACAATTATTTCAACAGAGGTTGAATCAGGTAAGATTATCCAGACCAACGATTATTGGCTCGTAGCAGCAAGTCCTGCGCAAGTACTTATTAATTCAATGACGGATACACTCGGACCTTCTGTTGCTGCAAACGTGACGATTACCAATGAAGGGTTGAGTGGATATGAATATCAGTACGAATGGTGTGTGGTAACAAGTGTAGATAATCCATGTGGAGGAGGTAATGATACCTACCACGCAACTGCTGCAAAATTTATCAATCCTGGTGAAGATTTCAATACGACGCTTACTGCGACTATCTCGTCAGCCGGTAGTTACTACTTTAAATTAGTGGTATATTTTGGTACAGAAAGTTCGGGTGCTTCACGCTCGTTTACCGCGACCTACTCTACTCCTCCAACTCCAGCACCAGGTGGAGGCGGTGGCGGAGGGGGAGGAGGAACTATTCTTCCAGTAATAACTCCTCCGACGGTAACACCTACAACCACTCCAAATGCGGGTGCGTGCACAGGTGCAGACTTCAATCATGATGAGAAGGTTAATTCAATTGATTTTTCAATATTACTTGCTTTCTGGAAAACACCCCCTCCGTTCCGTAATCCATGTGTTGATGTAAATCTGGATGCAAAAGTTGACTCAGTAGATTTCTCAATCCTCATGTTTAACTGGGGAACAAAAAAATAATTGACACGGTATGCAGGCATATACACAAAGACAGGTGCTAGACAAAAAAAGAATGATACTAGCTGCCGCAATAATTGCTGTTGTTGGTTGTATTTCTTTGTCAACCAGTGTATCTGGGGCATCAGTGAGGCTTGAGTCATCTACGTCATTAGAAAATGTTGGAATCGGGGATATGGTGCCTATAGACGTACTCTTGGATACCGAAGGTGCGTCAATTAATGTGGTGGATGGTTCGGTCATGTTGGAGAGCGCAAAAAGCGACGTAGAAATGCGAGAATTAAGTGTTGCTTCTGCAGGTTTTTCATTATGGACCAGAAAACCATCATGGTCAAAAGAAACGCAATTAATTACCTTCGTTGGTGGAGAACCAGGTGGAGTAAGTGGTAGTGGTAAATTGTTATTCCGAATGTTTATCATTCCACAAAGCAAAGGACAGATCACCGTAGTGCCACATATTACAGCCTTTGCTAACGATGGAAAAGGGACTGAAATTCCTGTCGCAAGGAGTGTGATGTCTTTTATGGTGGGTGAGAAAACAACAACAACTACTACTGATCAGTGGAGAAATATTGTTGCATCTGACAACACTCCTCCTATCATAATTTCAGCTGAAATTGGCCAAGATCCAAGTTTGCATGAGGGTCAACTATTTTTGGTTATTCGAGCAGAAGATGCGGAAACAGGAATTGACCGGATTGAAATAAAAGAAGGAGATCGAGATCCAATAAGGTCAGGATCAGAGTATGTACTTCAAGATCAAGATCAATCAACAAAAATAATCATTGCAGTATTTGATAAAGCTGGGAACGTGCAATTATTAGAAATTTCTCCATTACAAAAATCAATGCGTTTGTTTATAGTTGTAGGAACACTGATTGCTCTTATTGGGATTACTTCTGTAATACTAATTCGCAGAAAGAAAAAAGTTACATAACATGAATAATCGCCTGTCATTATTCGCAAAAATATTTTTGGGCATCATAGTGGTCGGTGTCAATTTTTTGAATATATCAAAAGTAGATGCTGCAACAATGTCTCTTAATTCTTCGGTTACCAAAGTGATTGAAGGAGCAACATTTGTGGTAAATGTATCGATCAACACACAGAGTAAAATAATTAATAATGCTGAGGCGGTAGTAAGCTATCCTGCAGATGTGGTTGAAGTTACATCAATAGGATACGGCTCTTCTATATTCACACTGTGGGCAGAGGTACCGGTTTTTTCAAATACCACAGGAATGGTGAGCTTTAACGGAGGTATTCCGAATCCAGGCTTTACGGGTTCAGGCGGGGTGATGTCGATAACGTTTAAAGCAAAAAAAATTGGCGAGGCTTCAATTACAATTTCAAATGCCGCTATTCGTGAAAACGATGGTTTAGGAACCAATATATTTTCTGGTAAAAAAAACATGAATATTGAGGTTGTGGCAAAATCAGTTGAACCGCCAAAAGAAGAAGTGGTACAGCCTACAAAACCAACGCCACCAGTAGTGCCCACATCTACGCCTGGGACAGTGGTAACTTCAACTGAAGATGTGCTTCCGAGTGAAGAATATAAAGCTCCTGAAATTACATATCACAGCGGTTCAATTGAGGTAGGTCAACAAATCGAAATACAAGGTAAGACAAAAGATAGTGAAAGTACAATCTCAATTATAGTTAAGTCTGAGTATGGAAAGATTTTTAATTATGATGTGACTCCTGATGAAGAAGGGAATTTTACCTTCTTGAGTGAACCAATGATTACGGATGGGGCTTTTGAAGCCTACGTGTATAGCACCAATTTAAAAGGTGAAAAAAGTCCAGTGTCTCAGAAAATAAGAATAGAGGTGAGGCCAGTAATCACGGAAAAAGATCTTTCGGCTCTGAATATTCCCGTACTACCTGCACTGGCAATAGGTATTATTATGCTATTAGTAGTATTGAATATATTCAGTCTCTATAAAATACACTCGCTCAAACGGCAATACGGATATGTCGAGCAGAAATCTCGTAAGATGTTCAAGTTGTTGCTCAGTCGTGCGAGTAAGCAGATTGAGGCACTTGAAAAGACAAAGAAGAGTGGTAGTATAACCGTGCGAGGACAGGCCGCACTAAAAGAATTGAAAGACACTATTGAACATTTAGGGGATTTTGATGAACCAGATTCGTAGAGGAGTATGGTAATGGAGTTTAGATTGGCTATGTATCTCTACTAAAATATCAAAACCGTAGAGTGTCTGCTGTGGAATGGGGAATGTATAATACTTGGGTTGCGACTTTTTTCCCTTCTTGAACTACTGACTCAAAACTATTCCTTAAGGAATAGTTTTTGCTTTTGCTGCACGGTCGTAGTATACTTGCGCCATATATCATAATTTTTTGTATGGAATTCGAAACAAAAGTACCGAACACTCCTCCGGAGTTGGTATCAAAAAAACCATTAATTAAAAAATGGTTGATTTTCGAAGGTATTGGATTATTAGTTATACTCATTGGTTTTGCGGCGTGGTGGATGTGGAACACGCATGAAGTAGTGAATATACCAGAGAAGGTTGAACCAACAGTCGGAATATTAGTACCAAAAACCTTGAACCCGGTGGGCACCTCAAGTGTCGTAACTGAGCTACCCAAAGAATTAAGCGAACTCGGGTTGGTGCCAAATATTTCTGAGACACTTCCAACAGTACGTAATGCGGTCAATTTCCAAGAATTAGAAGATGAATGGGGAGTGAGTTTGACACAAGTAGAAAAAAATTATTTGGACAAAAATAAGTTCGTATTGCTTCCACTCAGTAGAGCTGAAGAGTTGAAAGCTGTTGGTACCAACGATGAAATGCTTGATGTATTTGATGCAATCGGTGGTGAGTATAGTCCGACCAGTCGTAAACCTGCAAACGCAAAATTGGTAACACCGGATGTAGTGCTTCATGCGTATCACAAATTTTTTCAACTGACACTTGAAGAATTAGAAAAAAAAGAACTAACTGAAATGCTTGAGCGGTTTTTGACTGATTTGTATGACAATGTGCGTGAATCGCTCAAAAACGCAACTACTGAACAAAAACCGAACTATGAACGTCTACTTGCGCAGATTACGGTTCCGGTGATACTCCTTGAAAACAGAGGTACTGAATCAGCAGATTATCTCATGCCCAAGGAAGAGGAGATGTATTGGGAAGCTGATAAGAAAATTGATACGATTGAACATGCTAAGGAAATTTTTACAACCAATAATTACAACGTGCTATTAAGCCCTGAATTACAAGATGATGTGGAGCAAGAACTTCAATCAATTTACGCGCTTGAGGGTCCACCATCTGCATTATTTGGTGTGTATGATAAAAATTTGACAACCGACTATACCCAATTTACTCCGCGTAGTCATTATACCAAGTCATCTATGCTCCGTGCATATTTCCGTACGATGATGTATCTTGGGCGGAATACCTATGCATTCAAAACAGATCTGGGGTTGAAAGATACTGCATTACTCGCTCGAGAATTCGACCGCATGGCTCCGAGTGGTGCTACGCCATTAGATTCGTGGCAGCGGATTATGGCGGTTACTGGTTTTTATGCTGGACAAGCTGATGATATTACCTATACTGAATGGGTTGATTTTGTTGCGCAAGTATTACCACAGGTTGATGGAGACACCGTTGCAGAGACCGAAAATATCGCGAAATTAGCTGAGCAGGCGGACCGACTTCG
>CAYWFD010000004.1:4828-25242 GCA_964457885.1 uncultured Gammaproteobacteria bacterium
GACACCTGCAAGACACGTTGAATCTTGTCCTGCTCTCGTCTGTACTTGTTGATCATTTTTGCCGCAGTGATGAAGTTCTCCGAGAAGCTGCTAATCTCTTCAGGATGTATTTCCGTTTCCTGGATTTTCTTCATCAGCTTTTCCCGGCGAATTACCAGGTCAGAATCGGCAAAAATATCTCCGCCTTTGGCCAAGACCTTTTTCTTCAACTCCACGTATTCTTTCAGATCTGGTGACATATGATGATATTGGAGAGATGTCCAAGGCTGATCTGCTTCGTCAGTCGCTTGGATTTAGGATTATGGGTCAGCGATTCAGCTATGACGCGTGGATTTTGAATAATTTAACTGCAGGAGAGGAAAAAACCGAAGTACGTCTACCGAGTACGCCGAGTGCAGTATTCTTGCCCGCAGTATTTGGGAACCAGCACGCGATTTCTTATGCTACCAAAGAGGTAATGGATTTTTTTGTCATGAACGATCAGTCGTATAGTGCCGAAGACAGTGAGTTATTTGGGGAAGCACTCAAAGCTGAGGGTAAAAAGATTGCTGATGTGCTGCCGCATGAGTGGTTTAGTTCGCTCCAAAACGCATGGATTTATGTGCTTTCAGGGCTGACCGGTTCATACGGCACAGGTTTTCCTGCATACATGCAGTCACTTGCATTTCTTGATAAACAAATAGAATCCTATCTCGGATCATATACTGAGTTGAAACACGATACGGTGCTCTATGCAAAACAAAGTTATGCAGAAATGGGAGGTGGTCCTGGGGAAGATCTCCCAATTCCTCCAGTCATCAAAGGTTTTGTGGAACCAAATGTTTTATTTTGGAGAAAACTCGCGTTTCTTGTTGATCATACGGAAAAACTGTTTAACGATTATGGACTTTTTGCCGAGCATACGGCAATGGGTCGATTGCGAGAGTTCAAGAATATTGTCCATGAATATCGCACCATTGCAGAGCAAGAATTACGTGGGGAGTTGATCACCGAAGATCAGTATGAGACACTCCGCACTACAAAGCTTGGATTTATGGGGGAGGCCTTTAATGCGGCAGTGGCAGACGCTGACTCAGCTCGAGCTGGACTGGTGACTGATATCCATACTGATGGAGTGAAGGGGCAAATCCTATATGAAGCAAATGGAGAACCGTATCTCATGATTGCGCTCGTGGGTAATGAAAATAGTCCACGTGCAGTGGTAGGCGTAGCGTATAATCACTATGAATTTACGAGGCCGATTGGTCCGCGCATGACTGACGAAGAGTGGAAGGTGGATGCCTATGCTGATCCTCCGAAGGTTCCAGCAAAGAATGCGTGGTATCGTTCGCTCATTCCGTAAGAAAGATACATGAAAAAAATAGTACTTGGGACGAGTGTATTAATAATACTCGTCCTTATCATATACAGTGTAATTCGTGTAACACAACTAGTGACAGATGACTTTGTGGGTAGAGCCGTGATTATTCCAATGCAATTCACTGACCGTGTATTGTTTGAGTCCGTCATACGGCATACTTCGACCACTCTTCCAGTTCAGCGTGTGACCGGTATTACCGTGCCGCATCACCTTCTTGCTCGGGATCTCATTGCAGATATGTTTGCGCGAGCGAGAGGAGGTGAATATGACGTAATTACCATTATTTCGCCGGATCATTTCTGGCTAGGTAGTACAGCAATCTCCGTCGCAATGGATGATTTTGGTACGGTATTTGGAACGGTCAAAACAAATCAAAAATTAGTAAGTGAATTGATGCAACTACCTGAAATTTCAGTCAGTGATTTTTTTTATCGTGAACATGGTATCCAGGCTGAATTACCGTTTGTTGCATATCATTTCCCCAAAACTCCAATAGTTGCAATAACGCTGAAAGCAAATATAGGGAAGGATGAAGTAGATCGTTTGATTACCGTACTTAAAAAAGTACTAACCAAAAAAAGCCTTATTGTCCAAAGTACAGATTTTTCTCATTACCTCACTAAGACAGAGGCTGATAAGAAAGATGCTGAAACGGTGAGGGTCTTGGGTAGTATGGATCCTAATAAGCTATGGGAATTGGATCAGCCTGATCATATGGATTCCATCGCGGCTCAATATGTGCAATCCAGATTGCAGTCTGAATTTTTCGGCTCCACGCTTGAAATTATTGACCGTAAGAATTCAGAAGAATACGCGATAGAAGAGGTTGTTGAGACCACGAGCTATATTACACAGCTGTATACAGATTGACAAAAGCATCATTTTGAGATATGCTATTGCCTATGTCAGGGTAGCTCAGTTGGTAAGAGCGGAGCATTCATAACGCTCAGGTCGGGGGTTCGAATCCCCCCCTTGA
The DNA here is from genome assembly GCA_964457885.1 of uncultured Gammaproteobacteria bacterium. Lineage (GTDB taxonomy): Bacteria > Patescibacteriota > Patescibacteriia > Magasanikbacterales > UBA922 > UBA922. The sequence goes on from CAYWFD010000004.1 coordinate 7,165, forward strand.
CACACGCACGTTAGTCAAGAATCAAAAGTTTTTCTTGGACTAAACAAAAAACCATCCTTTATCGGGATGGATTTTTGTATTTTCTATTGGCTCTGAACTTTCTTACTCTGAGCTATTTCTTGAGAGCGTCTTTGAGGCTTTTCCCGGCTTTGAATTTGGGAACCGTAACTGGAGGAATTTGAATTTTTTCAGTAGGGTTCTGTGGATTGACTCCGACGCGTCCAGCGCGAGTTTTTGCGCTAAATGCACCGAATCCTGCAATTGAGACTTCGCCTTGGTTTTTCAAGGTGTTGATTACGATATCAACAAACGCTTCGATCATTGCTTCGGATTCTTTTTTTGAAACCCCTACCTTATCTGCAATGGTCTGTGCCAATTGTGCTTTATTCATAAAACGCTAGATTAAGATATTAGTCTCCCGGTTATGGGAACCGGAGGATAGTATACTCTATGTGTTGTAGTCTAGCGTAATCACATTTTTGTGTCAATAGAGGGAAAAATAGTCGAAAGTCTATAAAGTCCACAAAGACGAAAGAATGGAAACTGGTGATTAAGAAATTTTCATAATCAATCACCAGTCTCCAGTCATTAATTTTTCTTCATATTAAAAGCCCTCGGGGTTACCTGAGGGCTTTTTTGTCTGCATGTTACTTTGGACTTTACAGATTCTTGCCAATTATTTCGCGTACTCCACTACTCGTGATTCACGAATTACATGTACTTTGATTTCACCTGGATACTGGAGCTCACTTTCGATCTTTCGGGCAATGTCTTTTGCAAGGTTGTAGGCACCAAAGTCATCCACTTCTTCCGGCTTCACGAATACTCGTACTTCGCGTCCTGCTTGGATTGCGTAGACCTTATCGATTCCGGCAAAGTCTCCTGCGACTTTCTCGAGTTCTTCAAGTCGCATGACGTACTGTTCATACGTATCTCGGCGAGCACCGACGCGGGATGCGGAGATTGCATCAGCAGCTTTGACGATGTCAGTAATGATATGATTCGTCTTGTCGTCGTGATGGTGTCTTGCGGCGAATGCTACATCCTCAGGCATCCCGAATTTCTTCAGGATCGTCTCTCCGATCTCCATGTGCGTACCCTGGGTCTCGTGGTCAACTGATTTTCCGATATCATGGAAGAATCCGGCCTTTTTTGCCATGATCGGGTCCACTCCTAATTCTTCGGCAATCATTGCCGAAAGGTGTGCTACCTCAGTCGAGTGTCCGAGAATATTCTGTCCATAACTGGTGCGGTACTTGAGTCTTCCGACAATAGAGACCAGTTTCGGGTCAAGTCCGGTAATACCAAGTTTGTAGAGGGCCTCTTCACCTGCTTTTTTGATATCAAGTGCGAGTTCTTTCTTGGCTTCGAGAATGAATTCTTCGATGCGCGCCGGCTGAATGCGCCCGTCTTTGAGCAATTTCTCAAGTGCGAGATAGCACACCCGACGACGAATCGGAGAGAAACCAGAAATAAGAAGTACTCCTGGAGTTTCGTCGATGATGAGCTCACAACCGGTAAGTTTTTCGATGGTTTTGATGTTACGTCCGTCTTTACCGATGATGCGCCCCTTCATTTCATCACTTGGTAGGGTGATCGCAGTTGACGTGGTCTCATTAGAATGGTCGCTGGCACAGCGCTGCAAGGCATCGATAATAAGCTGGCTAGCTTTGGCGTCGTAGACATCAGAATTTTCCTTTTCCAATTTGGCAATGCGACCCATAAGCGCGTTCTGGCTGTCGTGTGACACCTGTGAGAGGAGCTTGTCTTCGGCCTGTTGCTTGGTTAATCCTGAGATCTGTTCAAGCTTTTGGCTTGCTTCAAGACGGAGTTGCTCAACCTTCTCCTTGGCTTTCTGGACCTCATCGATTTTTTGCTGCAATTTATTCTTAGTTTCTTCGAATTCAAGAATTTTGGTATCAAACATTGACTCACGCTTTTCAATGCGGGATTGGGCTGCCGAGAGTTCACGTCGGCGTTCAGACTCCTCTTTTTTGGCGTCGTCTATGATTTTGAGTGCAGTATCTTTTGCTTGAAGCAGAATCTCCTTTTCCTTGTTCTTAGCTTCGGCAAGAAGCTGTTCGGTTCGAGCTTCGGCAGAATTCATTTTGGCTTTGGCCATCTGCATGCGGATGAAATAACCAAGTCCAATACCGATCCCGACCCCAAGTAGGGTCATGATGATCGTTACAATTTGAGACATATAACAAAATGACAAGTACGAAAGGTCTTATCAACGGCACGGAGATCGTTTGTGATGGAAGCAGCGAAGAATTCCGAAGAAATACTCAAAAACCCTAGATTGAGTAGGGTGTAGGCACAATATCGTGAGTAATGAATCGTCGGAAGTACATAGATAGTCGTACAAATTCGCGTATTCTAGAGCAAAAATCAATCACGAGCCGGGTAAACCATTCAGTACGGTTTGACTTAAAAATACACCGCTATAGTAGCAAAAAAGTGTCGGGCTGTCAATTTTTGCTTAATTAAGCGTACCCTGGTTGACGGGGTGTAATTTTTCCGCTATACTCTCAATACTTTTATTGAAGTACCTATGAATGTTACCGAACTCGCACGACAACTCCGAATTAATACTACAGAACTGCTTGAACTCTTACCGCAGTATGGGTTTGATATTGGTAAAAAAGCAATCAAGATCGATGATAAGACTGCACAGCAAGTAATGCATAAATGGCGCTTTATCAAGAAGGATCTGGAAGAAAAAAAACGACGAGAGCTTGAGGAAAAAAAGTTAAAAGAGCGCGAGCTCAGAAAACAGATGGGTCAGTCAGTGACTTTACCTGCCCGGCTCACGGTCCGTGAATTTGCCGAGCACCTCAGTATGCCGACTTCTCAGATCATCATGGAACTCATGAAAAACGGTATTTTGGCAAACCAGAATCAGGACATCGACTTTGATACGGCTGCAATTCTCGCTGAAGAATTGGGTTTTTCAGTGAATAAAGAAGAGGAGGGGGTAGAAGAGGTACATAAAGAAACAACTCGTGTCGAGAATCTGGAAACCGCATTATCACAGGGCACGCACCTCGAATCCCGGGCTCCGGTCATCGTCGTCATGGGACATGTCGACCATGGAAAGACCAAATTGCTTGATACCATCCGAAAAGCGAATATTATCGATACTGAAGCCGGTGGCATTACGCAGCATATCGGTGCATACCAGACCATCTGGAAAGATCCAAAGACGAAGGCTGAACGTGCGATTACATTTATCGACACTCCGGGACATGAAGCATTCAGTATGATGCGCTCTCGCGGTGCGCGCATTGCGGATATTGCGATTTTGGTGGTCGCGGCAGACGATAGTGTGAAGCCACAGACCGTCGAAGCGATCAAAATTATCAAAGCAGCAAAACTGCCCCTGGTCGTTGCAATTAATAAGATCGACAAACCGGCAGCCGATGTACAGAAAACCAAGAGCGACCTCTCGACTCATGATGTAATTCCTGAAGAATGGGGCGGCTCCGTACCTATGGTTGAAATTTCCGCAAAAGAAAAATTGAATATCGATAAATTGCTTGATGTACTCTTGTTGGTTGCAGACGTACAGGGCGACACGATCAAGGCAGACCCGACCTTGCCAGCAATTGGAACCGTGATCGAATCAAATGTCGACAAGAGTGCAGGGCCTGTGGCAAGTGTGCTCATTCAGGCAGGAACCTTGAAGCGCGGAGATAAAATTGTCGTAAACAATGAAATCTACGGGAAAGTTCGTGCGATGAAAAACTATATGGGCGACATGATTGAAAGTGCTGGTCCTTCGGTACCGGTACAGATTGTCGGTTTCAAAGTGGCGCCAGAAGTCGGAGATGTGCTTGATTTGTCAAAAGAATCAACTGCAATTGAAATTGATGTAAAGAAAAAACGAGTGGAACAGACTGGAGCGGATAAGGCGAGTATTGCTGATTCGCAAAACACTCCAGATGAAGAAGGTAAGAAGACGCTCAATGTATTGGTCAAGGCGGATGTGTTGGGTTCGCTTGAGGCGATTATCGCGTCCCTCTCAAAAATCAAACATCCTGAGGTCGGGGTAAAAATAATCGGGAAAGGATTGGGAAACGTGACCGAAGATGATGTGAAGAAAGCAAAATCTGCGGATGCACATATTATCGGGTTCAATGTGGTACCAAACCTTGTGGGGAAAGACTTGATTCGCGAGGAGAGTGTACCATTTACTGAATACAGTATTATCTATAACGTGATCAACTGGGTCAAAGAAGAATTAGGAAAACTCCTGAGTGATGAGAAGATCGTAACTGAAATCGGAAATTTCAAAGTACTTGCGATTTTTCGAAAAGAGAAAGATTCTATGATCGTCGGCGGACGGGTCGAGGTAGGTAAGGCTTTGAAGTCGTCACTCGCTCGCGTGAAGCGTGAAGGAGTAGTGATCAGTAAAGGTAAAATTACGGATTGTAAAGTGGGTGCTGCTTCAGTGAAGGAAGTGGTCAAAGGAACTGAATGTGGACTCAAATTTGAAGGCGGCACCAGAATCGAAGTGGACGATGTGCTTGAACTGTATTCCGAAGAAACCAAAGCTCGTGAGATCGTATTTGAGAAAAACTAATACGTTTGATAACACTACATTTTGTGTATGAAAGCGATTTTATCCACAACTTGTAGTGTTTTTTTATTTGGCGTAAAATACTTAAGCTATTCTTAATCTCTATATACCTATGTCAGCATATCAGACCATCACGGAAGCAAATTTCGAGGACGAAGTTCTTGGTTCATCCACTCCGGTATTGGTGGATTTTTGGGCGCCATGGTGCGGACCATGCCAGCAGATGGGACCGATCATTGAGGAGCTTGCACACGAATATGCGGAAAAAGGTATCAAAGTGGGAAAACTCAATGTGGACGAAAATGGAATCATTGCAAATCAGTATCGAGTGATGAGTATCCCGACCTTTATTGTCTTCAAAGATGGACAGGTCGTGGACCAAGTGGTCGGTGGAGTTCCGAAAGGAAGATTGGAAGAAGTATTAGAAAAATACAAAGCTTAATTCATGAGACATGAGTACACCCTGCTTTATCAAAGGCAGGGTTTTGTGTGTTATACTGAAATACGAACTTTTAATTTCATTATATGAAATATGCAATGCATCGTCGGGGTATCATGATCGGGTCGGCTATCGCGCTGATCGTAATCGTGGCGCTCTATACTACACTTGATTCAAAACGAGTGTATCAGTCGGATAGTGTGGGTATGAACACTGTCGCAGGGAGCGCTGCGCCAATGATGGTGACTGAAGAAATCGGGGTCGCGCGGGATATGGCGTACGGCGATGCGGGAATCATGCAAAAAATTGCGCCACCGGTACCATATCCACCAGGCGTCGGATCAGGCGGAATCACGACGGTTGATACTCGCATGATCATTAAAACCGGAAGTTTCTCAGTGCGTGTGGACAATGTAGCTCAAGCGGCAGACACGATTGTGAGAGCGGCAGAAGAGCAAAAGGGAATTGTGGTTTCAAACCAACTCTACAATATGAGCGCGGCTCCGAATGCGACGATTGTCGTCCGGGTGCCGGCAGATTCATTCAACGCGGTAATTGCAAAAATTCGTGAAGTCGGAGTAGTCGAAAGCGAAAGTATGAATGGACAGGATGTGACTGAGGAATATGTAGATTTAGATGCGCAACTAACCAATCTGAAGGCAGGGGAAACACAATTTCTCGAAATCATGAAACGTGCGACCAATATTCAGGATATTCTTGCTGTGCAGCGTGAATTGACGAATATCCGCTCCCAAATCGAGAGCCTCGAGGGGCGAATGAAATACCTGAGCGAAAGCGCTGAGTACTCGACAATTACGGTGTATCTCTCCGGTAATAGCGCCTCTTTGCCGGTTCTTGATGAGACTGATGACTGGAAGTTCAAAGGCGAAGTGAAAGAAGCGCTTAGATCACTGGTATCCTTTGGTAAGGAATTGGTAAGTGTGATCGTGAAGATCGCAGTCTTTGTACCGGTGTGGGGAGTAGTAATAATTATAGGTTGGGTAATGTGGAGAAAAATACAAAATAAAAAATAATGAATACGTATGAACACAGCCTTTGAAAACGCAATGGAACAGCTCAAAAAAGCGGCGGATGTGATGAAATTGGCACCGGAAAAAGTCGAGCTCTTGTCTCATCCGGATCGAGTAATTGAAGTTTCAATCCCTGTGATAATGGATTCGGGAGAAACTCATGTATTTACCGGGTATCGTGCGCAGTATAATAATGCACTCGGTCCTTACAAAGGTGGCATCCGGTATCATTGGGGAGTTACTTATGATGAAGTAAAGGCATTGTCATTCTGGATGACGATCAAATGTGCAGCAGTCGGGCTTCCGCTTGGCGGAGGTAAAGGCGGAGTAATTGTTGACTCAAAAAAAATGTCAAAGACTGAACTTGAAAAATTGTCACGTGGCTATGTGAGGCAGCTCTGGCGCTATCTCGGTTCGGATATCGATGTGCCGGCTCCGGATGTGTATACCACTGGCGAAATCATGGGTTGGATGAGAGATGAATTTGAAACCTGTGCAGGAAAAAAAGATCCCGGGGTGATTACTGGGAAACCTCTATCCGAAGGCGGTTCAGAAGTCCGTGAATATGCGACTGCACAAGGAGGGGTATATTGTGTCGAAGAGTTATCGAAGAAAAAAGGATTTATTCCGGGGACTACTACGATTGCGATTCAAGGGTTTGGTAATGCAGGTAGTCATATGGCAGAAATTTTGGCGGGAATTGGATATAAGATCGTGGCTGTCTCAGATTCAAAAGGAGGGGTATATAATGCATCAGGTCTTGACCTGGTAGCTCTGAAGGAACACAAACGCATGCACGGCAGCGTACTCAATTTTGCATTTGCCGAAAGTATTTCAAATGATGAATTACTTGAGCTTCCAGTCGATATACTCATTCCGGCAGCGCTTGAAAGTGTCATTACTGCCGAAAATGCAGGCAATATTAAGTCAAAGACCATTCTTGAGCTTGCGAATGGTCCGACGACACCCGAGGCTGATGAAATACTCTCAGGGAAAGGTATTGTGATTGTTCCAGATGTGCTTGCGAATGCGGGCGGAGTTACCGTCAGTTGTTTCGAATGGCAGCAGAATACTCTCGGAGAACATTGGACAGAAGAGGTAGTACTCTCGAAACTTAAAAACGCGATGAAGGCTGCGTTTGAAGATATCTGGAATACTAGTGAAGAGTATAGGATCTCGCTTCGGAAAGCCGCATTTATACAAGCGATTAAGCGGATTATAGAGAAAATGTGAGTTATAGGTCGTAAGTTGTAAGTGAAAAAAAGCTCTTGGTAACGCAAGGGCTTTTTTGTATTTTTTTACATGTGATGACTTTCTAATTTCGACTAAGCTATGCTATACTTTAGATGGAGAATTATGCATAATGCTGCATGGAAAAATTGAAATTTTATCAACGGCTTGCCCTGGTCTCAGGTTTAGTATTAGCACTACTAAACCATTTTGCATTTGGATTTTTAGGATTCTTTATTCAGTTTGCAAAAGCGGATACGATTACGTGGGTCGGATCTTCAGGAGGTAATTGGGATGATCCAGTGAATTGGAGTGGAGGAGAGATACCTACTTAGTCAGATAATGTAGTCATTGATCTTGAGACCAATGGTCCCGTATTCGTGTACCCTACATCCACAATCAATTTTGCTTCATTGACACTCGAAAACATGAATAAAGATTTTGGTGGAGGCTTTATTTTGTTAGGTACGATTGGATCAGGTGGGGATATTACTATGGAAACACTTGATGGTGAGCCAGGATCGTTTAGTTTTGTCAGTCCGCAAGTAATTAGTGGTACGTTGATAATAGGTGCCGGGACTGCGTTGGTGCCGTACTATAATACAACAACTCCAATTGCGCCAATAAGTTTTAACGCAGAGAATATTATTCTGGAAGCTGAGGGGCAAATTTTAACTGGATGGAGTGATTGGTCAGGTTTTCAGGGAGGTGATTCTGAAAGTGATGGGCAGGGGACTGCTCCTGGAATTTTTGGTACAGGACCAAATGGTTCCGGAGGCGCACATGCGGGGAACGGGGGTATGGATGCACAGGGTGATCTTGGGGGGGTAGGATATTGTAATTTTGAGCATCCTGAGACCATTGGTTCCGGCGGGGCAGGGGGAGGTCCTGGGTACAATAATCTTGCGGCTGGTGGAACGTTTTTAGAATTGTCTGCAAATAACGAGTTAACTGTTAATGGAAGTATTATTGGGCGAGGGGGAAGTTCTGAAGATAATGATGAGGATTATGATGGGGGTGGTGGAGGTGGAGGGGCTGGAATTATTCTATCTGCTGATGTGATTTCAGGAACACCTGAATTGATTGATGTCTCGGGAGGAAATTCTATTGGTGACTATAATAACCAGACAAGTGGTGGGGGTGGAGGTGGGGGTGGAGGATGCGTTAAGATTGTATATGGCACGTCGAATTCAATTAATCCTGAAACGATTTTGGCCCATGGTGGCTATGGATACCAGCGCGGAGGTGCGGGGGTGATTCTGGTCGAACAAACCGTGAATTATCAGACACTCTATGTTTCAGAAGCACTTACCGTATCTTCGACGATTGGTACGCCAGCCGTTACGCGACAGACTGCTGATAATCTTACGATAAACAAAATGGTATTTACGGGAGAAAATGATGGTTCATGGGATGCGGATATTCCGCGTGCAATTTATGAAATCCCGTCGGGAAAGACATTGACTATAACTGGAACGGTTCCGTTTGAAGCTGCGACCTCATCCAACCCAGCAATTGTTCGGGTGCTACCGGGTGCTACCTTGAAATTAGAATATAAACCAGGACTTGAAAATGTAATACTTGAACTTCATGAAGGTGGGGCAATCGTGGATAGAAATACTGACGAGTCGACTACATTGCAGCTTCAGATTGGCTCAGGAGCAACGCTCGATATGCGTGGATTCACCACCGCAACCCCTCTTGAGCTTCGAGAGTTGTATGTTGGTGATGGTGGTGTGGTCACCCATGGTTCACATGAGGGGTTGGGTGATACAGAAACACACATGGTAAATATTCATGCGGAAACGCAGATAGTGATCGATACCGGTGGAAAGATTGATGTTTCGGGAAAAGGATTTGCGGGTGGGGTCGACGGGGGAAATGGAAATGGTCCAGGTGGTGGCGAGTTTGCAGATATGTTTACTGCGGTCGGGGCAGGGCATGGTGGTGAAGGAACTTCGAGCGCAAGTGATGGAACGTATGTAGGTGTTGGTGGAAATAGTTATTGTGATGCAGCGAATCCTTCAGCTGGAGGGTCAGGTGGAGCGTCGGGTTTGTTTTATGAAGGTACGGGGAATAAAGGTGGAAATGGGGGAGGATTGGTGTGGCTCACTTCGTCAAGTACGATTCGGGTGAATGGAGAAATTATCGCAGACGGATCAAATGGTGTCTATGATGAATATGTTGGGGATGTATATTTTATTTCACTGTCAGGTGGAGGATCGGGTGGAGCGGTAAAATTACGAGCAGAAACCGTCGATGGTGCTGGACAAATTTCGGTTAGGGGAGGAGATAATGGAGTTGATCCAAGTCCAGAACCAACTGAATATGGTGGAGGTGGAGGTGGTTGCGTATTTCTTAGCTCTACGGGAAATTCAATTACGACCTCAAGTATTAATTTTGCTGGGGGAGGACTTTCGACGTCCCAAGCAGAAGAAGGATTATTTACCTATGACAGGCAGAACCGGGCTCCAGGTATATTTGTGGATGTTGAACGTCCCGCGTTCATGCATAGTTTGACCGATGCACGGTTGGATAACTGGTATGGTGGTGATTTGGCAGGAGACTATATCTATGCCGGAACACTCGACGGTAATTTTGTGGTCATGGATATATCGAGCAGTACCACCTCTACAATCGTCGGGGAGATGGGGTCTGCAACGGAAAGAGCGGGAATTACGAATATAAAAGTTTCAGGTAATTATGCCTATGTTGCAAGCATGTTAAGTAGTTCAGGTGAATACTTTCGTGTTATCGATATTTCCAGTTCTACACATCCGGTCGAAGTTGGAGATCTTGCATTGGATGTGGGAGGTAGTCCTGAACTCATGTTTTTGACCGTATCTGGTAATTATGCCTACCTCACCGCCACTGATTTTGAAGATAATAACAAGCTGTTTATCATTAATATCTCAAACCCCGCGTCTCCCTCACTAGTGGGAACGTATGATGATCTATTTGCGCCCATATATGTGCAAGTGATGGGAGGGTATGCATATGTGTCGCTCTTTTTGAGCGGTTCTCCATTGCAGCCTGCACTTGCGATTATCGATGTATCAAATCCTGCAAGCCCTGTTGCGGTAGGACTTCTCAGTCTAGAAGAGGATTCGGATGAATCGATTGCATTTGATCGGGTATTCAATTTTGTCCTTTCAGAGGATGGAAACTATATCTATACCTCATCAAACGATAGTGGAATGGTCTCGGTAATTGATGTTTCCGACAAAGAGAATCCTCAGATGATCAGCTGGACAGAGAAACCGAAACATATGTCGATGAATGGTGGAGGGATCGATATCAAAGGGGACTTTGCATATGTCAATTTGGAGATGGGGAATCAATGGGGGATCGGGGTCGTGGATATTCAAGATCCGAATTCAGTGAACTATGTCGGATATTCGTTACCAGATGCTCTTGGAGAAGGTCCTGGCTTTTTCTTGAAGGTTAAAGGAAATTATGTGTATCGTGGTGATTACTCAGGAACGCTCGCAGTATTTGATATCTCACGATCAGCTGCATCAGATCCGAATATTGGATTCTACATCCAGGATGAGGATACTCCGATTGCATCTTCGACACTTTCGGTAAAAGTAGAATATACATCAGGGTCCTGTCCTGCCTATACATCAGGGTCCTATGCGACGTTTGCCACTACCACAGCAACTTCAACATATGCTTCGGTCACGATCGACAATGGAGCTCCGGATCATCGAAGAATCAAGGGTATTGAGATTGGAGAAGGAGAGTTTAGCTCGTCTGATGATGTGGGATATGCATCAGTGAATTGGCTTGCTTCAGAAGACCTGCCAGGTATCGAAGGGGAGTATTGTGTATCTCTCACACCTTATGATGGTATTGATGAGGGAGTGCGTGTGGCGGCGAATGTAGTGGTAGATAATCCGGCGTCTCCTCCCACGACCCCGATACTTACGGCCGCAAATAAAACACAGACGTCGATTACACTTTCATGGAATCCGGTGGGGGCTGCGTATTATACGATTTCTTCTTCTATTTCGGAAATTAATACAGATACAGACGAGACATCGGTGACCTATGCGGGGCTAAGTCCTGGAACCACGTATACGTTTCAGATCAAGGCAACAGACTATTTTAATAATGTGAGTGCATATTCTGATATTTTGAGTGTATCGACAAATGCATCGTCAGGTGGTGGAGGCGGGGCACCGCCACCTCCGCCACCTCCGCCATACGTGCCAGGTGTACCATCGACGACTCCATCATCAACACCGAGTAATCCATCAGGACTGATTCTTATTAATGGTGGAGCTGCATATACTAATTCGCGGAACGTCACGCTTACATTTAATACTAATTTTACCGAGACTTACGCTTTATCTGATTCGGGTGATTTTACTGGTAAGCAATTTCTTCCCATCGTTCCGACCACTGCATACGCTCTGAGTCAGGGGGATGGGGAAAAGAGAATATACGCGCGATTTACTAATATGTTCGGCGTGTATGATGCGTATGATGTGATACTTCTTGATACACAAGCTCCAAGCAAGCCTGCGGTGTCTACTGTCGCTTCACCAGATTTGGTTCTCAAGCGTGAAGGAGTGTATATGCGAAAAGTAACTACGAGTACCAACAGGGTAATTCCTACGATAACAGGAACTGCAGAACCTAATACACGGATGGTATTTACAATTTCTTCCGGAGTACAAATTGCGGCAACGGTATTGCGTCTAGCAAATATCCAGACATTTTACACTCCTGTCGGATCGAACGGCCAATGGTCGTTTACGTTCCCGGTGGATATGGAAAATACTACGTACCAATTAGCGCTTCAATCAGAAGATGGTGCTGGCAATATATCACAGCCGGTGTATAGCTATTTTGATTTTTCAGTATCCTTGCCTCCACAGCTTCCGCCGGTAGAGGAAGAACCGGAAGAGGAAATTCCTCCCCCTGAGAAGGAGCCTGAGATTCCTCCAGCGTGTACAACAGGATGTGAGCCAGAAACGAATACGGGGGATACGACAGGAGAGGGACAGACCGGAGAAGGAGCTGGAGAAGATACTACCGGATCCACTGGAGAAGGTACTGCAACCGAAACAGAAACCGGACAAACCACAGAACAAGGTGGAGGTGCAGGGTCTGAAAATACCGGAACGGACCAGGGCGAAGGAGAAATGATTGAAAAACCCTCATTGGTTTCGACGGTGGGACAATCCGTATCTGTAGTTGGAGAAACTATACGCACTTTGGCGTATGAAGTAGCACAGATCCCTGCCGTCAAAGCGGTGGTCGAAGTTGCTGCGGTTGCGGTCGAAAAAACAAAGGAAGTCATTGATAATCCGGTCGTTGAGAAAACCAATGAGACAGTTGCCACTCCGGTCATTGCAACGGTCGCTGTCGCCAACGTTGTTGCTGGTGGTGCGAGTGTGGCTTCACAGGCGTTGATGTATCTTCGGTTGATTTTCTCGCAACCCCTCCTCCTCATTCGTCGAAGAAAACAAAAGAGTTGGGGAACGGTATTTAATGCGTATTCAAAACAGCCAATTGATTTGGCACTAGTGCGTCTCATTGACCACAAGACGGGACAAGTAGTTCGGACACAGGTGACTGATGCGAAGGGGCGCTACTTTATGATCGGTGGCACAGGTATATACCGGCTTGAAGCGACCAAAGAAGGATTTGATTATGAGCATATTCATATTGACGAAGGCTTGTATCCGAACATCTATCGTGGAGAACAATTAGCATTTGCCGAAGAACATAATGAACTCAACTACAATATTCCGCTTCATCAAAAAGAGGAGAATAAAACAGCTGCACATATTATCAAGGAGTATGGCAGCGCGACCGCACGAAAAACCACCAGTATGGTAGGGGCGATTGCGACAGTCGGTTCATTCATTATTTCTCCAAAACCGTGGGTTACTGCGTTGTTGGTGGTGCATATAGTGCTCTATGGAGTTATGAAGCGTCTTGCGCAGAAGAAAGTAAAGGGCCGTCATGGTGTATCGGTCGATGGCTCTGGACGTACGATATCAAAAGTGGTTATTCGTGTATTTGATGCGACGTATAACAAATTGGTGGATACTGCAATTACTGATGGACGTGGATGGTATGCTGTTCTGGTTGGACCGAGCACCTATTACATTACCGCAGAAAAACAAGGGTATGAAATGTACAAATCAGGAGTATTGGATTATTCAAGTGAAAAAACTAATGGGGTTGGAGGAGTAATTGCGGAGGATGTGGTTATGAAAGCCTTGGATGTGTCTGCTGCAGGAAATCCACCGAAAGAGATTGCACGGGTACGGACAATGCCGATGATCTAGGGAAGGGTTGCGAAAAATAATATTGTGCGTTAGTATAGACAAATAGTATAAAACTATGAAAGATTTTTTGATTGAACATATCAAACAGGCGGGGGCGATTGCTCGGGAATATTTTGTCCGAGGGGTGACGCACACCACCAAGAGCAATCCGGTTGATTATTTGACCGAAGCAGACCTCGCGGTGAGTAGTTTTCTCGTGGATGCGATCAATAAACATTTTCCGACCCATCATATCAAAAGCGAAGAATTATCTGAGGATATCAATACGGGTGCTGAATATGAATGGATTATTGATCCGATCGACGGAACTAAGAATTTTGCAAAAAAAGTCCCGTTCTGGGGTGTTATCATTGCAGTACTCCATCATGGCGAACCGGTGTATGGAGCTGTGTATTTTCCAGTTTCAGAGCAGTTGATATTCGCAGAAAAAGGAAAAGGGGCTACCTTGAATGATAACCCGGTTTCTGTAAGCACTACTGAAGTACTCACGTATGCCCGAGGTAATATGTTTAGGTCAGTACAGCGTACGGGTCCGTATGGGGATTATTTTGAGCGATATCGAGTCGCAAATGCAAGAATCATATTGGAGACTGACACAAGCATTCTCAATTTTGGATCAGCAACAGCTATATCTTTGGTAGCTACAGGAAGTTTTGATTTTGCGATTGGTAATGCAGGACTTGATTGGGATTGTGTTGCCCCCATTTTTATTGCAAGAGAAGCGGGTGCGGTCGTCACGGACAGTGATGGGAATCCATGGACTCGGGGAAGACAAGACTATGTTGTGACGAATCCAGCACTGCATTCAAAACTACTACCTTTTTTCAAACCTACTTTAAATACGTCTGTATGAGTGTGTACAATCCGAGAGATATTGAAGCAAAATGGAGAAACTATTGGGGAGAGCAAGGTACGTACAAAGTAGCAGACGCTACTGATCGGCCTAAGTGTTATGTGCTCGACATGTTCCCCTACCCGAGTGGGGCAGGTCTTCATGTAGGACACCCGAAAGGATATATTGCGACCGACATTTACTCTCGATTCAAACGAATGAATGGGTTTAATGTGTTACATCCAATGGGCTGGGATGCATTTGGATTGCCTGCGGAAAATTATGCGATCAAGAATAAAGTACATCCTCGAGTTGCAGTTGAAAAAAATATTGAAGTATTCAAATCGCAATTAGAAAAAATCGGATTCAATTTTGACTGGAGTCGGGAAATTAATACGACTGATCCGCAATATTATCACTGGACACAGTGGTGCATTGCGCGCATGTTTGAAGCTGGACTCATGGAAGAAGTATATGAGCCGATCATCTGGTGCCCGACCTGCAAAACTGGTTTGGCTCTTGAAGATTTGGAGGATGGAAAATGTGAACGTTGCGGATCAGTAGTTGAGAAAAAGAAACTACGTCAGTGGCTGATTAAAATTACCAAATACGCCGATCGATTGCTCGAAGGGCTTGATAAACTTGATTGGGAGGATTCGATCAAGGACATGCAACGTCACTGGATTGGACGGTCGGAAGGAGCGGAAATCAAGTTCAGGGTTCAGAGTGAGGAAGCAAAGGAAATTACGGTATTTACCACTCGTCCCGACACTCTATTTGGTGTCACGTATGTCGTACTTGCGCCTGAGCATCCGCTTATCGATGACCTGAGATCAGAAATAAAAAACTGGGGAGAAGTCGAAGCGTATATTGACGGAGTCAAATCAAAAAGCGATCTGGATCGCCAAATGTCAAAAGAAAAAACCGGAGTCGTGTTACAGGGCGTACAGGTAGAACATCCAGTGACAGGCGAATCTATTCCCGTCTGGATCGCAGATTATGTGATGATGGGATATGGCACCGGAGCGGTCATGGCAGTGCCGGCACATGATGAGCGTGATTTCGAGTTTGCAGGGAAGTATCATTTGCAAATGAAGAAAGTTGTAGTTCCTCCACCGGTACACTCTCAATATCAATATGTTGTTCAGACAGCTGCGGGATCGCCAAATGTCATTAGGGTTGAATCAGAGTGTTACACAGAGGAAGGTCAAAATATTAATTCTGACTTTTTGAATGGACTTTCGACTCAAGACGCAAAACAAAAAATGATTCAATGGCTCGAAGAAAATAATAAAGGAATACGGAAAGTGCAATACAAACTTCGCGACTGGGTGTTTGCGCGGCAGCGATATTGGGGTGAGCCGTTCCCATTCATTCACAAAGACGATGGTTCAATTGAAGTAGTGAAAGATAGTGAGTTACCTGTTACGTTACCAGAAGTAGAGCACTACGAACCGACCGGCACTGGAGAGTCTCCGCTTGCGGCAATTGAAAATTGGGTGAATGTAGAAGGTGGGAAGCGAGAAACGAATACCATGCCGCAATGGGCCGGATCGAGCTGGTATTATCTTCGCTATATCGACCCCACGAATAATAAAAAATTGGTCGATCCGGAAAAAGAAAAATATTGGATGGGAGACAATGGTGTCGATCTCTATGTTGGTGGTACCGAGCATGCTACGAGACATTTGATTTATGCACGATTCTGGCACAAGTTTTTGTTTGATCAGGGAGTCGTCTCAACTGCTGAACCATTCCACAAACTTATCAATGTAGGTCTTATCATGGCAGAAGACGGCCGCAAGATGAGTAAGCGCTGGAACAATGTGATCAATCCGGATGACGTGATCGCGCAATATGGCGCCGACAGTTTCCGTCTCTATGAAATGTTTATCGGTCCATTCACCCAGTCTGCTGCGTGGAGTACGCGTGGGGTCGAGGGTGTCTACAAATTTCTGCAACGCTACACGAGGCTCTATGAAAAAGAATTAGTAGAAATCGAAATTCCTGAACAGGAAAAATTGGTGAATAAAATGATCAAGAAAGTAACGTTAGATATTGAAAAATTCCAGTTCAATACGTCAGTATCTGAAATGATGATTGTAGTAAATGAATTGACCAAAGCTGACAAAATCCATAAATCTGTACTTGAACGGTTCAATCGTATCCTTGCACCATTTGCAGTACACCTGGCTGAAGAATTACATCATACAGTTTTCGGAGGTGCGGGAAGTATCCACGATGGAGAATGGCCGGCCTATGATGAATCGAAAATGGTTGATCAGGTGATTACCCTCGCAGTACAGATCAATGGCAAGATGAGGGGGACGATTGAGACTTCCCCGGACGCTACAGAAGAAGCAGTGCTTACCGCAGTACGGACAGAAGAACAAATTACAAAATGGCTCGAAGGAAAAGATCTGAAAAAAGTGATTTATGTGCCGGGAAAGATTCTCAATATCATAGTCTGATATGAAGTTCAGGGAGGGCTTCAGGAAAATAGTGACATCAAAGAGCAGAACATTCTTAGTGTTCTGTTTTTCTTTTCTTGCTGGAATTGCATACGCCTCACTAAGGGAACAATCCATATTCGTCGGATACCTCATCGGAAGTAGTATCGTACTGGTGTGTGCCGTGATCATGTGGAGAGGAGTACCGTACCTACGGTTGATACTGATTGTTGTTCTCTGCAGTGTCCTCGGTATAGCTCGCTACCAGCTTGCATTCCCGGGGAATACTTCCGGGCATATCCATACGTATGCCGGTCAGGATGTTGCAATTGTCGCGTTTGTCTCATCTGAACCAGACATACGAACCGATGGGGTGAGATATCGTGTACGTACAGAAAAATTTGTAGATAATGATAGGGGGATTCAAGGGGAAGTATATGTGAAAAGTGAGTTGTATCCACGATATGCATACGGAGAACAATTGATCATACACTGTACGATCGAGAAGCCGGAACCAATCGAAGATATCGAAAAAAAGACCACATTTCGATATGACCGATACCTGTCCCGTCTCAACATATACGCAGTCTGTAAGAATCCGATGATCGAGACGACTGAAAAAATTACGGGAAGTCCTTTATACCGTGGTATTTTTTCATTCAAGACATCGCTTGCCGATACCATTTCACATATCTGGCATGAGCCATATGCGAGTTTTGTTGCGGGATTGCTCTATGGGTATCGCGGAGGATTAGGTTCGCTCAATGAATTGTTCGCGATTACGGGTGTCACGCATATTGTCGCGATTTCCGGTTACAACATTACCATTATTGCAACCATATTCATCGCAGTATCGAGAGCAGCATACATTCCGCGAAAAAAAGCGTTTAGTGTAGTCGTTACGGGAATTATACTCTTCGTCATTTTTACTGGAGCGAGTGCATCGGTCGTGCGGGCAGGAATCATGGGAATACTAGTCTTGATCGCAAAGCAGGGTGGGAGAAGGAGTGGAATTGGGAATGTGCTCATGATGACCGCGGTAATCATGACTATACAAAATCCGTTTGTCCTCATCTGGGATGCCGGATTCCAATTATCATTTCTTGCAACCGCAGGACTCGTATATCTATCACCCATAGTCGAATCATGGTTTGCGCGGGTTCCTGAACTTTTTGGTTTCAAAGGATCGCTGATCTCGACGCTTGC
>CAYWFD010000005.1:0-23757 GCA_964457885.1 uncultured Gammaproteobacteria bacterium
TTTGATTGAACCAATTTTAGCGAGGACCATACCGCGCTCTACTTCTTCTTTCTTAGTACCGCGAAGAAGGATTCCGGCGTTGTCTCCAGCCTGACCCTGTTGCAATGACTTGTTAAACATTTCAACTCCAGTTACGGTAGTCTTCATGGTTTCAGGTCGCATACCGACGATTTCGATTTCATCCCCTACCTTCACAATTCCACGTTCAATACGACCGGTAACTACCGTTCCACGTCCTTCGATTGAGAATACGTCTTCGATAGGCATCAAAAGATCTTTGTCGAGAGCACGTACTGGATCTGGGATATATTCGTCGAGGGTCTTAAGAAGATCAAGAATCGGCTTAGCTGCTTCAGCATCATTTGGATTCTCAAGTGCTTTGAGTGAAGAACCACGGATGATTGGAGTGGTATCTCCAGGGAACTGATATTTCTTCAAAAGATCGCGAACTTCCTCTTCAACGAGGTCAATAAGTTCAGGATCACTAACCTGATCAACCTTATTCAAGTACACCACGATATAAGGCACCCCTACCTGGCGAGCCAAAAGGATGTGCTCTCGAGTCTGAGGCATTGGACCGTCAGCTGCTGATACGACGAGGATCGCACCGTCCATCTGCGCGGCACCGGTGATCATGTTCTTCACATAGTCAGCGTGACCAGGACAGTCTACGTGTGCGTAGTGTCGCTTTTCGGTTTCATACTCAACGTGTGCGGTAGCAATGGTGATACCACGAGCCTTTTCTTCAGGTGCTGCATCGATTTCATCGACGTTCTTTGCCTGAGCAGTCAAACCATGTGCTGCAGCAACCTTGAGGATTGCAGCAGTAGTCGTCGTCTTACCATGGTCTACGTGACCGATGGTTCCCACATTCACATGCGGCTTGTTTCTTAGAAATTCTGCCATATTACTATGGTGTTCCCCGCACTACACCCGAATGGTCGAGGTAGATTTGTTATCCAGCGGTTAATAAAAAATATTTAAAAAAGTTGCATACGAAATGCGAGGGTGAGTATACGTCATTTTCAGACACTCGTCAAGAGGCAGTACTGGGGATACTGTAATCAAAAAGCCCTAGGTCGAGGGCTCTTCAAAAAATACCGGATTATCATCAAGCGGAAGCTCCTCTTCATTCTCAAAAACCTGAGAAGAATCGTCGGTTTCACGAGGGACAGCTTGAAGATGAGGTTCGCCTGGTTCAGCGGAAACAGCAGGGGTAAGAGGGCTATCATCTATCGGTACATACGTACGGATAGGATCAGAAGAATCATCCGATTCAACTTTTTCCCTCAAAACAGAAAGTCTTCCTTCTCCCATAAGGTCACCCACCCGATGCCAATCCGAACGGTGAGAAAAGTCCTCTTCAAACGGATCTGGAAGTGGGTCTTCGGTCATCTGATCCTCAAGAAGCGCCACTTGTTTTTCCCGCTCGTTGATATCCTGGTACGAACGCCAAATCGCAATGTCGCGATTGATTTTATCAATCAATTCCCGTTCAGACATCTCTTCAAGAAGATATTCATCATAATCTCCACCAGGGGTCGGGGATGCACTATCCTGTAGCACCAATTCTTCATAATCATCAAATGGTACCAAAACCATATCATGATCAGCACTGGGGTCGTGTACGATCACCGTGTCCCCGGTCTTTTTGGATAGGTTGAGGATGCGGGTAAGGCGCTCAGACATAACAATAGCAATAAGAGATAAACAATACAGTGATTATACGAAGAGAAAAGTCATGTGTCAAACAAGAAAAAAATGATAAATTAGATAGTAAATTTGGATATTCGATTTCCCCATCTTATCCACCAAAAAATATTGACGGGTATACAAAAAAAATATATACTAATCGTCTGTTCTTTTTTTGGGTAAGTCCAAGGAATCTGGCCGATGTCCGATGAGGAGCACAGATAGTGAGTTATCGCTGCATGTGCTCCTCTGGCCGGACAGCACGGTCGGATTCCCAGGGCTTTGCCCGTCACGTAAGGAGCTCCTAATGAACGTTGTCGATAAGACCTGCCCCCCTCCCCCGAGCAAATATGAGGCCTTCAACAGTCTCGCAAAGGGGTTCGCGATCAGCCTCACCATCGCGCCTTTCATCCTTCTCATTGGATGCCTGGCGCGCTGACACGAGCGCGTTCATGACATCTCGTCCGACCACAGCTGCCCCTCTTCGTGAGGGGCAGCTCCTCGGACGAACAAAACAAATACAAAAAAAGACGCTGAGATGCGTTTTTTTGTGTATTACACAACACTGAATACTAAAAGTATGCAAATCTAATTCTCTTTTGGTTTCAAAAGAGAAGGTAAAGTATTATGGTAGTTAAATTTCATCAAAACAAAACCGCCCGATTAAGGACGGTTTTGTTACTTGAAGATGTTTCACGCAATACAAGTGGCAAAAAACCAATTGAACGTTTTCTTATACTTAGAACAAGAATCAGATTTTACTCTTGCGAGTCAAATACTGACTTTGGATATATTTCAACTTTCGTTGAAATGGACTCCAGAAAGGAGGTGATCCATCCACAGCTTCCGCTACGGATGCCTTGTTACGACTTAACCCTGATCATTGACCCTGCCTTCGTCCCCCTACTGGGAGCCTTCGGGCATTGCCAACTTTCGTGGTTTGACGGGCGGTGAGTACAAGACCCGAGAACGTATTCACCGCGCCGTGCTGATGCGCGTTTACTAGCAAATCCAACTTCATGTAGACGAATTGCAGCCTACAATCCGAACTGAGACCGGCTTTAGTGGGATTGGCTCCACCTCGCGGTTTGGCGTCCCTTTGTACCGGCCATTGTATCATGTGTGTAGCCCAAGACGTAAGAGCCATGCTGATTTGACGTCGTCCCCACCTTCCTCCTACTTGCGTAGGCAGTCTCGTGTGTACATTTAACACACGACGAGGGTTGCGCTCGTTACCCCACTTAAGGGTACACCTCACGGCACGAGCTGACGGCAACCATGCAGCACCTGTGTAGCGCCCTCGAAGGCGGCTCCTGTTTCCAGGAGCTTGCAGCTACATGTCAAGCCTTGGTGAGGTTTGCCGCGTACCATCGAATTAAACCACATGATCCTCTGCTTGTGCGGGTCCCCGTCTATTCCTTTGAGTTTTAACCTTGCGGCCGTAGTCCCCAGGCGGTGTACTTAACGCGTTAGCTTTTTTAAACGGCACTTAGAGGGTCGATACTCCAAATACCTAGTACACATCGTTTAGGGCGTGGACTACTGGGGTATCTAATCCCATTCGCTCCCCACGCTTTCGTCCATGAGTGTCAGAACTGTTCCAGTATACTGCTTTCGCCTTTGGTGTTCCTGTTGATATCAACGCATTTTACTACTACACCAACAGTTCCGTATACCTCTCCCAGTCTCAAGTTTCCCAGTATTGAGAGCAGTCTTTAGGTTAAGCCCAAAGATTTGACTCCCAACTTAAGAAACCACCTGCGGACGCTTTACGCCCAATGAATCCGGATAACGCTTGAGGTCTCTGTATTACCGCTGCTGCTGGCACAGAGTTTGCAACCTCTTATTCATAGGGTACCGTCAAAAATTCTTCCCCTATAAAAGCAGTTTACACCCCGAAGGGCTTCTTCCTGCACGCGGCGTCGCTCCGTCACACTTTCGTGCATTGCGGAATATTCCTGACTGCAGCCACCCGTAGGTGTCTGGGCAGTATCTCAGTCCCAGTGAGCCGGGTCACGCTCTCACGCCCGGTACTGATCATCGTCTTGGTGAGCCATTACCTCACCAACTAACTAATCAGACATAGACCTCTCTTCGAGCACCGAAGTTTTACATGGGAATGGCCTCACGCCCCCCCATGTCTATCGGGTATTAATCCGGCTTTCGCCGAGCTATCCCCGTCTCGAAGGTAAGTTATCAATGTGTTACTCTCCCGTTTGCCGGTCAGTGTTTCTCGGTATTGCTACAAAAAAACCTGTCCCACGACTTGCATGCCTTAGGCACGCCGCCAGCGTTCATCCTGAGCCAGGATCAAACTCTCAATAATATTGAGTTTATTTCTTCCGAAGAAGAAATTAGTGTTTGATTGTAATCATCATATTTACTCAAAAATATGCATGATTCTCATATGTTAGATTAAACATATGAGTTAGCTCTAAGAAAATAGACGATCAATCGGTTTTTGCCACGTGTATAACGTGAACTTGTTGCAGTGCCCCGTAGGGTTACAACACCGTATTAATCATTTTTTGCTGTATTGTTGTTTCACATCTTCAGTTGTAATGAACCTGCCTTTTTTCTTTGGTAAAAGAAAAAAGAGAAACTCTGTTGCTTTTGAATAATGGAATTATCCAAAAGCAAGTATAGTCGCTCTTTTCTTAGTATCTCGGGTCAGTGACAAACTCGCCAAGTGAAGGCTAGAAGACTTGAGAAAAGGTATAAGTTATAAATATCGTAAGTGCTCGCATATAATATAAGAACCCGAAACATCTGTCAAGTGGGTTGGCAAGACCCAGATGTACACAGATTGGGGATAAGTTTAATAACGTCAAAAGGCCATAAAACTCAAAGAATAATTAAAAATAGAAATAATTGCTGTTTTTGACTATTAAGTAAAGAGGTTTTTAAAGCAAAAAATTGAATAAAAAACGGCTATGCACTATTGGGATATTGTTCATGAATCTTTTTGTTTTTAATCAATCCTTGTTCTATTAATTCATCGACCCTACGTGCTTCAGCATTGTCAATCTTACCACCTCTTAAGAGTTTTTCTTTCATGTCTCTAAGAGATAAGGCCATTGAGTGAGCATCTTTATTTGATAAGGTGGATAAAACATCTTTTACAAAATCACCCTTATAAAATCCTAAAGATTTTTTATTCGTGTTTAATAAACTACTAACTATCCACCAAGCGTGTTGCTCTTCGCCTGTTTTTAAAAGATCACCAAGTGTAATCCACACCAAAAACCCTTTCGCAATTCTAAAATCGATAGTTTTATCTAGATTTTCTACAACCTCACTGGAAAATGAGCTATTCTTTTTTGCAAAATTTTTTGTGTAATCGATAATATTTGAGTATATCGCAAGAATACGATCTTCAAGCTCACTGTCGTTTAATAGTACCAAATTTTCATATCCTTTATCTGTAAACTTATCAAGTTTTGTTTTGATATTTAATACATCAAATTGGTTGGTAAAAAACTCAGAATGCATGTATTCTTCTATCTCTTCCAAATCTTTTAATGTTTCAAGATATTCACTCAAGTCTTTATTTTTAGCAATTTGTACTTCTAAAGCTGGTGCCTGTTCACCTAAAATCTGTTTAATCATTAAAACTTGTTGATGTCGACCAACATATTGAGCACCATTTTTTTCTTTAGTTTTCTTGTTTCTTCTTATAAAATCAAGAATAGACATATTTTAAAAATACTTTGTTAATTAGGAATTCCTTTTAACCTTCCCTTCTCTCCACTCTTTAATCTTTTTATGATCTCCACTAAGTAACACGTCCGGGACCTTCCACCCCTTGAAATCTGTAGGCTTCGTATACTGAGGATATTCCACCTCTATCTCTTGTATTTCTCTTTTGCCTTTTTCCTTTTGCACTTTAACCTTATTAAATGTTTCGTCCGTAAGCGATTCTGCATTCCCAAGTACCCCAGGAACCAATCGAGAAACTGCCTCAATAATCGTAAGTGCTCCCAATTCCCCGCCAGCCAATACATACGGGCCGACTGAAATTTCTTCATCAATCATATGATCTACGACACGCTGATCCACCCCCTCGTATCGCCCACAAATCAAAATCAGCTCATCGAGCTTGCTCCACGACTGAGCCACTGCCTGATCAAATTGTCTGCCCCGTGGGGACAACAACACGGTTCGCTTTTTTCGAGAAATCGCTCCGGTGGCAAGACGTTTTAATTTGGTAAGACCTGACGCTTTTTTGAAGGGCAATCCGTCGATTGATACCAACGCTTCATAAATCGGCTCCGGCTTCATGAGCATTCCCGCTCCCCCACCATAGGGCGTATCATCCACTGTCTTGTGTTTGTCATGGGTAAAATCACGAATATAGATTGAGCGAACTTCGATCAATTTCTTTTTCTGCGCACGACCAAGAATCGTCTCACTCGCATACGAATCAATAATTTTGGGAAACAACGTGAGTACTGAAAATTTCATAATGAAGATAGTATGAAGGAAAAAGATGCAATTATCAAGCCAATAAAAAATCCTCATTATTATTATGAGGAAGGACATCCACGCTCACTCAGGGCACTGAGCAAGCGTGGACAGGATCAGACCTTGAGAAAGAACTCATAGTAGATCGCCTGGGGAGAAGAGAGCTTCATCCGTGCTCGCGTGAACGTGTGAAGCGCATAGCGCACATGCTCCACGACGATACGCTCCGAATCCGGAATCTGGGCGAACCACGCATCCTCCCCGACCTGAGGAAGTACGACCTTTCCGGTCGAACCAA
Source organism: uncultured Gammaproteobacteria bacterium (assembly GCA_964457885.1). GTDB lineage: Bacteria > Patescibacteriota > Patescibacteriia > Magasanikbacterales > UBA922 > UBA922. The sequence continues at coordinate 6,455 of CAYWFD010000005.1, forward strand.
AATCAGGGGTCAGGTACAGAGTAAACGCAGCCGCGCTAATCTCCGCATGGATCACGGTGCCTCGCCGCTCGGGCCCGGACGTGAAACGTTCGAGAAATCGAGCGCCCGTGAAATCGATCCCAAAGAGATCGTCAAGCGAATATTCGCCAATCACCCGCTGCATACACACCTCCTTATAGCAACGGTTGGTACTAGTTGTATATGATTACCGCACACAAGTCAATAAATGTACAAACAAACCCCAAACAGGTATGATTGCAGTACTAAAAAACTAATCCGTATGCCAAAACAACCACGTCACACTATTATCCCCGCGTCCTATCTCGTACTGAAACAAGAAAACAAAATCTTATTGATTCGACGATTTAATACGGGATTTGAAGATGGAAAGTATAGTATGATTGCGGGACACGTAGATCAAGGTGAGACCTTCACCGAGGCAATTATCCGGGAAGCCCGTGAAGAAGCGGGTATCACGCTCGCATCCGAAGACGTAAGATTGGTTCATATGATGCACCGCAAATCATATATTGATGCCGAGGAACGAGTGGATGCATATTTTCTTGCCGAAACATGGGAAGGGACACTGAAAAATAACGAACCGGAAAAATGCGATGATTTCTCATGGTTTCCCCTAGACGAATTACCACAAAATACGATTCCCTACATAAAAACAGCTCTACAAAATGTACAGCAACAAATTTTTTACAGCGAATACGGCTGGAAGTAATGACAACGTATGAAAATCGGAGTTGATGTTGATGATGTATTAGCAAATTTCATGTTTCCGTTGGTGGACTACCACAATACGACGTACGGGACTAATTTTGTGCGCGATGATTTCACCTCATTCAATTTGCGGGAAACATGGGGAGGAACCCCAGCAGAAGCAATCGATAAAGTATTCCGATTTTATGACTCACCCGAATTTCACCACATCGAGGTGGTTGACGGTGCCATAGAAGCACTAGAAATACTCAAAAAAAATCACGATCTCTCGGTCGTGACCGCCCGACCCGAAATATTGAGAACCAAAACCATCGATTGGATTGAGAGACATTTTCCGAATACATTCTCTGAAATTCATATCGCAAATAAATTTTCAAAAACCGGACCACAGCTCACGAAAGTCGAAATCTGCAATCAAAATAATATACACTTACTTATTGATGATTCGATAGAAAATGCACTCCAATGTGTAAATGCTGAAAGAAAAATTTTGTTACTTGATCGACCATGGAATCAACATCCTGAGCTACCTACGAATATTACTCGAGTTTTCTCATGGGATGAGATAATAAAAAATATTGTATAATACAAAAAACACCCGGATGAATATCCGGGTGTTTTTATTTCAATCTTTTATTTCAACTTTCCACTTGCGACCAGTGCTTCAACGTTCTTTGGGCATTCAGCGTATTTCGCGAATTCCATTGCATACGTTGCACGTCCCTGGGTCATGGAGCGGAGTCCAGTTGCGTAGCCAAACATACTTGCGAGCGGAACCAATGCGCGGATTACTTTTGCAGTTCCACGCTGGGTCATCTCTTCGATCTGTCCACGCTTAGCTGACAAGTCTCCGATGACATCTCCCATGTATTCTTCAGGAGTGGTAACTTCCACTTTCATAATCGGTTCAAGGAGCACAGGATGTGCTTTATTCGCAGCTGCGACAAATGCCATAGAACCTGCAAGTTTGAAAGCGATTTCACTTGAGTCGACTTCATGGTAACTTCCATCGAATACGGTTACTTTGACATCAAGAATTGGATAGCCCGCAACGATACCTTTACCCACCGCTTCTTTGACACCTTTTTCAATTGCAGGAATGTATTCACGTGGGATCAATCCTCCCTTGATTTCGTCAACGAACACCATATTTTCTCCTGGATTTGCGGCTTTATCTTCGTCACTCAATGGTTCGATCTTGAGCCAGCAGTGTCCGTATTGTCCGCGTCCACCAGACTGCTTCACGTACTTACCTTCAGCTTCAGCGCTCTGACGAATCGTTTCTTTATATGCCACCTGAGGAGCACCCACTTGTGCCTCCACTTTGAATTCACGTCGCATACGGTCGACGATGATGTCGAGATGAAGTTCTCCCATTCCCGCAATAATCGTCTGAAGGGTTTCAGGATCACTGGATACTTTGAAGGTCGGATCTTCTTCGGCAAGTTTCTGGAGTGCGATACTCATCTTTTCAGCATCTCCCTTGGTATTAGGTTCGATAGCAACCGAGATTACCGGTTCTGGGAAGGTAGGTCGCTCAAGGACGACCGGTCGTGATTCCTCACACAGCGTATCTCCGGTAGTAGTATTTTTGAGACCGATTGCTGCAGCGATTTCTCCGGCATACACTTGCTCTACATCTTCACGGGTATTTGCATGGAGTCGTACGATACGTCCGATGCGTTCTTTGGAACCATTGGTACTGTTGAGTACATAGCTTCCCGCTTTCACACTTCCCGAGTACACACGGAAGAAGGTAAGGCGCCCGACAAACGGATCAGTCGCGACTTTGAATGCAAGTCCGACAAACGGATCAGTGTCGCTTGATTTGATTTCAATCGTTTTTTCTTCATCATCCGGATCGTGAGCCACAATCGTCGGCATGTCGATCGGAGCTGGCAAATACGCGACCACATTATCGAGTACGAGCTGTACTCCGATATTCTGTAACGCGGTTCCGCACATGACTGGATAAATTTCGTCTTTCAATACCATGGTTCGGATTGCAGTCTTGATTTCATCAACCGACAAATCACTGGTTTCAAGATATTTAGTCATGAGTTCTTCACTCGCTTCAGCAACTTTATCAAGCAATGCCGCTCGATATTCGGCTACCTGAGCCTTCATATCTTCAGGAATTTCGAATTCAACGACATTGATTCCGTGATCTCCCTCAAATCGATATGCTTTCTGTTCGATAATATCAATAATTCCCTTAAATTCTGACTCCATGCCGATCGGAAGCTGGATAGCAAATGCATTCGGAGACAATCGAGTTCTAATCGAGTTCAAGGTCATGAAGAAGTCAGCACCCGTTTTGTCCATTTTGTTTGCAAAACAAATACGCGGTACGCGATATTTGTCCGCCTGGCGCCATACTGTTTCACTCTGTGGTTCGACACCCTGTGAACCATCAAATACCGCAACAGCACCATCAAGAACACGAAGTGAACGTTCTACTTCGACAGTAAAGTCGACGTGACCAGGAGTATCGATCAAGTTGATACGATGATTCTTCCAGAAACACGTCGTAGCAGCAGAGGTGATCGTGATACCGCGTTCTTTTTCCTGTTCCATCCAGTCCATTTCAGCAGCTCCCTCATGAACTTCTCCGATCTTGTGCTTTTTTCCGGTGTAGAAAAGAATACGCTCAGAAACCGTCGTCTTACCCGCATCAATGTGCGCCATAATCCCGATATTACGCACGCGCTCAAGTGGATAGTCTCGTCCCATAAAAAAGTGGGTTAAAAGTATAAAGTTGCTTAGCGGCTAAAACGTGCGAAATGTGCAAACGCTTTGTTTGCCTCAGCCATGCGATGCATGTCATCACGTTTCTTGATCGCTCCACCATTCCCTTCAAGAACATCCAAACATTCTGCAGCGAGCTTCTCGGCCATATTGCGCCCTTTGCGAGCTTGTGCAGCAGTCACGATCCAGCGGAATGCAAGTGCATTCTGTCGGTTGCCAGAAACCGGCATCGGCACCTGATAGTTGGCGCCGCCCACGCGTCGTGAACGGACTTCGACCTGAGGTCGGACCGCTTCAAGTGTAGCATCAAAAACTTTGATTGGATCAGCTTTCTTTTTCTCTTTCAAAATATCAAGTGTCTCGTAGACAATATGTTCTGCAGTCGATTTCTTGCCGTCTTTCATGACGAAATTAATGAACTTTGCAAGAACTTCACTGTTGTACAATGGATCTGGGGTAGGAGTTCGCTTGAATCCTCGTTTTCCTCGTGGCATATCTGATTGAATTTAATAAGTATGGTGAGTAATTACTTCTTTGCTTTAGGTCGTTTAGCTCCATAGATCGAGCGACTGCGTCGACGAGCTTCTACACCCTGAGTATCATACACACCGCGTACAATGTGGTAGCGTACACCTGGCAAGTCTTTCACACGACCACCGCGTACAAGTACGATTGAGTGTTCTTGCAAATTGTGTCCTTCACCAGGAATATAAGCGATAATTTCTGATCCATTCGAAAGACGGACTTTCGCAACTTTTCGAAGCGCTGAGTTCGGTTTCTTCGGGGTCATGGTGTATACCTTGGTGCACACCCCACGTTTAAATGGTGCTCCACGGCGGAGTTCGGTTCGTTTGCGGTGCAAACTGTCGAGGGTAAACTGAAGCGCCGGAGACTTTGATTTGGTTCTCTTTGAGACCCGTCCCTTGCGCAAAATCTGATTCATCGTAGGCATAGTATCCTATCAAATAATAAATTAAGCTTGAATAAATGAAAACATGCCCCATAGGGCACGTTCGGACAAACAAAAATCATTGTTTATCGAACGTTGATGAAGTGTTACCACCTCATGAACTTCACCCTGAACGACCGAGAGAGATCGAAGGGTTACTCGTTCTAAGCCACCAGTAATACTGGCGCGAAAAAACTATACCGGAAAAATGAAACCATGTCAAGAGTACAATCCGTATTCATCAATATTAAAAAGCGAAGCGCTCCCCGACCAGGAGTTGCACCACGTACTGTACGACCGGGCTAATAACACCCGGAAACAAGATGATAAAGCCAAATAAGATAAACATGCCATAGCGCTCAAGTGTCTCCGTGACTTTCCATAGCGAATCAGGCAATAGAGCATACAGCACTTTTGACCCGTCCAAAGGCGGAATCGGCAACAGATTGAAAATCGCGAGTCCGACATTGGCGTAGACAATAATCAGAAGAAATACCGTGATATCCCCTACCGGCATGAAGCGGACCAACATACCAAACACAAATGCCAACAAGAGGTTTGATAAGGGACCCGCAAGCGCTACCCACATAGGGCCGGTTTTCTGATTTTTGAGGTTATAGGGGTTATAGGGCACCGGCTTCGCATACGCAAACAAGAACCTGCCGCCCGTGGAAACATACAATAGCAACGGCAATACAATCGTACCCCAGAGATCGATATGGGATTTCGGGTTGAGGGTAAGGCGTCCCGCATAGCGCGCGGTCGGGTCCCCCATACGGTCAGCAACCCACCCATGCATATATTCATGGATAATAGCGGAAGGAATGATGACCGCGAGGTAAAATAACGAAATGATAGGATCCATACAGCAGTTCTTGACAAAAAGCGGAAAATGAAATACACTGCTCCGCATAACGTTTACACAGTATATCTTCTACTCGCCTTTAACGTCAACCATATGCGAAAATGCGAACTCTGCAAAAAAGGGACGGTCAGCGCCGCAAACCGAAGTCACTCAAATGTAAAAACACTTCGAAAGCAGCATGCCAACCTTCAAAAATTCATGGGAATGATGTTGTGCAGCACCTGCCGAAGAACGATCAAAAAGCAGGTCGCGCACGCGTAATATTCTCACGACTATACCAAAAAAATCCCCAAGGAATTCCTTGGGGATTTTTGTATCCGATACTACACACTCATCATGTGTGCAAATGGACGCTTCATACCTGTATCAGCAAGGACGATTGTCTCACACGCTTCAGAGCATGCGCCGTGCAGGCGTGCATAACACACGTCACAACCAATAAATAACTTGTTGCATTCTTTGTGAATACAATTGCGATAGGTGTCGCACGCAACTCCACACAATAAACATTTCCCTACAATTTCTTCCGTATCTGTATGATTGACGCGAAGCGCCATGCGATCGTCGAAGGTAAAACACTTCCCTTCAAAAAATCCTTCGTTTCCATACTTCTCTGCATACTTCACGATACCTCCCTCAAGATGATATACCTGATTTCTATCAAATCCATAGGCCACAAATAGTGCGGTCGCGGGTTCGCAGCGCACACCTCCCGTGCAATACATTACAATTTTTTTACCTTTAAACTGATCATAAAAATTCATGACATTTTTCAAATCTCTGAAATAACTGACCGGTGGACGGATCGCATTCTTAAATCGGCCGATATCATATTCATAATCATTACGCATGTCGATCAGAATCATCTCTTCACCACGAGTAAGCCATTGGTGGAAGGTGTCACGATCGACATACTTACCTCGTTTAGTCCAATCAATAGCATCTTTGATTTCAGTAGTAATAATTTCATCACGATACCGAACGCGAAGTTTAGGAAACGGCAAAAATTCCGAAGTATGCTCTTTAAAATCAATATTTTTATACATTTTATGCTGGTTCATGTATGACCGGTAGAGCTCAATACTTTCTTTGGTCCCACCGATATTTCCATTGATTCCGTAATCCCCGATCAGGATACGTCCTTTGAGACCCAAAGCAACACAAATTTCTTTGTGCATCTCTACTTCTTTTGCCGGATTTTTGATATCGACAATTTTGTAATATAACAATGTATGAAACATAGATACCTGACTCGACTTGAGAATTTTCGTCGGAGTAGTGGGACTTGAACCCACGGCCTCATGACCCCCAGCCATGCGCTCTAGCCAACTGAGCTATACTCCGATGAGTTATACTAAAGGATAATAAACTAAAAAACTCTTTTTTTCAAGAGTTCATTAGTGACCGCGGAATGGAGGAGTACGAAATACTACTCCTAAACTAGTTAGGTGGGTAGCCGCACACCAAGCCCACGGGCCGGGAAAATATAGGCCTCCCAATGGTAGCATTTTGTAGAATAGTATATGTACTGCTCCGATAGTACCGAGGTCACCTTCACTATAACAATAGAAAGAAAAACGTGCAAACCCTGGACGAAACCTTCGTCTATTGCCAGCGCATAGGACACAAACAAAAGACGAAGGGCCACTGCTGAGGGAGCAGTGGCGCCAAAGAGCAGTGAGCGTAATCCGAGAACGCATGAGTTGGGACGTGCCCGACCTAATGCATTTCCGATGAGAGAGGCTTAGTCGTGCCCGTACCGATGCTTGGTCGGTTTTTCCGACTGTCCGATCGACCAGAAGTCGAGGGGGGTATAGCGTGGCACGTAGCGAGAAGGACGACGAGAGATACGGGACAGGTCCGTCACAGTCGAGGATGAAGTCGCCTTCTCGGACGAATCGCGAGTAGTAGTTGCGAGCAGGGCGATCGCTTGCAACTCCTTTTTAAATTCAGCCATCAGAATCTCCGGAGACACGGGGTAAAGCTCGCGTACAATTGCTCAGGATGAGAATTGCAGTGCCGAGCGGGTTTCTGTCTACAGGGAACCATAGTGTTCTCCACACACAGAAACTCGTTCTAAAAAACACGTGATAAGAATACAAAAATAAAAAAAAGTTGTAAAGATTTTCTTCGATACAACAGTGGATAATACCGCATCAGGCACTATTTTCCTCAAGAGAAAAACAATGGGAGAAGGACGACAGCATGGCTATCGTCAGAAAAGAACAATATCTGGAACCGAACATTCCGATAGTAGTTGTACCGAAGTGCGGCAACACGAGGACTTGGCGAGTCCGCATGCTGCCGCACCCGGGAGTGCACAGAGTTTCAGTCGTCGATACCGCACTTCTTCCGCTCGAGGCGGAGGTCGCGGGCGAGCTGCCGATCACTCGGGGAGGCGTACGTGGCGAAACGCACGTCAGACGGGCGACGGTGGTTCGGCTTCGACGAGCCGGCGACGGACGAGAGAACCGCCTCCTTGTCCTCGGGACGAGGACCAGTGAGAGTGGTCTCCAGGGAAACATCATTCTTTTGATTGTTGACGGTCATGATGTCCTCAGCACTGCATGCGCCCGATTGGCGTGTCACCTGACACGATTCCCGGACGGATGGTATCCGTATACAATATCTTGTATGCAGATATCATCCGTCCGGAGAAAAACTCGTATTCAGAATGTGTATATAAAGAACCGCTGCAGTCGTCCAAGCCCCTACCTGTGACAATCGCTCCCCGCTCGGGGAGGCGAATACCGATCGCGATCGATACTTACCTGCCCAAACCGGAAAAAAGAAAACCCCATGCATTCTGGTGCACGGGGTCATTGATCACTATTTGAAATTCGATATCACTCATCTCAAATCAGTATTGACCCCATGCGTATAGTCGAGCACCATTGCAAAGCAAAGATTCACCATGCAGAGGCGCTTGCTAATGAGGGTAATATTGGTGAGTAGATGATTCATAACTATTTTTATAACACTTAATTGACTATAACCCTGTCTCGGAGTGACGTCAAGGAATCTGAGATGACTTATCCACAACACCAAACTTACTAAGATACTGATGGCTGAAATTTAAGAATACATCAAAAATCCCTGCATCAGCAGGGATTTCTTTTTTTAAAACTTCAACTACACTCTCTCATCCTCCGTATACACATGCAAGTAATCGCTCTTCTCATATCCATACAATTCTTCTTCCTTGAAGAATCGTGATACTTCAGTCTTCGCAGCTTCGACTGAGTCTGACGCATGGATCACGTTGCACGCGACACTCATTGCGAAGTCTCCGCGGATCGAGCCCGCTTCTGCAGTGCGCGCTTTGGTGATACCAGTGATGAGACGGATCGCGTTCACTACTTCAAGTCCTTCCCAGACTTGTACGATGACCGGAGCACTCATCATGAATCGCTCAACTCCCGGATAAAATGGCTTTTCCGCAATATGTGAATAATGTTCGCGCAACACTGCCTCTTCAAGGCGCATCATTTTCATTCCAACCAATTTCAAACCTTTCTGTTCGAATCGGTCAGTAATCTTACCCACCAAACCGCGCTGGATTGCGTCCGGCTTGATAATTACCAAGGTCTTCTCTTGTAATCCTTCGAAATGCATAGTTCGATTGATTAGATGAATAAAAAAGTTGGTGAAACTATAGCGAAAAACATGCGATGCGTCAAGCGTGGTCGCATCACGACAAAACATATGATATACTAGTATCATGCCCTATATTTCCCCCATAGTATGCTACATACACTACACAAAACAAAGCATCCGCTTCACATGATGCTTCACGAAAAAAAGCACGAAGAAGAAAAACCGCGTGTCATACAGAAAAAAATCGTACCTCGGACCGTGACAACACGAAAGCGCGCATCCGCTCCGAGAAAAAAGATCGCAGCCAAAGCATAATATAAAACCTCCCTATCCGGGAGGTTTTTAATAATTTCTAATTGACCTAAAGATACAAAAACCTCAACAACCTCATAGTTCATCCAATGATTTGAGAAAACTTCTAACCGGCTTCGCGTCATCTTCAGCTTCGTAGGTAATATCATCAACATCATCGCTCGGATCTGAAAATACAAGCGGATTCGAGCGGAGACTTCGTTCATGCTGTACAAGATCGCGATCAATCTCATCGATAAACGTACTCGGTCCCTGTAATACGCTGAACGAAGTTGCAAGCAACGGATACGATAGGTACAAAAACTTTTTTGCACGCGTGACTGCGACATAAAATAATCTTCGCTCCTCTTCGACACCGTCGCGCTCGCGTAGTGACCGCTCACTCGGGAATTGCCCTGCCGCGACATGTAGGATAAACACCGCTTCCCATTCCAATCCTTTTGCCTGATGAATCGTCGACAAAACAATTTTTTCCTCGTCATCATGCGCGGATTTCCCACTGACTCCGGTGTAGCTCTCCTGCAGACTCGCTTCAGCGAGAAAATCAGATATACGGGATTCTCCTTCGGAGGTGATATATTGATCTGCGAATATCGCCAGCTGCTCGACATCCTGCATGCGTTCACGATAATCCGGATATTCTGCTTCAAGATATTCCTTATACGGTGACGCAAGAATTCCGCGGATCATCTCCCCTGGTCCGCGAGTTTTGGCAGCATCGATTTCATTCCAGACACGGAGAAACTCTCCCCATCCGAGCTGCCCACGTGCCGAGAGTACACGCCCCGCGTGATCAAGCGGCTCTTCCAAGGGAAGACCACGGACAATTTCAATAATTTTTTCGGCGCCCGAAGGGCCGATGCCGGTCTGCATGGTGAGTACCCGCATCCATGCGATCGCATCTCCCCGATTTGCACATACCCGGAGATAACTAAGCACGTCTTTCACATGCGCCCGCTCAAAAAATCTCACGCCGCCGCGATAGTCGTAGGGGATCTGCCGACGGGTAAGCTCAATTTCAAGCGCCTGTGAATGAAATGCCGCACGAAATAAAACGGCAATTTCTGATAACCCCACTCCTTCATCTGATAATTCGAGAATACGGTCAGCAATAAAACGCGCTTCTTCGCTTGCGTCGACAAACGCATGGACCTCGGGCTTGGTGAATTGTTCACGGACACTCTTTAATTCCTTTTTGTATTGCCGTGTATTCTGCGCGATGACTTCATTGGCGACATTCAAGATATCCGGGGTCGAACGATAGTTGGTCTCGAGACGAAAAATCTTCGCATTCGGATACTGGTGTTCGAATTCGAGGATATTAGTAATATCCGCCGCACGAAATGAATAAATACTCTGCGCATCATCTCCGACAACGAGCACATTATGATGTGCTGAACTAAAAAGTCTGATAATCGACGCCTGGATCTTATTCGTATCCTGGTACTCATCGACTAAAATATATTGAAATTGTGTAGCGAATTTCGTGCGCACTTGTTCTGATGAAGACAGCAATAAAAACAAATTCACGAGTAAATCGTCGAAGTCCATGACATTGGCATCCCGTTTGCGCTGGCGATAATTGTCCGCAATCCGGGACAATGCGTCGGCATGATCACTCCATTGCGGATGTTTTTCTTCAAGCACATCCGCGATCGTACGCTCCGCATTCCGAGCAAAACTAAGAAGCGATGAGACGACTGCAGGAGAAGGAAAGCGCTTGTTGGTGCGATCAATTCCCTCGCTCGCAATGCACAGCTTCAACATATCTTTCGAATCCTCTGAATCAAGAATACTGAACGTATGGGTATAGCCCATGAGCGGCGCATATTTCTTGAGTATGCGATACGCAATATGATGAAAGGTCCCCGACCATGGCAACTGTATCCTACCCCCCGTAAGATGCGCCACACGCGAAATCATTTCCCGGGCTGCTTTATTGGTAAAAGTAAGCAGTAATAACGACGAAGGATCGATTCCCTGTTCCATGAGATACGCAACTCGATACGTGATCGCACGCGTCTTCCCGCTGCCGGCTCCCGCCAATACCAAACATGGTCCGTCACCATGAAGGACCACATCCAATTGTTCTTTATTGAGTTCTTGTTGGAAATCGATCATATAAAATTCCGAAGCTACGTACGAATACGTAGCTTTGTCCCTCCATAGATTGGCTGCACTCCTTGCAGCGGGAAAAGCTCCTCGGCCTTTACCCGCTGCGCCGGATGTTGCCGCTACTGAGCCACTGCACGCCGCCTGAGCGCCTTCCGTTCTGCCTTCGTCAGGCTCCCCGGACTAGGGAACGTGAGAACCTTCCCCGAATCAGAGCCTTCGGAGGGCAGATTCTCCTTCCAGTGAGGACTCTTGTCGTAGGACCCACCATTGGCATAGCAGGGTTGACACTCTGCTCCACCAACTTCCTCGACTCCCGGCAGACCATCATCGATCTCCATGACGATGGCGCCACACCCGCACCGGACCTTTTTCATGCACACCACCTATTCAGCAATAGACATACCACACATGACCGGCAGCAGGTACGCACCTGCTACAGACCACACGATCATGGCGGCAATTTCAAGGTACGAATCCAAGAGGTCGGACATGAATTTCATGGAAGCACCTCACGGATAAAAACACTAGCCTCAATCATATCGTCAATTGAAAAAAAACACAAATTCTGTTAGTGTAAGCGCATATGTTGTTCGAAACGATAAAAAAATCCAGCGAATGCGGCGCACGCGCCGGCATCATGCACACTGATCACGGGGATATTCATACCCCGATTTTCATGCCGGTCGGCACCCAGGCAAGCGTGAAATCACTTGATGCGGCAGATATCAAACATACCGGAGCGGAAATCATTCTTGCCAATACCTATCACCTGCATCTCCGACCTGGAGAAGACCTGATCGACCGCGCCGGAGGACTCCACACATTCATGGGCTGGGATGGGCCCATACTCACCGACTCAGGTGGATTCCAGGTGCTCTCGCTCGGAGCACAAAAAACCAGAAATAAAGGCGGCGAAGCACTATCAAAAATTGATGATGATGGAGTAACGTTCAAAAGCCACATCGACGGCTCGACACATCGATTCACTCCAGAAATTGCAATGGATATTCAGCATAAACTGGGTGCCGATATTATCATGGCGTTCGACGAAGCCACACCTGACGACGCTACTGAAGCATACGCGAAAGAAGTACTTGATCGTACACATCGCTGGGCGATTGAATCACTTGATGCACATAAGAAAGAAACCACTCGCCATGGATACCGACAATTTTTGTTTGGAATTATTCAGGGTGGAGTACACAAGGATTTACGTATTGAAAGCGCACAAGCAATCACAGCCATGGATTTCGACGGTATCGCACTCGGTGGAGAATCAATCGGGTACAACATGCCCGTGACCAAAGAAATCCTCGAATGGGTCAGTCCGTATCTACCAGAAGAAAAACCGCGCTATACCATGGGTGTCGGCTATTCCCCACTCGACCTCTTCGACGTGGTTGAGCACGGTATCGACATGTTTGATTGTGTCGCACCAACACGCATCGCGCGAAACGGAACCCTATTTGATCAGTCAGCACGTGACAGTAATTTTAGAATCTCAATTACCAATGCACGCTATCGAGAAGATTTTTCAAAAATTGATCCAACCAATACCTTGCCTCCACACCTGAACGTCACCAAGGCATACTTGCATCATTTGTTCAAAGCAGAAGAACTCGCAGCATACCGAATTGCCACCATGCACAATCTCACGTTCTTGCTCACACTCATGAAACAGATGCGACAAGCAATTACTGAAGATAGATTTTTTGAGTTTAAAGAAGAATGGATTAAAGGCTTATAAAGCCTATCAGGCTTAGAGGCCTATAGACACAGCCCTCTAAGCCATACTAGCCTCATAAGCCTTGCAAGCCTGAACCCTATGCGCCTCACCATCCTCTCAATCGGCAAACTCAAAGAATCCTATTGGAAAGAAGCGGAACAAGAGTATCTAAAACGCTTGACCGCATTTGCAAAAGTGGAAGTGATCGAACACAAAGAAATTTCATTTTCCGAAAAAGATAAATCAGAAACGATCACTCAAAAAGAAGCAGACGTGATCGTGGCATCACTTCCTCGCAATTCGCATGTGATCGCTCTTGACCCACGCGGCACCTCACTCTCATCAGAAGCTCTGGCAGAAAAACTATCCGCACTCGAACACCAAACGTCACATATTACCTTTATCATTGGCGGCCCTTTGGGATTGCACGAATCTGTATTCGAAAAAACCAATTTTAAATGGTCACTCTCACCCCTCACCTTCACCCACCAGATGACGCGCGTCATCCTGGAGGAGCAGCTGTACCGCGCCTACATGATCAAATCAGGCAAAAATTATCACCACTAACCTTGACAACTACACAAATGTCGTGTACACTGTCACGGTCTCTAAACAAACGTATACGAGCAGTATGCGTTTTGTGTTCTCAGGAGGAACCACGTGCACGTAAAAAAATTTCCGCAGACGCCCCCAAACACCCCACTCTTCTTCGAGAGCCCGTTGCTCTCCTCTGCAACCAGGGAGAGGATCAAGCGCTCAGCGCCCGTCCAGCTCGGACTCGCGATCGGCGTGCGTCTCCTCGCCAAGATGATGGGGAGTGCCCTGTCGGTGAACCTCGGGAGCACGAAGCTCCGGAGGTAGCCCACGTGGTACGGGAGGAATATGAGACAATCAAAAACCACCCGCTGCCACATGATATTCCAACACCTTGGAGTCTCATGTGGGAGGATTCGGGTGGTTTTGTTTTTCAAAAAACAATCATCGCATCTCCAAAACTATAAAATCGATACTCACGCTCGACCGCCTCGCGATAACACTCGAGCATAAACTCGCGATCACCTGCAAACGCGGACACGAGCATGAGCAACGTGGATTTCGGTAAATGAAAATTAGTGATGAGAACGTCAACCATTCTGAACTCAAATCCAGGAGTAATAAAAATATTAATGTCTCCGCGATATGCAGTGATATTCCCCTGATGAAGTGCTGCCACACCCTCAAGTGTGCGTGCGGTCGTGGTACCGACAGAGATAATTCGTCCCCCCTCTTTTTGTGCAGCAGTAATAATTTCTGCGGTCGTATCTGAAATCTCGACCCACTCACTATGCATCGTATGATCTTCTACGCGCTCTGCTTTCACCGGAAGAAATGTTCCGAGTCCGACATGGAGTGTGACCTCAGCAAATATGACTCCCTGCTGTTTCAGCCGCTCAATCAATTCTGGAGTAAAATGAAATCCGGCAGTGGGTGCCGCGACCGATCCTTCGGGACGTGCATACACGGTCTGATAACTCTCAAGCTCATGCGGCTCATCCTTCACATAGGGAGGAATCGGAATCGAGCCGTACTGATTTGCTTTTCTTCGGACTTCATCTTCAGTGTCCGGAAACTGCACGAGTATCGTCCCGTCTGTTTCTTTGAGCATGACTTCGCAATAAAAATCGAGGGCAAAACGCACGATCATGCCCGGACGAATGCGCCGCCCCGGTTTCCCCAATACTTTCCAGACGCCCGCATTTTCCATCGGTCGCACCAGAAATATTTCGACTTCCTTCTGATTCAACAATGCCTTATCGGGTACGCCGTCATGATCATGATCGACTTCACGCGATTCGAGCTTGCCCGTGAGACGCGCCTTAAACACTTTTGAATTATTCCACACAAGCACGTCCCCCGGCTTGAAATATTCAACAATATCATAAAAATGCCGGTGTTCGACCGTCTTATTCTCTCGATCAAGCACCATAAGCCGCGAATGATCACGGGGCTCAATCGATTGCTGTGCAATACGTTCGGGTGGAAGATGATAATCGAAGTCAGTGGTATGCATACGGGGAAAAGCTCACAAGGCTTATGAGGCTTATTTTTCACATAAGCATTCTAAGCCTCATAAGCCTTATTCTTTCCAACTCTACCTCACAACCGCTATTTTTTCAATTCCGATGAATCTCGACAAATGCCGAAATCAGAGGATCCATCCAGATATGATGCCGACGAAGTGGACGCCGGAGTTCAATCCCACTAAGGCTCGTGCATCGGGACAGTGCAACATATACCTGGCCTGATGCAAAACTGCCCGCACCAATATCAAACATGATGCGATCAAATGTTTTTCCCTGCGCCTTATGGATCGTGACTGCCCATGCCAATTTCAGAGGATACTGGATGAATGATCCGATCGTCTCTGATTCGATCTGCTTGGTCGAGGGATCAAAATAAAAGCGATGCATGTCCCAGGTATACCTGCCGATGAGTACCCGCTCACCCGAATCAAGCGCGACCTCGATTTTTTCTTCCCCATCTTCTGTGGTAACAAAATCGCAAATTGTACCCATGCTTCCATTGTGCCACAGTCCTGAAGGATCGTTATGCAGCAGCATGACCCGGGCACCTTTCTTGAGGGTAAGCTCACGGTCGGTCGGAAATGCAGACTGGTCGAACCGGAATTCCACGTCCCCAGCAAATACGCGCTCGTCATGAGGAAGCGCCTTGAGCCGAGTGCGATTGACTGCGGACGCAAGCTTATTGGTAGTCGTGATCCAGAGCCCGGTATAATCTTCATCACGAAAATGATCTTCGACCCGACGCTGATTCAGGAGTTCCAATTGATCCTCAGTGAGCGTGGCATTCCTGACTGCATTCAATAGTGAAATAAAATGCTGATCCCGCTGGCGATATATTTTTTCAAGTTCAATCATCTCAAGAGAAAACGCCACGTCTTCAAGAAGGGTTCGCTGTTTCCCGCCCATGCATACGCGCGACGAAAAAAAATACGGCGATCCATAGCGGTCATTGAATACATCTTCGTCCTGCCTGGTCACGACCGGCGGCAATTGATACAAATCCCCGATGAGAATCATCTGCACTCCACCGAATGGCTTATGCTTGTCCCTCCCCACCTTCCGCATGAAGATATCGATACAGTCAAACAGATCAGCCCTGACCATCGAAATCTCATCAATGACAATCGCATCAAGTTCGCGATAGATCGCTGCATGTTCTTCGATATTCTTTGGGTGCTTCACCGTATCCGGTGTGGTCGACGGAGTGAATCCAAAAAAAGAATGAATGGTCTGTCCTTTCACATTGACCGCAGCCACTCCGGTCGGAGCCAAGACCACGATCTTTTTCCTAGTTTTCGAGCGAAAATAATTAAGGAGCGTAGATTTACCCGTACCCGCTCGACCGGTAATAAAAAGATTCGCATGGCTATTCTCCATACGGTCAAACGCATAGGCAAATTGTTCATTTTTCTCGATCATACATACTCACTAGTGTATGCTACAATCGATACTTTTTCAATTCCCGCTCCCGCTCCCGATAGTCGGGCAAAATCCCCGCAACCTCTGCCCAAAATTTCTTCGAATGATTATGCTGCCGCAAATGACACAGCTCGTGTACGACCACATAGTCACGGAGGTGATCCGGCAGAAACAGCAATTTGTAGCTGAAATTGAGATTATCGTGGCTCGAGCAGCTCCCCCACCGGGTCGACGTATTCTTGACAGAAATCCGATTATAGAAAAATCCGTATGTCTCCGCAAAATATTTCACCCGTTCACTAATCACCTTCTTCGCACGCGCCTTATTCACGTGATACGAATACCCACGCCCAGAAAACGGTTTCTGTTCAGTCTTTAATTTTTCCTGCATCGCCTCGATCCATTCTTTTTTTGCGCGCACAAATGTGTCGATAATAGATTTGGGTACGAGTTTCGGCGCAGTCACACGCACTGTTCCTTTGGCAGTGACCGAGAGCGTGATACGGCGCGTATGCGCGCGGCGTCTGAGTATGAATTCCATAGGTAAAAAACTTCCGTGGTCGATCTGCCAATCATATCCTAAAAACAATAACCCTTCAACGGCGTGAAGGGTTATTGCGGTCAAGAGAATATTACGGAGTACTATTGATAAATTCCCGGGTAGCTCGGTAGAAAAAGCCCGTACCCCGAGACAACCCAAGCGGTTTTAAAATTCTTTCGGCATTTGCCTCCTGGAATTTCATGAGTGCCTGCATGGTGGCAGCGCCAAAGTAGGTAGTT
>CAYWFD010000006.1:0-9097 GCA_964457885.1 uncultured Gammaproteobacteria bacterium
TGATATCTGATACCATTAGTTTTTGAACATGAATTCTGTGGTGTCGCACAATGTAGGGAAGTGAAAATTAGAGTAATATGCCTAAACAAGTCAGTAGATGAAGATGTGGAATCAAAGATTAGAACTTGTAAGGTGAGAAGGTGGGGGAGGAAATTTGAAAGCAAACTAGAATATAAAGATTGTGGAACGTTACTGAGAATCAATTAAAGGTTTATGCGCTCTACAGTACATAGGTGTCGTATAAGATATATTGTGCGACACTTTGTATATAGTTTCCCTTTAATCTTTTATTCATCATTTAAAAAACAATCCTACCTACAGGATTGTTTTAATTCGTACGGACTACTCTCATGTAAGATCTACTGTGTAATAAATCGCACATGAGATGCGAGTAGTCCGTGTACGTCGCATCTGGATGGCCCCTCAATTTGTCAGCTCGTGACTTCGACAACAACTTTGTAGTTGTCGGTATAGCCACGATTCCAGGTGAGCTCTGCGACCCGAGACCGGGTACGCTTGAGAGCGTATACGATCTGTTCGTAGCGATGAATGCGATTGGTGTGCTCGTCATCTACCCCCTTCGTAAGTTTTTTTTGACGGAGTCGTTTCAACTCCTGTTTGATGCCACATCGAACGAAGAACCTTCTCAAGAAGGAGATGTGCTCCCCCATCCAGAAAAGGAAATTATCCTTCGGCACGTCGATTATCACCGTGTGCACCATGTACGTTTCTCCTTATCTATGTTCGTTCAGGAATTTTCTCCTCAATTGCCTGTAAGTTGTCAGGTATCCGTATGTATACGGACTCTGATTACAGAGTGTACTGCAAAATGATACATTTTGTCAATATAAAAACTGGACCATGAAATCCAGTTTTTTACTACACACTAATACATGCTTCAAGAATATCGAAAGAAAAAAGAGAAGATGGTAGTTTTTTTTCGTTTTATTTTCTTTGAAAGATAAAAATCGCTTCTACATGTGTCTATTGTTTTCATATCTGTAAATAAGGAATGAGTGAATCATCACCTCTACCCTTTCGGTATGGTTGTATAGACCATACTAAAGAAAAAGATAGAGTTTATAGTGTAGCGTGATCGAGAAGGTTAAATGATGTCCAGTTTTTGGTTACCTCTGCTACATAAATTTTATCATTTGTACTCACCACATGCTTCAATTGTTTCAGGATATCATATGACGTCAGGTCGGTCTTTATTAGCCAGAATGAATTCATGGGGCGTGACCAATGGTTCGCTGTTTTTATCATCTGCACTAATGGTGTATATTCAGGACTAGACTCTGGACGAGTCAAGTCGTATGAAATGAGATAGGTTTTCATAATAGAGTATGTGGAAGCTAGATATATTGTCGCACTACCCCAGTCACTACACCCCCTACTTTGAGTTCGTACTTTGGAATCAGATCTGGATACTTCTTATTTGCCGCCCTGAGGAACATTTTTTTGCCTTTCTGCATGAGATATTTGAGTGTCCACTCATGATCGATCTCAGCTACTACCACTGCCCCAGGTTTTGCTGTTTTTTTCCTATTCACGATAACCATATCCCCCGACATGATGCCTGCATCTTTCATCGAGTCCCCTGCGACTTTGAGGAGGAACGTATGAGTTGGTTCGTGAATCAGTAAGTCGTTTAAGGAGATACAATCGAGCAAGCTTTCTTCTGCATCATGTGGAATTCCGGCACGTACTTCTCCAAGTACCCTGACCCCGTATAATTTTGGGGTTGCAATCAGGAATCCTTCATCACTCTTTCGTACCACACCCTCTTCAATAAATTTTTCAATATAATCGAATACGGTTGATTTTGATTTTACTCCGAAGACTTTGGTAAGTTCTTCATAGGTGGGAAGCCTTTTGTTTTTGTGGTAGTACTGCACCAAGGCATCCATTCTTTTTTTATATAAGTCGACTGACATATACAATAATGAATTAAGAATAAATGCAATCGCGAGTGATAATCCCGTCTTCGCGAGAGGCGGGAGAATTCTCGGATTTGTACATCCACCATAATCCCTCACACGGAGGAGATGTGGCAGACACAATCGAACGATTGTTCCCTCTTACTAAGAAGTATAAACGTACGCACGTTCGGTGTCAAAGAGGTGGTGTGTGGATAACTAAAACCCTATACCGTTGTGGTGTAGGGTTAAGCGAAAAATCAGGTACTGTTCACGAAATTATCGTGTGCAATAAATGACTCGCGACGCGTATACAAAGATACACGTCGCGGTCCACACATCCGAAGGATATCAGATGATCGGCCGCCCCTCGGCCTCCATCCTGTCGAGCGCCGCCTGGGTCACCAGGGCGTTCATCCGGATCGTGGGCATGAGGCTCCTCTGTCGCGGCAGTTGCCGCTGGTGCTCCTCCTGCTCGCGGTACGGGCGGACGGAGTCATCCTCGTCGGCATTGTCGATCGGGAGCGGCGGACGCGGGAGGTCCACTGGCTGCTGGGACGGATAGTCCTGCTCGTCCCGTTGCGACTGCTGTTCAGCTTTCTTCATGAGTGGTTTTCCTTCTAGATCCAAAACTCGCATCTGGTGCGGCCCCCTATTGTTTGGATCTCATCATATGTGGAGTTGCATGCGGGGGTGCGTGAACGTCGATAAGGCGCTTACGTACCCTCACATGCGGGTATAAAGAACAAAAAATTGACAGTGTTTTATACCACAAAAATGAAAACGTGTCAACCCTACTTCCAATAAATTCGATTTTCGTATCGAAGATCGATATAGGAAAGCCGCGAGGTGTTCTCTATCTTCTCGAGTGCAAGTTTTAGCTCGCGCACCTGATCAAGCGCATTCTTTCTGGTAAATCGAGTTTTAATCACCCACCCTTCTGCAGTTGTAATGAAGAAGTCAGAATCATCTTCTATCGTGATAAGAGAAACAACGACTGGGGTTGTCTTGATTTCATTATACCAGTCAATAATCAATTGCACTTCTGCAGGTATCATGACGATAAGTCCTTCATCAGTGGTGTGCTGCCGCTTGTCATAGACAATTGGGTATTCTCCGGTCTCTGTCCGTATACCAAGAACGTCAGGAATATGTACTTTTTCAAGAACCACATCTATCGTACTTGTGGTTCCGTCGAGAGTTGTGGTAACCACTTTTTCGGTTACATCCTTCCATTCTCTATTTTCGACTGCCCGGATAAGTTCGATTACTGATCCATCGAGTCCTACAAGACCATACACCGAACCATTATCATAGACGACGGTGGAGAGTTTTTCGGTGAGAGAGACATGTAGGTCGTGCGGGAAATGCATCTCAATCGAAATTTGGTCAATGGGAAAACGCCCTTTCAGGACCTCTTTGATATCTTCAGTATTGGCTATGAAGAAACTTGAATTTGGGATAAATCCAAGGCTGCGATAATCAAGCGTCTTTCGCACCAACCCCACAATATCTTCGGTTGCGATTCGCGTGTTCCCGCTGACCGTAATCGTCGTAATATTGAATAAGCCGCTAAAGACAATAGAATAGATAAGCAAAATAACGGAAACAAGTAGAACGCCGAGTTTAAGGAACATACTGCGTCTCCCTGAAGTATCTTCCGTGCGGTAAGGATTGTACTGTGTTCCCTTCCAAGTGTAGTCTTTCATTTTTCGAGGACCTTTTTTTTGTTGGAAGAGTTTACCAAAAAAACGTTCTGTCTTATCTGCAGTACGGTCAAATGATCGGATCAATTTATGATGGTTGACAAGCCGTTTCCTCATATATTGACGTGACAGGTCTGTTGAGTATTTCTTAGAACCCTCGTTTTATCCTACGCAGAGTCTCGAATAGACGCATGGGCCAGTAGTGTGCAGGTGAGATGATTAGATCCTGACATTCAATCAAATCTTTCGGTTCCCCGCCAAAGCCCTTTTTGAAATGAGTAATACCGAAAAATGGATGGCTCGTAGGAGCTCCTTCGGGTGCGATACCCCAGAAGTTATACCACTGCAAACCGCGTTTCTTAGCTTCTTTGATCGCACTCCATTGTATCAAATACGGTGTCGGTACTTTATGGTTGGTGCCGAGTGATGCACCGTGACGATAGGCAGCTGTATTGCCGTAATAGTAGACCACCGCCCCGCTGTCGAGAGTGCCGTCAGGAAGATATGCATAAAAAACGACAGCTTGCCTTTCGGTTTCAAAAGCACTGAATTCTCGCTCTACGTATTCATCGGAAAAACGTACAAACCCGTGTTTTTTTGCAGTATGTGAATGAAGTTTGTGAAAATCACGTAGCTGTTCGTGTGAAGTAAATGATTTGACCACGACACCCTCTTTCTCACACCTGCGAATCAAGTTGCGATGATTTTTATTCATACCCAAAAGCAATTGTTCTTCGGTCTTTTCTAGATTCAAAAGACAGGTCGTCTCTGCAAGTGCATGTATCGGGGCTTTTCGATATCCCAGTTCCAGTAAATATCTCTGTTGTTCAGGCGAAGTGGTAATAAACGGACTCACACGGATGCAGGAAACTTTTTCTGTGCGCGCTTCATCTTTGAGATAATCGGTAAGGACTTCGAGAACTTCCGAAAACCGTTCTTCGGAAACTGCCAGGGGTCCGTATGGAAGGTAGAAATATGATCCTCGTTTCGCTCGGACGACAATGACGAGTGCGCCACCAATAAGCACGTCATCTTCGTAGCAACCGGCAATAAAAAATTTCTCACCCATCGTGTCATAAAATGTTCCGTAGGCACTGGCCTGAGTCATCGGTGAAAAAGAAGTGTGGGTGACAAAGGCATCCCAATCGCGTGTGTCCGTAATTCGATTAATTCTGAGCATAAAAAGCGGTAATCATGCGTGAAATTTTATCAGCATCTTCAGTAGAGATGTGTCTCCCGGTCGGAAGATTGATCGATCGGGCCGAAAGATTCTCAGCAACAGGGCAACTACCGGTCGTGTACCCGGTTTTTGAGATATCGATGTCATGAGGTGCAATCACCGTATCATACCAGTCACCAAGCAGAATACCCTTTTTCTTGAAGTACAGATGGAGTTCATGAGGATTATTGACCAAAACTGGATAGCGGACGTATGCACTGTCCGTAAGTTCGCGCGGTAGGATGATTTTCTTCGTATCGATTTCCTCTTCGTACCAGCGTGCAAGTTGATGACGATGTTCATTTAATTGATCAAGTTCGCTCAATTGATTGCACAAGATATGCGAAAAACAATTCGCGAGCCGAGATACCTTGAAATGGCTGCGCTGTCCTTTCTTCTCACGGTCATAAATTACTCGGCCGCTGATTGAAAGCTTCTTTAATAACGCAAGAAAGTATTTGCCGATGCCGATTCGGTAGAGTGCTTTTCCAAGCGGAAACAGAGGAAAATTCCAGAGGTAAGGCAAAATCCAGCGACGGCGGGGATACGGAATCGTTGTATATGTCGCTTCAAGCGTCTCTGCAATTTCGTCGTTACTGGTAATAAGAGCACCTCCGCGTCCACATGAAATCGCTTTATCAGTACCGAAACTAAACATACCGATGTCACCCAGGGTCCCCAGCTTCTTGCCCTGATACTCGCCGCCGATCACGTGTGCACAGTCCTCAATCACCATGATGCCATACTGGCGAGCAAGTGCTAAGATTGTATTCATGTCTGAAGGAATACCGAACGTATGTTGCACAATAATCACTTTGGTTCGGGGAGTGATTTTCTTTTCCAATTCGACGGTATTCATGGTGAAATTCTCCTTCACGTCCACGTACACGGGCTTTCCACCGGTCCAATTAATCGCATTACTCACGACGACACAGGTGTAAGCCTGCACGATGACTTCATCCCCTTCTCCGACAGCAAGGGCACGCAATGCGACTTCGAGAGCGCTTCGTCCGCTGTCAAATAGATAGAGATGATCGACGGAAAAATATTTTCTGATCATGCGGTGTGCTTTTTGTTCATGATCCCCTTTGAGCATCTTCCGCCATTTCCACGGCAATAACAAATACGCAAGTGCGGTGCGTATATCTTTTCCAGAAGCATTAGGTTGAAAACCGGTAAAAATCATAGTAACCACTCAGACTTTTTTATTGGTATAGAGACTGCGTACAGTGCTTGGTATTCTGTTTTCGAGCAAGATTACCGCATCAGTATGTTGTAATGTTTCAAAATATGCACGAAGTGTTTCAGGATCAAAGATCTCCTTCACTTCTGTGTGGTATTTTTCAAGTATTCCCCGCTTCATATCGTCGGCAAAATCAGGAGTAATTATTACCAATTCATCTACAAAAAAAGATATTTCGTTTCCAATACGTTCATGCAATTCAGGACTTTCAGGACCAAGTTCATGCATACCGCGAGTAATGACAATACGATGACGGCTCGAGGGAAATGAGTTGAAAAGTTCTAATGCAGCCTTGAAGCCTGTGGGGTTGGAATTGTAGCTATCATCAATAATCGTCGCTTTTCCGAAAGAATACATTTTTATTGACTGATCTGGCTGAATTACCTCATTAACCGCTTCAATAATTTGAGCGTTACTCAAGCCGAGTTCTGATGCAACGAGAATGCATGGTGCGATATTCATCGCTTGGTGCTCTCCCAGTACGCCCGGGGTGACATGGAGTGTTTCCTTGCTACTTCCCTTATGAATCAGATACTGAATATCGAGCGCTGTTCCTTCTGATTTGACTGTTTCTATAAGACATGTCGGATGATTTTCCGGTTCAGCTCCGAATGTGACAACTCTGCTTTCGAGCTCGTTCACGAATTGCATCGCACGTGCATTATCCGCGTTAGTAATCGACAAACCTGACTTTGGAATTGCGCGAAGTAACTCATACTTTGCGCTCTGGATATTTTCAATGGAACCAAATAGACTGAGATGTTGCTGATTGATTGCAGTCAAAATACCGATAGTTGGGTGTACGATGTCGCATACGAGCTTGATGTCCCCCTTATTGTATGCACCCATCTCAAAAATCGCAACATCAATATCGTGAAAATTTGTGCTGAGAATAAATCGTGAAATACCAAGATCACTATTGACGTTCTTCGGTGTATACGCAACCCTGAAATTTTTCCCGAGAACTTGTACGAGCAATTCCTTCACCGAGGTCTTACCGTAACTTCCGGTAATGCCGATCTTCACAACATTCGGATAACGTGACAGTTTCCTCTCGGCTGCTCGAAAGTACAAAAGTTTGATCTGATTGGTAGCCCAATTGGTGCCGATCACGACAAAACTCAAAACCGCAAGGCGTACCGAGCCGACGAGCAAGGTCAGGCTCCAGTCGCGGAATATGAGATATGTGAGATATTCAATTCCAATTGAGGTCACGATAATGATACCGGCTTTCATGCTCAATTTCGGGCGGCGATACTGTCCCTTGAACTTGCGGAATATCGTATAGACGATATCGATAAGAAAAATATCAAAAATCGCATAACTATACGCAGGAGCATTGCGTGGCCACCAGGCAAAAAAGATGATGGTGATCAGGAGACGCACCAGCACATACGGATCAGCCATGAGTGCCTTGCCCTGTTTCGTCGAAATAAAATCGCGGAACCGGTCGCGGCGATACCATTTGAGCTGCCAAAAATAGCAGTTCTCTGCATAGATAAGTACTGCACTGACAAGCCAAACGATATGTAATGCGATAGGATTCATCATACCTTAGTAAGTATACCGCGCTTTGAGCTTCGTGAGAATATCTGCAGCATGTGTATGATGCAATCCGTGTCTACCATCCTCAAATACTACCATTTCAGCGTTCGTGAGCAATTTTGCGATTTTTTTTCCGTGTCGGAGCGGAGTATACGTGTCACGTTTGCCCCAAAAAATCAATACATGTTGTGTAATCTTTGGTAATGATCCCCGCATGTCTTCACGGATCACTTTTCTGAAGATTTCGCGTTTTACGCCCGATGTCTCTGTATAATCGGGTGAATAAAACGCTCGGTAGAGAGATTTTTTGATATCAGCAGCCCGGGTATTGTGGGTTTTACTACTCAGCAATAGTTTGCCTATTTTAGCAATACTACCAAGAATAGTGCGCTTGAAGATTCGTTTCGGACGGATAATAGCCGCTCCCATCAATACGAGCTCATCAAACACACTACTATGCCATTCCCCGACATATGCAGCAACCTGACCGCCGAATGAATGGCCCATAAGAATGATTTTTCTCTCTGGATTGTTTTTCCTGATTTCATGTACCTGATGATATACATATTCTCCATACTGTTCTATCCCCCAGATTCCGCGAGGACACTCAACACCACCAAAACAAGGCAATTCAATGCAATGGACATCAAAAAATTCCCGAGCGCTTTCACAGAATTCTTTCCAAGTTTCTTTGGTACCGTCCCAGCCGGGGATAATGCAGAGAATAGGTTTTGACATACGCTATATCTTGTCAGTACCAAGATATTTCTGCAAAGCTTTTGGAATCTTAATCGATCCGTCTTCTTGCTGATGATTTTCAATCAATGCAATTGGAAATCGGCTCGTGACGATTGCAGTACCGTTTAAGGTGTGAACAAATTCAGATTTTCCGTCAGGTGTGCGATATTTGATTCCTGCACGGCGAGCCTGATAATCCGTGCAATTACTGGTACTGGTCACCTCGCCATAATCATTTTTCATGACCATCCACGCCTCGATATCGAATTTGCGGTATGCAGGTCCGCCGAGGTCTCCCGATGCAATATCAATTACGCGATATGGGATTTCAAGCCCGTCACAAATTTCCTTTTCAATTGAAAGAAGTTCTTCGTGCATTGCCTCACTGTCTTCAGGCTTGCAGAATATGAACATCTCAAGTTTCGTAAACTGGTGTACGCGATACAGTCCCTTACTCGTGCGGCCATAGGCACCCGCCTCAGTGCGGAAGCAATGTGACAATGCGACGTACTTCTTTGGCCCCGCGGACAAATCAAGGATTTCATCTGCATGGTAGCCGAGTACTGAAATTTCAGCGGTTCCGATAAGCGAGAGATCAGTATTTTCTACCGAATAAATTTGTGTTTCTTCCCCGCGAGGATTGAATCCTGCACTTTCCAATACTTCCTTTTTTGCCAAATCCGGCGCCTCGATAAGCTCAAATCCACGCGCAGTTGCGATATCGATT
>CAYWFD010000006.1:9107-23059 GCA_964457885.1 uncultured Gammaproteobacteria bacterium
ATTGATGATTGATGATAAATGAATGTATTATAATAATTATAGCACAATATTGTATATAAAATTTGAATTGTTCAGATAATGATGGAGCGACTTTGATTTATTTTGAATGGATATGGAAGATTGGGGTACAATGTTTTGCAAAATAAAATTTTGATCCAGCCACTTTCGCACCGCGTTCAAAATCAACCCAATCACGCTGGAGCATCAACTCCTCGTGATCTTTTGGAGTGAAAGAAAATTCAGTAGGCTTCAGGTGTTCGGTGACCACTTTAAAATCATCTTCCCCTCCAACCGGCGTGTCTGGGTGGGTAAAATTAGGAACCTGCATAAGAAGTGCATGGAATGATTCTTCGAGTGGGGTTTCTGCTGACTCGAATTTTTTGATCTCTTCGCCCACTTCTTTCATTCGAGTAATCATTTCGGGAGAGGGTTTTCCTTTGGTTTTCGAATTCTCATTTCGTTCTTTACGCAATACCTCAATTTTTTGGAGTAATTCCCTGCGTTCAGTGTCGACACGCAAAAGTTCATCAATATCAACAGCTACCTTGCGGATTTCACAATTCTTTTTGACTTCAGCAGTATGTTCACGGATATATTTGATATCAATCATATTAGAATTTATTATGCGTTATGATTTCAATGAGTTCTGGATAAAGTTTTTCGTACATCTTTTTATTTTCCCCGATCAACTCGTAGCTACTGACGATGTCAGGATCTACCCAGGCACTTTCAAGCACTTCTTCATCATTATACGTGCCGTCACCTGCCACGATTTTACATACAAACGGTAAAAGATAAATTTGTATACCGTAGTGAAGGCTGCGAGGATTTTTGATCTGGACAGTCCAGATGTGCCGCAATTGAGATACGATCTCCACCCGGTAACCACACTCTTCGTGTAATTCCCGAAGGAGATTTTCTTCGACAGTCTCTCCGATTTCCATCCCGCCACCTGGAAACTCCCAGAGTCCGTGAAGTTCAGGTTTCTCCGTATCATTACGTTTGTTCAAAAGGATTTTTCCATCTTTCACGATAATACCGATAGGCACGATAAAATGTTTGCCACCATATGTATTCAAGATGAAACGTTTAATCCCAGCAAGTGCAGCACCGCGGTGGCTGATCGTATTTTTCTCAATATCCGACATTTCCGCATATGTCTTGTCAATCTCGGGAACGTAAAAAATAGGATCATATCCAAAACCATTATCGCCTCGCGGGTGTTTGGTGATGCTTCCACGTGTTTCTCCGGTCGAGATAAATAAATCATTACGCTGCGGATCATATAATGCTAGTACACCTTTGAAGGAAGCTCCTCGGTCACTATCCATTCCGAATCGTTCCATTCGCTGAAGCACCTCATTCATCCGGTCTCGCGGAGTGTTCCCGACACGTGCGCTATGCACTCCAGGCCAGTCATTGAGTACATCAATAAACAAACCTCCATCATCGGCAATCGTCACGTGTCCGCTCGCATGGGCGTAATATTTTGCTTTCAAAATCGCATTCCCTTCAATAGTTACTTCAGTTTCTTCAGGAGTTTTGATCTTGGTTTCAAGCTCAGAGAGCGAAATCACTTTAACCGGCAGACCAAGGAGCATGGTTGCAAGTTCACGATATTTTCCCTCGTTGGTTGTGGCAATCAAAATCGTTTTCATAGGTCACCCACGAGTTTTTGTTTGATGATTTTTGTTTTGTAGGTCTCGGCTTTATGGGCCTTGGCTCGCACGACGGTCGTCTCAAGTCCGAATTCTTTTATTTTTTCCTCAAGTACCGCGGTAAATACTTCTTGATCATACCCAAGTACGATCGCATCAGGCTTGATATTTTTGATCACTTTATATACGTCGGCCTTATCACCGAGAAGTACGCGATCGACCATGGAGAATTCCTCCAGAAATGCTGCACGTTCTTTTTCTGAAAAGATCGGGGCCTTGCCTTTGATTCCCGTACTCCGCTTGTCCCGTGCGACAACAACAATCAATTCATCACCGTATTTTTTCGCTTCATGAAAAAACGCAATATGTCCCAAATGCACGATATCAAATGTTCCAAAAACCATGACTGTCTTTGCGTGGTCCATATTCCGATTCGGTATTATTCCTGATCCCCTTTTTGTTCTACAGGTTTCTTCGTTTCAATCGGTTTTACGATTGGAAATACGATTACTTCTTTCAAACTATGTGAGCCCGTAATAAGCGCCGCAAGCCGATCAATACCGATACCCGTTCCGGTCGCAGGTGGCATACCATGCTCAAGCGCTTCAATAAAGTCACTATCAAATTCCATAGCTTCATCATCACCCGCTTCCCTGTTCTTTGTTTGTTCTTCGAAACGTTCGCGTTGATCAATCGGATCATTGAGCTCGGTATATGAGTTACTTACTTCGAAACCATTGACAATGAGCTGGAACATTTCGGTGTAGCGAGGATCTTCTGCTTTCTTTGCAAGTGGTTTTAATTCTGCAGGATAGTTAAGCAAGAACGTAGGCTGGATAATCTTCGGACGGGCAGTTTCCTTATAAAGATCATCAGCAAGGCGACCAAATCCCGCTTTTGGATCGACTGCATAGCCTTTTGCCTTCATTTCTTGTGCGAGCTTCTCTTTCGTATCACATACATTCAAATCAATCTCGGAATATTTGAAAACGAGATCGCGGAATGTGGTACGTGGATATGGACCTTCAAAACTGATTTTCTGGCCATCAAGTTCTATTTCAGCCGAACCTACTGCAGCCTTGATGATCCGTGGCAGCATTTCTTCATGCAATTTCATGTTGTCCTCATAATCCGCATACGCCCAGTAATATTCGATCTGGGTGAATTCAGGATTATGCTGATGATCGACTCCCTCATTGCGAAAACAACGTCCAATTTCAAATATTTTCTCAAAACCTGCCACAAGCAATCGTTTCTGTGGAATTTCGATCGCAATGCGAAGATGTACCGGCATGTCATACGCATTGAAATGCGTATCAAATGTTTTTGCAAGTGCTCCCGAAGCGACAGTTTCAAGCATGGGAGTTTCCACTTCGATAAATCCTTTTTCATACATAAACTCGCGAAGTGCACGGACGAGTTTTGATCGGGTGACAATTTTTTGTTTCAATTCTTTGTTTACGAGCAAATCAAGATAGCGTTTACGCATCTTCAGTTCTTCATTTTCAAGACCATAAAATTTATCAGGAAGCGGCAAGAGTGCTTTAGCCAGGAGCTCATATGATTTTACAAGAATTGATTCTTCGCCTTTTTGAGTAATGAACCGTATTCCGGTAATACCGACAATATCGCCTGCATCAATCTTTTTGACAAATGTTTTATATGCATCATCTCCCAGATCATCTTTTTTTATGACAATTTGGACTCGTCCGCTCTCGTCCTCAAGGTGAAAGAAGGTAAGTTTGCCCATCTCGCGCTTGGTCATGATTCTACCAACAACAGACACTTCTATATCATGGGCTTCTGCGAGTGCGTCCGCCACGGTATGCGTTCGGGTAACTCGTGCCGGATAGGGATTGATCCCTGCTCCAGCCAAATCATGAAGCTTCGCAAGTCTGACGCTTCGCTCATCATTAATATTTACCTGATTTTCCTGCATAAAAACACTAGATTAAGCACAATTTGTTTGAAATTATCATATCAAAAAGCCTGCAAAATTACAAACATGACAAGAAGATATATAATTTAGCTAAAATTAGCAAAAAAACCGCCGTTAAGCGGTTTTGTAGTATCCTTAATTTACCTCCTCAATTGTATATTCCTGTGGACCTGCAGGGAGATTGACCGTAATCTTTTCGCCTTTGGTATGTCCAAGGAACGCGCTGCCAAGTGGAGACTCATTTGAAATTTTTCCTTCAAGCGGACTTGCTTCTTGAGCACCAACAATCATATATTCCTTTTTCTTTCCGTTACATGAAACCATAATTCGAGATCCGATCCCCACCTCACCCTTTCCTCCGCCGCTCAAGATGATTTCTGCGTTATCAATCAGATAGTCAAGCTCTTTTACTCGAGTCTGTGCCCATGCCATATCTTCTCTGGCCGCGTGATATTCTGCATTTTCAGATAAATCACCCATTTGACGAGCCTCATCAATACGTTTCGCAAGTGCCGGGATCTTATCTTCTTTCAAATTCTTCAATTCGGCTTTCAATTGTGCTTTCTTCTCTTCGGTCATGTATTGGGTTGACATATCGTGTACCAGTTTAAAAAAATATTCCGACAGAGTCGGGATTGCTATCAGTGTAGCATATTGGATTTAAAAGTCAAAATTATTCTAATTAACCTAATTATACTAAGTACTCTAAAAATTCAGAATCCTTTTAGGAAACTCAGGTCAATTAGAATAATTAGGTTAATTTATTTGCCCGTATATTCTCCCCACCACCGGTAAAAGTCAGCGGCAATATGTGATGCAGTCCGACTACCTTCTCCCCCCTCTTCAAGCATGATTGTCACTACAATTTCTGGATTACTGTAAGGTGCAAAGGAAGTAAACCACGCATGCGTATCTTTTTCCGAACTCCATTGCGCTGTTCCTGTTTTCCCCGCAACTGAAAAAGGTAGATATTTGAGAACACCACACGGTCCCGTATCAATACAGTCTTTCATACCAAGTCCTGCGGTGGTCAAATGCTGACTCGGAACGACTTTTTCCCTGATTTTCTCACCGCTGATCACCTGTTCCTGACCGCTTGAAGGATCGATGATCGAATGTACTGCATGTGGCTTGTAAAGCGTACCTTTGTTTGCGATGACTCCAGTCATGGCTGCGATCTGAAGAGGGGTAGTGAGAAAGTCACCCTGTCCGATCGAATAGTTGTACGTGTCCCCGACATACCATTCTTCATTTTTTACTCGTTTCTTCCATTCTGGACTCGGGAGAAACCCAGCTCCTTCACCCGGTATATCAAGTCCAAGTGGTTTGCCAAAACCAAAGAGATCGAGATATTTGTTGATCCGGGTGACTCCAAGCCCTTCAAAATCTTTATATCCCCCGCCGATGTAGTAATAGAACGTGTTAACCGACCATGAAATGGATTTTCGTACATCAGTTGCACCATGAGCTACCCTGCTCCAGTCTGGGAAAAACCATGGACCTACTTGGATGCCACCCGTACTTAATATTTTGGTATTCGGTGTAATAATTCCTTCAGTCAACGCAGCCGAAGCCATTGCTGGCTTGATAACAGATCCTGATGGATACGATCCTCCAATCGCACGATTGAAAAGTGGGCGATTCTCATCGGCGAGATACGATTGATACGTTTTTGCATCAATTCCTCCGGAAAAATCGTTATTATCGAATCCAGGCAAACTAACTAGTGCAAGAATTTCACCATTCTGTGGATTGAGTGCTATTCCACTTGCACGTTTTTTACCGTTTTTGATAAGCCAATCTTGAAGCAATTGTTCCATTTTTTCCTGCATGCGATAATCAATTGAAAGTTTGACATGACTGCCCGGTGTCGGATCTTTGGCTGAGATGACCGATTGCTCTGCACCTCGGGAATTAACCTCAATGCGTTTCTCGCCATACACTCCGCGCATATAGCGTTCATAGGATTGTTCAACACCGGTTTTTCCGATTGAATCAGAGGGTAAATACCCTACTTTATAATACTCCCCAAGCTCTTCGGGAGATAATTTTCCGATATACCCAAGCACATGTGAAAAAGAATTTGCACGTGACGCTTCCTCAATTTCAGCGACCTTATCAGGAGAGAGTGGCTCAGTGGTTGAAGCAGTGACAATATCTGGAGCGTCTTTGATTACGTACAACCGTTTACTTCCTCGCTGTACGGTGATACCAGGAAGTTCTTCGGTATAGATCAAAATCTTTATCGCGGAATCATACGGAATATCTTCAATAGCAACAATTGAATCATATCGATAATTTTTGTATTTTTCGACAATGTCATTGATCTCTTCGAAATCCCCATCGATAATCTCTGACAACTTCTGGACCACTAGCCTTCGTTCCTCATTGTCCCGGGGTAGGTCCTGCGGAATGACAGCAAGCGAAAAATTAGGAATATTTTCAGTCAATTGAATTCCGTTTCGATCATAAATGAGTCCGCGCTCCGAAGGAACTGGGATAACCCGCTGACGGTTGCCTTCTGCTTTCACCACATATGCTCCGCCTTCCAAAATTTGGATATAGACGAGCCTGGCTATCATACCAAGAATCAGAAGTGTGACCGCAACAAGAAACGAAAACATTTTACGGTCAGAAAAACTGGTACCAATGTGAGAGGTACCCGAATGCATAATATCATCACTCTGGGCAATGCTTTTGGGGGTAAAGGAGTCCTCAATCCATGCAAAGCGATACTTGCCGGTCAAAGACTCATGTTCAAGTCCCTTGCTTGGATTTTTTACAAATGGGTCAAGATCATTCATACGAACCTTTAGGAATAGCGGATGCGTTCTTTTGTCCAGGTATTCACCACTTTTACCACTATAGCATAGAGGGGTACAGAGAGCATAGCAGTGCCCACAACCTCAAGTCCCGCATCCTGGAGCAGGCCTCCAGAAACGGAAAAAGAATACGTATCAAATATAAAAGAAAATAAAACTCCAAGTAGAATATACAAGAGTCTGAACACTCCCATCCCAAATAAAGTCAGGATTCCAGCAGTCCAAATCGAGAGATTGGTAAACACATCTTCGAAAAACCAATAAACACCGAGCACGCTCATGACACCTGCCACCAACTCAATTCCAAATGCATGTGCGGTCAGAATATCAAGAATCATATAGGTGAAGAAAGCGAACCAGACGATTCCTCCGCCCACCCCACGCATGATGCATAGAACAAAAAAAAGCATGACAATATCGATATATACGAATATAGAAGGAAGTAGGTTCATCAAAAATAACTTAAGAAGAACCAGAAGAATAATTCCTCCCGCATACACGATTCCAGCAAGTATTTTTTTGAACATACGACCTATTCTTCAGGAGTGGTGGTGGTGATAACAACCGAAACCATAGTGAGGTATGATAAATCAGCAATCGGTTTCAGTACCGCCTGTTGAAAGGGTTCGAGTGGTTGTTTTTCGATATATTCGACGGTACCTACGACCAATCCACGAGGCATATTATCAGTAAGCCCTGATGTGACCACCGTGTCTCCAGGAGTTACGACTTCATTTTGCGGAATAAAATTCATCTGGACCCCGATATCATACCCACCTTCTACCAGTCCGATGGTGCGCTCTTTGTTGAGAAGAGTTGCACCAATCTTGCTCTGGGTATCATTAATAAGACGCACGTAGGATATCGTATCGAATACTTCAATCACCGTTCCTGCGAGGACTCCATCACCCACAATCACCGGATTCGTACGTACAATACCGTCTCGTGTTCCACGATTGATCACAACTGTCGTACTTAAAGGGTCGACGGTTCTTCCGATCACCTCAGCGCCAATATGGCGATACAGTGAACGTGAAAAAAAATTAAGCTGGCCTCTTAGTTGTTCATTTTCTTCTTTTAAAAGAACGTTTTCTGCCGTATCCACAGTACAAATGGCCCGCATAAGCTCAGGATCGAACGTTGAGGTAAGTTTTGTATTGATTGTATCATCTGGTGCAGTGATCTCATGTTCATATGATACTGTAGTAAGCGAATAAAACATACCAGTAAGCATATTTTCCACTGGACGTAGTACGCCAAAGAAATGCAGCATGATTCCAATCAAAAGCACGATACCAATGCCTATGACTGTCTGGTATCTTTTTTTCATAATTGAGATAATTAGATTTCACGAGCGGAAGGAAGCGACACTTCGCGCAATAATTCCTCATCTTCAAGCAAAAGTCCCGCTCCTCGGACAACCGCGGTCAAAGGATCATCAGCAATGCGTACCGGAATCTCAGCTGCACGAGCAATGACAGTATCAAGTCCTTCGAGAAGCGCACCTCCACCGACCAAAAGTACACCTCGCTCATGTATGTCTCCAGTCAATTCAGGAGGAGTCACTTCAAGCGTCATTTTAATGTAGTCGACAATCGTCTTGACGCTTCGGCTCAATGCCTGGCGAATATGCTCGTCAGATACCATAATCTCTTTCGGAAGTCCGGTAATCGCATCACGTCCGCGCATGGGAAATTCTACTCGTTCTTTTCGAGGCAATGCTCCACCGGCTTTAATTTTGATTTCTTCAGCATGTGCTTCACCGACCAGGAGTTTGAAGACCTCGCGTGCGTACTGGATGATATTACGATTCATTTCATCACCTGCAATTTTAGTAGATTTCCACGTGACCACACCAGACAACGAAATGACCGCAATCTCAGTATTTCCTCCCCCGATATTCACGATCATATTCCCGACCGGATCGCGAACTGGCATACGGGAACCGATTGCAGCTGCCATGGGTTCCTGGACGATAAATACTTCTTTAGCACCTGCCGCAAGTGTTGCATCTTCTACCGCTTTGATTTCCACTTCAGTAACATCAAGCGGGACCACAATCACGACCCGTGGGCGAGAAATGAATGAGAACGTTGCTTTTGAAACTTTTTCAATAAAAAATTTGAGCATTTTTTCCGTAACTTCATAATCAGAAATAACGCCACCACTGAGAGGGCGCGTGACTTCGATATGGGGAGGAGTCTTCCCAAGCATTTCCTTTGCCTCCTGCCCTACTGCCAAAATTTGTTCGGTTTTCGTATTGATCGCGACAACCGAAGGTTCGTTGATCACGATCCCTGCTTCAGGACTGTAGACAAGAGTACTTGCGGTACCAAGATCGATTGCAAGACTTCTATTTTTGGGTTTGAATAGATTTTTGATGTTCATAACAGTAGTCAATTAACAATGAACAAACAAAAGCATGTTGTTTGTATCGATGTTAATTGGTCAGAGCTAATTAAATTTCGCCAGGAATTCTTCAATCTTCATGAGGGAAGCCGCGTCGTCGGTTCGTTTCTTATATTCGATCGAATCGTTTGCTAATGTTTTCGGACTTACGACGATACGTACCGGTATACCGATAAGATCACTATCAGCAAATTTTTCTCCGGCTCGAGCATCCCGGTCATCATACAACACCTCGACACCCTTTTGTCTCAATATCTCATATAATTCGTCGCATTTTTTGATATCTGCATCATCTTTGCAAAGCGAAACCAAATGGACACTAAAAGGTGCTGTTGACTCACTCCATATGATTCCTTTTTCGTCATTATGCAATTCGACAATCGTCCCCATGAGCCGACCAAGTCCGATTCCGTAACTTCCCATGATAACCAGATGATTCGTTCCATCTTCTCCGGTAAATGACAGATTAATAGGTTCAGAAAATTTGGTTCCGAGTGTAAAGATATTTCCGACTTCGACCGATTTCTCTACCTGAAGATCGTTTGTGGTGACACCCAAATCAGCAAGCACTTCATCGGTATATACTTCTTTGTTGATGGCAATTTTTTTATTTTTTTCTACATAAATTTCATCTTCGCCGGCGTCGGTCAGAGTCTGGAATTCATGTGAGTATTTTGAAAAACTTCCGCCCGAAGCGAATGTAAGATAGGTTTTGGCTCCGATTCCAATCCGGTCAAAAATCGTATGGTATGCTTGTGTGACTTTTTCGTAAAAGGCATCATGTTCTTCCTGCGTCCGGGAAAAAGAATACAAATCTTTCATCATAAATTCGCGTCCGCGCATAATTCCGCTTTTTGAGCGGAGCTCATTCCTGAATTTGGTCTGGAACTGATACACCGAGCATGGCAGGTCTTTGTAAGAACTGATAAAACCCGTCATAAGTGCGGTCAGAGGTTCTTCGTGGGTAAAGGCAAGTCCAAGTTCAGTCTCGTTTTTCAATTTTGTCTTAAACCAGTTGTCGACTACGTCGTCACTCCATCGCCCGGTCTTTTCCCATACGGTCTTTTCCTGGAGCGCAGTCAAAGAAACTTCCTGCCCCCCGATCCCATTCATCTCTTCGCGGATTATGCGTTCTATATTCTTCATTACCCGCAATCCTAAAGGCAACAATGAATACACCCCCGCCATTTCTTTATGGATAAATCCGGCACGGATCAATAATTGTGCATTTTTTGACACTTCATCCGCTGGCGCCTGTTTTCTGGTTTTGGTAAAAAGATGTGATTGTTTCATACGATTAATGTTGCTGTAGATGTTTTCTCGTAAAATTAGTAAGCGAAAGGTCAAAAGACACGATAACGATGCAGATGGTTCCAAAGACCAGCGTATTGAAAAGACTCAAGACCGATAACGATTGAAGATATAGTCCAACTAATGCTAACACACTCAAGATACATGCGGTCCTGAAGCTCATCCGCACGTGACGAAACAATGGAATATCAGAAGAACCAAACAATCGATAAATGCCAAAAACCATGAGAGAAATAGTTCCGACCAGGGCAAACAGAAGGCTTACATAAAAAAAGACAAAGCCAATCATGCCTGTCTGAAACGGATCCACATTGACAATGACAAACGCCCATGCAACCCAGCACAACAAGGTCGAAAAAATCATGGTTCCAAGATATTGCTTCAGGTTCATACGATAGGAGTTAACTCAGATACAGAATATCATGAGTAATGAACCTTTGCAACCGTATCTCGCTATGCCAAATACCTGATGCGATCGACTTCAGGTTTGTCAAATTTTTCGTTTATTTTAGCAACAATTTCAAGTTGTCGAAGACGGATTTCCTGTGCGACTGCCGAACTTGCACATGAAACCGTAAGTGTACGATTTTTAAGGAAAAGAGGCTTGACCATGGTACCGATTGAGTCGCCTAGAAGCTCATCAATCACGGTTTTCGAAACTTCAACCACTTGCGAGCTTTCAATCTGACGCTTAAGCGTGCTGTTGGTTGACAACTTTGAAAGCAATGAATCGCCGAGTGGAGAAAAAGACATACCTTACATTAGTTTAGCCTAACTAATGAGACTGTAACACATAGCGAGTTGAAAGTCTATAATATCTTTCAAGCTACTGCCGATATTCACAAATATTTCGAAATTCGCAATATTTGCATACAAAGGGACCTGGAGTCGGAGTAAAATCACCCTCTTTAATACGATCAATAGTTGTCTCCAGCTTTTCCTTCAGTTTTTCCACATCCTTCTCGCTTGCTTCAAAAGAGGTCCGTATGTTGTCATTGACATAATAAAAGGTGAGTTTCCCTACTGGACCCAAATGGCGATACTCAGGAAGAGTACTTGCTGCGATCTGATACAACAACAGCTGCTGTTTGTCGTCCGAGCTTAGCTTATCTTTTGATTTTCCGGTTTTGTAGTCAATAATTTCAAGCGACCCGTCGGGTAATTGGTCGATTCGATCGATTCTTCCGTTAACGACATAGTCCCCTACTTTTACCTTAAACCATCCTTCAAGTGATACTGGAACGGTCCAATTGCTCTGTTGTGAAGAGTAAAAAACCTTGAGAATTTCCTTACCTTTTTTGTAATAGTCTTCACGCTGGCGCTTACTCTCGTACCAATCCTGAATCCAGGACGCATCATACATCTGAAGCAGCTCTTCAAAAGTAGGAACTTTAATTTCTCCATCATTCTTTTCCTGAGGAGCTGATGGAATAGCAAGATCAAATAACGACCCTTGGCTAATATGATTCAATTCCTGTACCCGTGTATAGAACTTTTGCATCGTATTATGAATGCTCGTTCCGAAACTGAATGTTCCGCTTCCTTTGGGCTTGATATTGAGAATATGTCCAAGCTTATACTGATAGGGACAATTGAGAAAACTGGTAATTTGCGAATGCGAAAAAGCTTTGGGGATTTCATAGATCTGTCCCGTGTGTTGTTTAACTTCTTGTTTTTTAAATCTGGAGAGATCGAGATGAGGTATGTCCGAAGATGGCAGTGTGGATTCAAGTTTCAACTCCTCGACAAATCGACTTACCTTTTTCTTTCGTTTGCGATCTTCTCCATAATAGTCAGCACTGGTGAAATACACATGTTCTTTTGCACGGGTGACAGCCACATAAAACAATCGCCGTTCTTCTTCGATATGGAAATCAGTTTGCTCCTCAATCTGTTCTCGAATCAAATCTGAAGGGAGTTCAAGACCTCCGCCGCTCCGATCGCGCGTCGGGAAGCGTTCCTCCACGCAATTGACGATAAATACGTAGCGGTATTCAAGACCTTTTGACGCATGGACGGTAAGCACCTGGACCGACCCTGCAGTATCGCGCGGCATAAATATCTTACCAGCATCTCCCGATTCGAGTATATGGTCAAAATGTTCTACAAACCCAAGCACATGTGCACCCGGAGTGACTTCCTCATAGGCATTGATGAAATCAAAGAATTGTTTGAGATATTGAATCTGCCGTACTATTGCCAAGTCCCCTGTTTGTTCTTCGCGGGCGAGATACTCGAGGTAGCCAACAGCCTCCAAAAATTCGTATAATACTGCTGTTGGTTTTTCGAATCGCGCTTTTTCAATACAGTTCTTCACGGCGCCAATCACACGATCCAATTGCTCGATCCCTCCTGGACTGACAAAAAATTCCTTTGCACGGGCAAATGCCTCATAATATGGGATTGCCTTGCGGTTCGCTCCGGAAATTATTTTTTTAATATCATCATCTGAAATGGTGAGGCACGGCAGTCGCATGAGACGATACCAGGACGTATTTTCATATTCCCGTGCCGCGATTCGAAGAAATGCAAGTGCATCAAGGACGATAGGTTGTCGGTACAATCCTCCGGAAGCCAGGAATTCGTAGGGTATGTCAAAAGATTCGAGTGCGTTCAAGAACGGTTCTGCATGCCCGTTTGCACGCACCAGAATCGCACAATCGTCCCACTGGAATTCAGGATCATTCTGTTTGAGCTCTAGCATCTTTTGTATGACCGCATGCACTTCCTGATCAAGAGTATCAGTATGCATGTGTGCAATAACTGCAGAAGGATTTTTCCCTGACGCTTTCAGGCGTTTATCAAGCCCCATCTTGACCTCGAGACGGTCAGGATTATTATTGATAATGGACGTATAGGCGAGGTCGAGAATTGCCTGGCTTGAACGGTAATTTTCAGTGAGTACGATTCCTTTTGCATTGGGAAAATCTTCTTTGAAACGTAAAATAATCGATACATTCGAACCGCGGAATGAATAAATAGACTGGTCGTCATCCCCGACCACGGTCAACTGTGCGTGCGCTGCCAAAAGACGGATCAATTCGTATTGCGCATAATTTACGTCCTGAAATTCGTCTACGAGGACGTGCGTAAACCGTTCTTGTATCTGTTTTAGGATATTCGGACGCTCCTTCAGAAGTTTATGGGTATAAAAAATCAGATCTCCGAAATCTAGTGCATTATTTTCAAGAAGCATCGTATTGTAGACGTGGTACGCATTTGCAAGCTCAATCAGCCGGTTTTTTTCCTGGACTTCTGCTTCGTCCTTGTCGAGGATTAGATTTTCAACATAATCCAGATATTCTTGCGGGGACACCAATTCATCTTTTGCTTTTGAAAAGTGATCAAGCAGTGCATGGATATTTGAATTCGGATTTCCCATGGGTCGGTAGTACTCGAGATTGAAATCAAGCAGATGTTCACGCACAAGAAGCCATGCATCAGTGTCGGTGAGCAATCTCGAATTTTTAGGCAATCCTATCTCCATTCCGTATTTCTCGAGCAGATGCTGACAAAAAGAATGGAATGTTGAAATCTGAAGGTCTGCATATCCAATTTCAAGTTCTGCATCCACACGCTCCTGCATTTCGCTTGCTGCTTTTTCCGTGAACGTCAGTGCCAAAATATTCTTAGGAGTTGCGATTTTTTGTTGCAATAAATGGGAAATTTTCTTGGTAATGACAGTCGTCTTCCCTGTACCGGCGCCTGCAACAATAAGCAAAGGACCGTCGACATACTCGACGGCCTGAAGCTGCGCTTGATTAAGCTTATTCTCTCGCATAATTACCATGCAATAGGCGCTTCACCTGTTTG
>CAYWFD010000006.1:23069-23358 GCA_964457885.1 uncultured Gammaproteobacteria bacterium
TATGCTCAGTTGGAAACATTGCCTTCCCGCACCATGCTCATACACAAATGAATCAGGTCCATGAGGTGCAGTGGACGCATTTTCGGTTGCTGCTCCAAAAGTTGCACATAATTCGTAGGTTTTCTCACCAGTAGTACGATATTCGTATGATGCACTGGTCTCAGGATCAATCGTTACCCCACCTGAATAATAAGGAGGCTGGTTAAGATCTGTTAACGTTCTAGGAAGATTTCCTGATTGAGTATAGTATGATTCAATTGAATATTTAAGATTCTGCAGATGTTGCGAT
>CAYWFD010000007.1:0-20379 GCA_964457885.1 uncultured Gammaproteobacteria bacterium
TCTTTCTTAATCGCCTTATCCAGATCGTGCGCATGAAAAAAATCCCAATATGCACGGGCAGTAATCGCAAAGCCATTGGGGACCGAAATGTGTTTCGCTTTCAATCCCGTATACATTTCTCCAAGTGACGCATTCTTGCCACCGACCAAGGGAATATCTTCAATTCCTATTTCTTCAAACCACAATATATGTGCCTCTTCTCTCGCACGTACTGCATGTCCGTGTTTCTTTTTTTGGTGACGCGCCATAAAACAATGATTACACAGATTAAATTAATTTAGACAGATAGTTCGAATTCATAATCTGCGTAATCTACCTTAATCTGCCTTGCACAGAATTAAGTATAGCATATTATAAAACGGCCGACGAGAATTTCGTCGGCCGTTATCAACAGCTTCTTTTTTCGATTACTTTACCTCACGCACTTCGAGCAAATTCACATGCCCTGCCTGCCCGACAGGCTCTCCTGCAACTACAATAATCTGATCTCCAATTTTTACCAAGTTAGTATCTTTAAGTTTTAGAATCGAACGCTCTATCAACTCTTCTATGGTTTTGCATTCTTCAAGCATAAATGGACGCACACCCCATGACAAATTGAGTTGACGAAGTACCCTGACCGAACTGGTCGCGACTGCAATCGGCAATTCCGGACGATATTCAGAAATCAGGCGTCCGGTCTCACCCGACAACGACGCCGACAGTATCACCCTCGCCCCAACCTCTTCGGCAACCAGCTTTGACAGACTACTCATAGTACCCTCGATTGTTTTCTTCCTGGTTTTTGACCCGATCTCATTATCTACATCATCATAGACCGATTCTTCTGCAGATATGATAACTTTGGTCATGGTCTCCACGGTTTCGACCGGATACTCTCCCGTTGCTGTCTCATTTGAGAGCATGACTGCGTCCGTGTGATCAATAACCGCATTCGACACGTCAGAAACTTCTGCCCGGGTTGGACGAGGACTATGCTGCATCGAGTCAAGCATCTGAGTCGCCACGATCACTGGCTTCGCATGCGCACGGGCAAGATCGATAATTTTTTTCTGGATTAATGGAACACCCTCAGCCGGCATCTCAATACCCAAATCACCTCGCGCAATCATAATTCCGTCGGCAACTTCGATAATTTTTTCTATTTTTTTCACCGCTTCGTGCTTTTCTATTTTTGCAATGACTCTTATTGGACTTTCTCCTACGCGTCCCAATGACTGTTCGACCTCTTTGATAAAGAATTTTACATCCAGAATATCCTGAGGATCCATCACAAATGATAGTGCGACCCAGTCCACATCATGTTCAACCCCGAATCGCAAATCCATCTTATCTTTATCAGTCAATACATCGAGAGTTTTCAAATCTGAATCAGGAATATTCAGTCCTTTGTGCGAGGTAAGTGTTCCACCCACCATTACTTTGGCGACAATTTTGTTATTTTCAATACGAACTACAACAACTTCCCGCTTTCCGTCATCAAGCAATATGCGTTCTCCTGGTTTTACGTATTCGTACAATTGTTCAAAACCAATTGGTAGCTCACCTGAATTTTCAGGTTTATGTGTGAATACCACTTCTTCACCTACGTTCAATTCAATACCTGACTCGGGTAACTCACCAAGCCGCAATTTGGGCCCCTGCAAGTCCTGTAATATTGCAACCGGTTCTCCGGTCTTTTTTTCCACCTCCCGAATATGGTCAATCAGCATCGCATGATTTTCATGGGTGCCGTGGGAAAAATTGAGACGGCACACATTCATACCGGCTTTTACCATGCGCTCAAGCGTATTTACAGTCTCACAGGCTGGTCCGATCGTAGCGACGATTTTTGTTTGTTTGGTTTTTTTGGTCATAGTAGTATAAATCATGTCTGGCTATAGTGTAGCGTGAAAGCCGAAAAGGGGCAATGGCACACATTGACAGAAATCTATCTATTCGCTAAGGTGTTTCCCATCGGAAAAAGGAGGTTTCCCTTGAAACAGCAGTGTCTGACCATTCTCGTCTGCGTGTTAGTGTTCATCTATGTGGGTAGTATCGTAACCATACTCAAGGCCGATTACGAACGTCCTACTAAGCCCACGGCACCATTACCCCTACCGAAGTGGCAACATGAGCGCACGAAACAACCGTCTGACGAACACGAGATGATCCGATGTGGCATGTTCTGTCTCTGTTGAACCCAACGGCAACCGCTGACTATACCGGTGTCCGGTATGTGTCGCGTGGATTCTCATTCACCGCCTGCATACCCTTTGGTGTTCCGAACATATTTCGGGATAGCAAAGGAGAGCTACAGGCGGTGTTTTGTTTTACTTCTTACGTGCAAGGTATGCTTTTGCCAATTCCACAAACAGCATATTGATACATCCAAATGTCAACAAAATCCCCCACTCCTGTCTACCCAACGGTACGGTGTGCAGTATATTCTGAAGCGGTGCCCAATAGACTGCCGCAATAAGCATTGTCCATCCGAACGCAACCGCGAGTGTCAGATAGTTATTGTCGAACCACGGAATTCGAAACAGTGATTTTTTCAAATTCCTGATCGGATAAATATAGAAAAGCGCATCGACCGCGAATGCAAGAAACATAATCGTCCTGATCGTGGCCATATCCGTATGTGCTCGATAAAAATATAGGAACATCCCGATCAAGAGTATATTCGCAAAAATAGTTTTTGCGATGATGATATTCCGAATCTCAGAATCAATAATCGGGGTACTGCGCTTTCTCGGTGGCTCCTGCATATTCCCGCTGTCGGTACGGTCAAATGCGAGTGCAATCACCGGAAACGAATCCTGTATCAAATTAACCCATAA
Source organism: uncultured Gammaproteobacteria bacterium (assembly GCA_964457885.1). GTDB lineage: Bacteria > Patescibacteriota > Patescibacteriia > Magasanikbacterales > UBA922 > UBA922. The sequence continues at coordinate 2,823 of CAYWFD010000007.1, forward strand.
AATCTGTACCGGGAGCACCGGCAAGGGAAGTCCTACAATAATACTTGTCGTAATCAAGAGTACCTCTGAAAAACTGCTTGAGAGCAGATATAAGACCACCTTTTTGATGTTTTGATAGATACCCCGCCCTTCTTCTACCGAAGCAACAATCGTGGTAAATGAATTATTAAGAAGAATTAGATCAGCAATTTCTTTTGCCACGTCGGTGCCGGACCCGACTGCAACTCCAATATCCGCAGCTTTGAGGGCAGGCGCATCATTGACTCCATCCCCAGTCATAGCCACCACTTCCCCCTCTGCCTGAAGCGCCTTCACGATTCGCATTTTATGTTTTGGTTCCACGCGGGCAAAAACCGACACACTTCTTATTTTTTCCAGCAACTCCCGATCATCTAAGACATCCAATTCGACTCCTTCACACACGCCACCTGATGTGTCTCCAATTCCTGCAGTCCGCGCAATCGTACGTGCAGTAGCACTATGATCCCCGGTCATCATAATCACCCGAATTCCTGCACGCTCGGCAGCACGAACAGTATCGGGCACATCACTTCTCAAAGGGTCAGCAAATACGATCAATCCTGCAAATACCAAATCTTTCAAATCATGTTCTGATAATACTTTTTTACCCGCATGTACTTCTTTATACGCGACCGCAATGACGCGGAGCCCCTCCTCGGTCAAACTCCGTTCTTTTGACCTGATATATTTTTCTCCGCCCGAACCCCATACATGCATTTTCCCGTCTGCCCGATACCCTTTAAGGCGCGGGTACATTTTTTCAGGCGCCCCCTTCATAATGACCACATGCGACGTCTCATCGCTCGCGAGCACTGCCATATATTTCTTTTTGCTGTCGAACGGTATATCCGCCTTGCGTTCGTACACATGATCAAGCTCTGGCTTGTACATCTTCAGCTCGAATCCATACTTGATTAGCGCTGCATCCGTGAGATTACCAGAAACGGTCCATTCTTCCCGTGATTTCTCATAATTTTCGACCGTGCCGTCATTGCAGATAATACCTAGCTCGAGTGCATAGCGTGCATCTTTCAATTCAGTGTCTTTCAGATTTTTTTCCAACACCATATCTTCCGCACCAAACGTAGCACTTCCCGTCACCACCCGCACTACGGACATATTCCCTTCAGTCAAAGTTCCGGTCTTGTCGGTACAAATGACTGATACTGACCCCAATGTTTCTGCTGCAAGCAGTTTTCTGACCAGTGCCTGCCTTCGCAATACGTGCTTCATACCGATCGCAAGGATAACGGTCATGGAAATCGCCAATCCTTCGGGAATTGCTGCAACTGCAACTGCAACTGCAGTCTTGAACAATTCAATTCCGCTGCCAACTTCCTCTGACGAGGATATTATGCCGAGCCCCATAATTACAGTACACATCAGTAACACCACAATTCCGAGAATGCGCCCCAATTTTGAAATCTGTTTCTGCAATGGTGTCGCTTCTTCCCCGATATTCTCGACCATTTCTGCAATTTTTCCGATTTCCGTCTGTCTTCCAGTATGCGTCACCACTATGACCGCACGGCCGCGCGTCACGACAGTGCCGCGATATGCCATATTCATCCGGTCTGCAATTGAAATATTTTTTTGTACGATTTTGTCGGTTATTTTCCGTTGTGGTTCTACCTCACCTGTTAGAACTGCTTCGTTTATCTCACATTCAGACACTTCGATTACACGTCCATCAGCCTGCACCTTGTCTCCTGCACGGATGTTCATAATATCACCTGGCACAATCTGTCCACTCGGTACTCGCACTACCGCACCACCGCGCACTACCGTCGCACTGTAAGTTACCATGTTTTTCAATTTTTTAAGTGCCGCATTCGCCTGATATTCCTGTACAAAACCAACCATTACGTTTACCCCGACCGTAATTGCAATTACGATCACATCAACCCATTCTTGTAACAAAAAACTGACTAATCCCGCAAGAATTAAGATAATGATCAATGGACTTTTGAATTGCTCGATAAAGATATTCCATCCTGTTGTCTCCCTTTTTTTTCCGGCGATTTCATTGGTACCGTATTCGCTGAGTCGCCGTCGTGCCTCAGTCTCTGAGAGCCCCTGCTTTCCAGTCCCAAGAATATCAAAAGAATGCGTGATACTCAGACCGTGGAATTCATTATTTTTTGACATATGCATTTTCTTGACTTTTTTGTGTGCATAGTATATCATATTTCCGTCTTTATGACCCTGTAGCTCAGCTGGTAGAGCAGTGGCCTTTTAAGCCAATGGTCGTGGGTTCGATCCCCACCGGGGTCACACTATATCGTGGAGTCAGAATAAAAATAACCCTGTACAGGGTTATTTTTATTCATCCCTCTTTATTCTTGACATAGCCTCATTTTATTGATACTATTGTTTTTCTTGTTTTGTGAGGTCATGGAAATACTTTTGATAATAACATTGCCAGTAGTATCTCCCTGATCTCACGCACAAGAATGACTGTAGTGGGAGAACAGTCACACCCAGGAGGAAGCATGAGCACTAAGACGAGTCACGAGCACATCGTCCTGGCTGAACGCCTCGACGGCAACGAGTATGTGATCCATCGTCATCACGAGGATCACATCGAGGTCGCGACCGCAATCGTGACGCCCACGACGGATGGCAGAGGTGAGTGGGAACAATGCCCCGGCTCGCCTGGGGGCACTGTCTACCATCGCAAGCACGGCACGGACGGACAGCGCGGGCCGGCCATGGTGAGCTCTCGCGCCTACTGCGAGGGATACGATCGCATCTTCCGCAACCCCAAGCGGAATCCGCAGCTCAACTAGCTTTTCGGACGCGGTACGACTACCGGCCTGCTTTCGCAGGCTGACCAGGGGTCGTACCGCGCCGACCCATTCCACATACCTCGATCAGAGGTTTTTTTATATTATTAGGGTAAAACAAAAACCCTATACCATTGTCTGGCATAGGGTAAATTGTCCCCGACCGCATAGCACGTGTCACCGGGACAATCGTAGCACTGCACGGTCGGGATTGTTTCAGCTGCGCGCAAGGTAGCGGGAGATGTGGACACTACCACTCTCGGTTGCAACCTTCGGCTGCGGCAAGGGCGGCGGGCCATTGCGCAGGCACATCCGCCCGGTACCTTCTTCGAAGACGCCGGACACGAGCCCGCTTTCCGAATCCGCCAGCTTGAACTGCGGCGAATCGGTCACCACCTCCATCGCCCCGAAGTAGAGCAAGTGCTCCTCGCGCGAGTACGTGAGCGGCTTTAGGTCTAGCAACCCCACACCAGGCACCTGCACCTGGATCTTTTTCCGCTCTTCGATCGCCCAGGCGATCATCATCCACACGACGCTCATGGGCAAATAGAACTCGATGCACTTCTCCGGCTTCATACGCCCTCCTGAATGTCCCACATAGGAATAGTCCACCATGGACGACCTTTGGGAACAGAGGAATATATCATATTATCCTCTCAAAGTCAAGATAGTATAACGTATATCTTGACTAAACCGTAAAAATGACGTATATCATATACCTGTCTCTCAATTCCAGAGGATACCGTGAGAACTACACATCGAGCGACCAGCAAGGAAATTCCATTTACCTTCACCAGGAACAACTTCTATGCCAAGCCGTCACATCTCAATGCAATCGGCGGATGTATCGCTGAAGCTGTGACTGAATTGTATCTCCATCCGACCGTCATCATCGGACACCGCGAGAAGGGGGCCCTCCTCGCACACACGACGGCACTCCATCTCTCGATCAGGAGCGCCTGGACTGTGGAGAATGCTGTCGGGTTCATGCTGCAGCCCGGGTACGAAATGGTGATCAAGGGGCAGCCGGTCATGATCGTACTCCACAAAGACATGGAGCCGCGGGAGCGGAAACTCATGATCGACGCGATTCGTGAAATCGAGTGTACCATCATCGGGAGTGCGGTGGTCACGCATGACCGTGTCTCTGTGAGCGTGCCCGATGAAGGCACTGCGCTCATGATCTGATAGAGGAGATACCATGCTCTTTACTCGCGGACCGCCAGGTAAGCTGTGGTCTGCGCAACAAAAACCGTTCGCACACCACATGTGTTTCCAATAGTTGGAAATAGATATGGAGGAATCGCGAACGGTTTTTGATTTTTAAAATGGAAATATGGTAGTTGGAAGCCAATTTTTTTGATTCATTTCTACAGGATACAATTCAATAAAATGTTCTGCTGTTATACGGTCATAGGTAAAATCGGAATCTGTAATATTCACCACGTAATCCATTTTACGGAATTGCGTATTTTCGATATGGATTTTCGATGCATTATTTGCAACAATACCATATTCTTTCCACGTCAGCTGTTTTGCATACTCATCATACCATCCTATTTTCGAGTCGCGCACGTACAATTCTCCACCGTTTTTTACTGTAATAACCCCTCCGGGACGACGCATGTCACGTAACTCGGAATCTGAAATTACTACACTCCCTCCATCAATCCATATCATGAATGGCTGGTTTGAACTTAACGGATACGCATTGATATTTGGGAAGTATCCTCCACCTCTGATCGTGACACGTGCAATATTCCCTACCGATCCTGGACCAAAAAATATATAGGAAAATTTTGACGTGAGCGAGGGATCGCCTGCGATTTCATATCCCGGTTCATCTGCATTCATTTGCAAGGTTCCGTAAATACGTATGGAATTGGCATATAGATTGTTATTATCAACAGTGAGGGTTCCTCCTGTCTCTATAGAAATAGTACTGAATAAAAACTTTTCATGTGGTGCAAGCTCAAATGAGCTGGTAACCATGAGTGATGGATTGTATGCGTACCCAGGCGAAGATTCACCAAAATGTATCTGTTCCCACACATCGGGCATGGTCTGATCGAAATATACTACTCTGTCTCCTAATTCAAAGTTGTTCAATGTCAATGATACGCCGGTTATACCCGTATTTGGTGTTGTATGTATCGCACGTTTTCCGTGATACAGATTGGATGCTATCAGTGACAAGGATCCCTTATCGGAATATACTAGTGTATCCGGAACCGATGACTGATTCCCTGCTTCATATCCATACCCGATTTCAACATTCTGCAATTCAATGTCACCACCAAAATTTGAGATCACTTGCGACCGGTAACACCCTCCGCTACAGCCCATGTTCGACGCATGTCGATTACCTCCATATTTAAAAAGTACGTGCTCAGCAGATACTCTTCCCGCTCTATGCACTTCAATATTCTGCCAATCCCCTGCTTTCGGAAGATCGGTCAGTACTATGTCTGCAAATGCCTCATGTTGGTCCACCACTTCATGGTCATTTCGTGAGGTAAACACGATTTTTTGTTCTTCAGTCCCCTGAATAGTTAATTCCCCTTCAACAACAATTCTTGAGCCTGAATCAACCCCAATCATTATACTGCCACCTGGTATACTCATCTTTTCCCCGGGAGCAACCGTGAACGAAGACCAGAGATAAGGATTTTCCTCTTTCGGAAGTACGATTTCTCCTGATCCGTCCATCGGATAAAATCCGCGCGTTTCGTCTGAAAAATATGCATACCCGCTATTTTGCATCTTCGGACTTCCCGTAAGATACCCGCAATTGCCGGTACGCAATCCATACCGCGCTGAATTACTTGATTGCCAGTTGACAGACTCAAAACTTGGAGTCTCAACGGAAATCCGCTCAAGTGTATGCGGATATGCGCCACCCAACCCTCCTGACCAGCCAGTTCGCTGATCAATTTCATCTTGGATATTTCCCTTTTCGTCTCTCAATATGAGCCGCGCACCTGTCGCAGGTAATTTTGTTGATGAAGGTAAATTTTGATCTGGCACCACTGTCGAGGGAAATATTCCGGTGTGTGAAATGAGGTAATACTTACGGCCTTGAAGTATATTTGCAAGCGGCATGGACGTGGCAGAATCTGCTGTATACATTTCAATACGCCAATTCTGCAATGATATGGATTCATCAGTCGTATTATAGAGTTCGATCCACTGTTTCGCTGTACACACACTACTTGCTCCCGCCCATGCGATTTCATTGAAAATGACTTTATTCTCCCACCCGGTCGTTATCATGATTTCATTACTCCACCCCGATACATTTCCTGCATAGTCACGTGCATTCATTCTTATTACATAGGTATGAAACAATTCTCCCTCCCATTCGTATGAAGTGTTTGTGGTATTAGACAAAAGTTCTTCCCACTCCCCATTATCACGTTTTTGTTCAAGTGTGTACTTGAACTCTTCCAAATCAGTCGACGATACTGCCCATACCAGGTGAGTAGTAGTAACCGTGCGTTTTACCATTTCGAGTATTGGTCTATCTGGCGGGATCACGTCAATCGTGGCAGTGGACGTCGAATTATCCTGAACCTCATACACTCCAGATACACCGTCATCTTCTGTTCCAGTTTCTTCTTCCTGAGTGACCGGTGCAGATGTTCCTCGCCCACCAAAAAACTTTGGTATGGATTTGAATATATCTACTACCGTATCGACCACATTTTCCGTAAACTCTTTTACTCCCTGAACGATTCCGTTAAGTAATGGCTTACTTGTTTCACTGGTCGACGTTACCGTTTCAACATGCGGTGCTTCGGTCTTTTCTCCTATGGTAATTTGAATCGTCACCGTTTTATCTCCTATCTGCTCCCAGGTACCCACACGCACTATCATAAGCTTGAGCGTGTATGAACCTGGAGCAAGCGCTTTGACCATAAATTTAAATGATCCTTTCTGATCTGGCTTGACCTCTGGCTCGTCTAATAGTGCGGGACGGAGTGCGGTCAGCCACGATTCATGTCTGAATTTTTCATTCTCTTTAGCTCCACCTATCACATTGAGCGATAATTTTTCTTTACTCACTGTCTCTTGCCCGGTATTTTGAATCGGTACTACTATCGGAACTTCTATATGTGGCTCAGCTGAAATCTCAAGCAAATCGTTTTCAAAACGTATATCCATCGGCATATCACTCTCCTCTTCTCGTGGTTCTTTATGAACGATAACTTCTACTTCCTTTTGTATAGAATTATTATTTATTTCTCCGTTAAATGATGGGGGTTCAGTAATCCACAAATGTTTTTCACCCATTGCCGTATATGATGCATTTGGCGGATAAAATTGTTTAGTTTTGTACAAATCATAACTATCAACACGATCCAACGCATATTTACCTTTACTCACCTCAAAATGCAGATGAACAGCATCAGTTCCTGATTTTCCACACTCTCCTATATAGTCACCTTTTTTAACTTGTGACCATTCAGAATAACTAGTATTAGTTCTCTTGTTTTCTGGATAAGATTTTATTCCTTCATTAGCTTTATCAAGATGTCCATAAAGGGAAGCAAAACCATTATCATGCTTTATAAAAACAAAATTTCCAAATGTATGCCCTCTACCCACTCTTGCTTGCATAGAATGCATTGCTAATCCTGATGCTGCTGCATAAATCTTATCTCCCAATGTACACCTATAATCAGCTGCATAATGTGTTTTTCCCGCAATATCACCATCAGCATAAATCCAACCTTGTAACAGGTTTACCTTATGTGAAAAAGGAATATTCAAAAATTTATTTTCATTCTTAGCAGCATAAACATAAGTGTTTTTTTCTAAAATACTAAAATTTAATACAATAAAAAATACTGACAAAAGAAAAACCCCCTCCTTTTTCATACGATTTTTACTTCTTAAGTGATTCCATAATTAAATTTTCATATTTTTTATCAAATGGTGTATCAATAATCAAAACTTTATTTCCCAATATCATGTGATACGAGTAATGTTCGATTTCTCCCTCTTCTTTTACTTTAAAACCTTCAATTCCACTGTTTGTCTTAATTTTTTCCTTTGAATCAAAATAAAGTAAGCCATACTTTTTATGAAAGTCTTCAATCCATTCCTCAGCATTTAAATTATCTTGATTATCCATTACCAATAGATTGAGATCAGGAATTAAACTATTTATATTTGAATAGAGAAAAATCGACTGACCTTCATTATTTACAATTTTTTTGTCTTCAATATTCAATTGATATCCCGCTCTTTCGTCTCTTAAGATCCTTTTGCCGCTTTCTTCAACCACACTCATCCCCTCAGGTAAATCGTGCGATTCTATTGTTTTCGTTTCAGAAGTTTTTACTATAGTTACTTTCTCATTTTCAAGTATTAAAAAAACCGCAACGAAAATTGCGATCACTAAACATAACCCTGCAAGATACACAAATAATGCCCCCCTTCTCATATATATTGTATTAACCCCCTCCTTAACAGAGGATTGTTACTCCGATTTTTTTGATGATTTCACTTTTCTACCACTCAACTTCTCATCCAGCTTATCAGATAGTCTTCTCACCACAAATTTTTCAAATAATCCTGAAGCGATACCAGATACTGCACCTAGATGACTCGACATGCCATCAACTTTTTTTCGGATAAATTCCACAGCCTCTGAAATCATTTCCATCTTTTCCAGTGCAGCCTCTACGATCCGATTGACATTGCGAAGCGTTCTGCCTGCCTGATACATAAGCCAACACAAAAATACCGTAAACCAGATGATCGCGATTGCTAAAACGACGTAGAGCAAATCTTGGCTTGTTTCAAACATAGACAGGCAATTTTACTTGATAACAATTTTAGTATAGCATAATTTTGCAGTAGAAACTAAACACACCTGGAAACAGGTGTGTATAAGTTGTGTTTCTAATGCATTATCGAGTGACACGAACGGATACCGTTTCTGATGTCCGTGTGTTGCCATTGATATCCGTTACTTTCGTATAGAATGAATAGGTTTTTGCATTGACTGTACCTGACAATCGAAGCGTAATGGTAGTGTTGCAGGTGTTCACATTGTTGCAGCGCTTGATTCTCTCTCCATCCTGATACACGTCGATCCGCGCCACTCCTTTATTATCAGAAGCTGATGCATATACGGTCACTTGCTGACCCGTCTTCATACTGGTACGTGACGTGGAAATTGAAGCTGTCGGCCGAACCGTATCTCTATTGGAACAACTATTGGTTTCGGTCCATGAAACTTTATATTGTGTACGAGATACACAGGACATCGTGTAATTCCTCATTCCATGTCCCGCATCACGACACTCGCTGGTAAGAATATATTTGGGTCCGTTGTTTCTGCTGATACGGATTCCGCCCACAATCTCTTCACATGAAGTCACATTAACGTAGTTCACCGTATCCGCCGCATGGACATACGGCACCACTCCCATTCCAAGGCCTACTATCAACCCGATTACGGCAATTCTGCTTATTTTTTTCATATCTCAGATATATTAAATTTACATAAGAACCTTAACAGGCGTTTAATCCATTGTCAAATCCCAAACATCGCTGGATCTTGACGTATTCCCCAATATATGATATAAATTTTCGTCACGTTTCTGTGACCAAAAAGGAGCTCTTCTGCAATGTTCGTTGCTCTCCCCCTCAAGTCGACCCCGTTCAGGGTCATCCTCGCTACCATCCTGGTACTCCTGCTCGCTGTTGTGGCGGCAAGTGCTTGTCTGGTCGTGAATGTCTTCCTCGCTTCGCCCATCACTGGGTGGGATGTCGCAGGAACGATCGGCATCGGAGGCGTCGGGATCGCCGCAGCGTACCTCTTCTACCTATTCGCGCGTAGTATCCCCGAGTACTTCTGAGTAGCGACCGCGCGTGGGCAGTGATATCGTATCACGCCCACGCGTTCCTTCAACTTTCGATTATCAAAAAACGGCTGAAAGCCGTTTTTTATTTTACACTCTGATATCTGCCTTAAACCTTTCTTTCAAAAATTTCTCTACCACCTTGTGCACTGTATCAATTTCAGATGCTTCGAGTGTTTTTTCTCTTGACTGATAGGTAAGGCGATAGGCCATACTCTTTTTTCCTTCGGGAATATTTTTTCCCTCAAATACATCGAATAATATTGCCGAGGTAATCAAAGAATCAATCGCAGTCAGTGTTTCATGGATATCCCGATGCAGAATATGTGAATCGACGACAAACGCGATATCCCGTTCGACTGCCGGATATACCGACATCGATGCATACGTCGAGGTAACCGTACTTCCCAATTCAGATATTGCACGCAGGTTTATTTCGGCATATGCCACTCGGTTCCCTAGTCCGAACGCCGCCGCAACTTTCGGGTGTATTTCATATACATCCCCCACATGGTCCGCATGCGCCATAACTTTTGCACATCGTCCGCCATGGACAAACGCATTAGCCGTTACTGTAGGGTCAATATGGAGATCAATACCAAGTGCCGTACCTACGCGACGAAGAGCGTCCGCAACTGTGAAGAATGGTGTTTTATCCCCCTTGCCTGTATAGGCGATACCCAGCATGGAGTCTTGTCGAGGCAGGAGGTCAGAACCGCTTTCCGATACACGCGCACCTGGATCTTCCTTGATATATACCTTACCGATTTCATATACTTTTACTTCATCATGCGTATGGCTATTTCTCTCGACCAATTCAAGTATATTCGGTAACAAACTCCGGCGTAGATAGGGGCGATCGCTTGCAATCGGGTTATCGAGTTCCAGGTGCTCGGATACTTCCATACCAAGAAGCTGAAGCAGGTGCGGCGAGACAAACGAATAATTGAGCGTTTCGGTAAATCCAAGCTCGCGCGACAATACAACACGTGCTTTCCGCTCGCTCCCCCGCAATTCATTTCGTTCTGGCGGGATAATTGAAAAATTGGGCAATACGGTCGCGATATTGTCATATCCATACATGCGTGCAATTTCTTCGACAATATCTTCTTCGATCGCGATATCCTTGGTTCCGCGCCAGCTTGGCACTTCGATCTTCATTATTTCTTTATCTTTTTTGCCTGACAACCTCACTCCAAATCCGAGACTTTCGAGAATACGCACACATTCTTTGGTCGGAATACTCACCCCCATCTTAGCATCGATAAATTCCTTGGTAACTGTAATCGGACCTTTGAATATATGTGCCTTTCCTTTTTCTGCGACTGCACTTACCACTCGCGCATTCGGACATATTTCCTGCACCAATTCAACTGCGCGCTCCAAGGCACGACGACAATTATTCGGGTCAAGACTTTTTTCGAATCGAGCGCTTGAATCACTACGAAGCCCAAGCGTGGTACTCGTCTTTCTAATACTTACCGGATTGAAATGTGCTGCCTCAAAAATAATTGATGTGGTCGCGGCCGTAATTTCCGTGTCCCGTCCTCCCATCACTCCGGCAAGTGCGATCACCTTCTCTATATCTGCAATCACGATCATACCCTCGTTCAATTCACGTTCTTTTTGATCGAGCGTCACGAGCTTCTCTCCTGCTTTTGCCCGTCGCACTTGTATCTCCACTTTTGACTTTTGACTTTTGACTTTTGACTTATCAAAGGCATGCATCGGCTGCCCCAAGTCATACATCACGTAATTGGTAATATCGACAATATTATTGATCGGCCGTATTCCGACGGCACGAAGACGTTGTTGCATTTTTTCAGGAGACGGACCGATTACCACACCATCAAGCGCCACTGCCATATATTTCATGGAGTCGTCTGCGTTTTCAATCGAAACCTTCAGTGCAACTTCAGCAGCTTCCTTGATTTCTTTCACTGTATAGGGTGATTGTTTCTTACGGTAGCGCGCCGCAACTTCCCGCGCCATGCCGTAATGGCCCCACAGATCTGGGCGATGATTGATCGACTTGTTATCTACCTCAATTACAACATCATCAAACCCGAGCGCTTCGGCAATTGATGTTCCTGCTTTTGCTTTCAATTTCGACAAATCAGCGATTTCTTTTTCTTCACTTTTCGGAAACATGTCCTCGAGCCCCACCTCATCCGCGCCACAGATCATGCCCGCTGATTCGACTCCGCGAATTGAGACCGGCTTCAATTCGACCAGTTCCCCTTCTCCGTGCCACCTCACCCGTGCCCCGATCTTTCCCACGATCACTTTCATTCCTTCGCGCAGATTCGACCCGCCACATACGATCTGTGCGATTTCGTTCCCCAGATCAACCTCGCACACTTTGAGAGAATCCGCATTTTCGTGCTTTTTTACTTTTTTGATTACGCCGACCACCATATGTTCAAATGCGTCAGCCTGGCGATGAATTCCTTCTACTTCAACCGTTGACATGGTCAACGCAAGACCCAACTCTTCTGGCGTGAGTGAGTCAGGCAAGTCAACGTATTGTTTCAACCACTTATAGGAGATATTCATATATTAGAACTGCTCAAGAAAGTTTAAGTTACCCCCATGCAAGTGTCGGATATCTTCAATTCCGTATTTCTGCATGCACAAGCGCATGGATCCGAGTCCGAACGCAAAACCAGTCCATACGTTCGGGTCGAGCCCTCCGGCTTCGATAACTTTCGGATGCACTAGTCCGCATGGCAACGTCTCAATCCAACCCGAGTGTTTGCATGCGCCACACCCAGCTCCTCCACATACCAGGCACTTCATATCAAGTTCAAATCCGGGTTCGACAAACGGAAAATATCCCGGGCGCAGTCTGACTTCCACATCCTTTCGCAAGACGCCCCGCAACAATTCCTTCATGACTCCGATCAAATTTGCGATCGAGATATTTTTATCAATGACAATTCCTTCCATTTGATAAAACGTATGCTCATGACTTGCATCCGTTGATTCATTACGAAAACAGCGTCCCGATACCACCGCACGCAACGGTGCTCCATATTTTTGCATCGCCCGAACCTGCACCGGACTCGTGTGCGTGCGCATCACCCATTCCGGATGATCTTTGATAAAGAAGGTGTCCTGTGAATCGCGTGCCGGATGTGTTGCCGGAATATTAAGGGCATCAAAATTATAGTATTCACTCTCGAGTTCAGGACCATCAAGCACCATAAAGCCCATCGAGGTAAACAATTCTTCGAGTTCAGTGTGTACGATCGTCATCGGATGCTGGTGTCCGCGAGGAGTCACGGGCAACTTTGGCTGAGTAACATCGATCGCTTCGGTTGTCGCGACCGCTTCCCATTCTTTCATTTCAAACTCATTTTTTTTCTGTCTAATTTTAGATTCAATTTCAGCTTTTACGTCATTCATTTTTTGTCCTACATTTTTTTTATCATTATCCGTGAGATCTTTCATGGATTTTGCCAAAATTGTAAATTCCCCACTTTTTCGTGAAAAATATTTTTCTTGAACCTGGTCAAGTTCAGCTAAGCCACTTACAACACTTGTTGCCTTTACTGCCTCTTTTTTTATTTTTTCTAAATTTCCAATAATATCCATATTTTCAAATTAACAAAATGCTAGAACAACTTAGCAATGTCTCTCCACGTTACCACAACGATCAATACCATAAGCAAAGCAAATCCGATCGTGTGGGCGATCTGTTCATATTTCATCGACACTTTTTTTCCTTTTATTTTTTCAATTAGGACAAACAAAATGCGACCGCCGTCGAGTGCCGGGATCGGTAATATATTGATCGCAGCAAGACTCAAAGACAGCATTGCCATCACATTCAATACATACTGGAATCCGAGTTTTGCGCTCTGCCCCACTACTTGTGCAATACCGACCGGGCCCGCGATATCGAATATGAGACCGTTACCTGTGATCAAATTTGCAATCAGATAATAAAAGGACACAAACACGGTCACGAGTCCGATTCCTGCCGCAACAAATCCTTTGTATATTGCAATATACCATGGGTACCGGATCACCCCGGCCTCGGCAATTCCGATTCCGAGACGTGCAATTGTATCGCCTTCAGCGATCGCCGGGGTCGCAGTAATCACCTGTTCCTCGCCATTACGTACCACATGAATTTGTATCGCCTGATCTGCATGTGCTCCTACATATTCGATCAATCCTGACGCATTCGTGACCGAGGTTTCGTCAACCTGCATGATCCGGTCACCAAACATGATGCCTGCGACTTCTGCCGGTGACTCTTCCGCAACCGATTGCACCAATACGCTTGGTGCCTCGACAATGATCGCATGCTTATCGACTCCACTAGACAAATCAGTCGGGAGACCAATCATGAATCCAAACGACAACACGACCGCCGCAAGAATCACGTTCATAATCACTCCGGCAGCGAGCACGAGTGTTCGTTTCCATGCTTTATGATGCCCAAAACTGTCGGTTTCAGCGGCAGATTCTCCATTTTCTCCCTTGATACGTACAAACCCTCCCAACGGGAGCCAATTGATACTCCACAGCATCCCGGGAAATTCTCCCCGCTGTTCATCACCTGCTACAGTTTTTTTCAGACTGCTTTTACCACTTCCCCATACCCAGATGATTTTTTTGCTCTTCGGATCCCGATACCAGCCGAATGCCCGGGGGGGATATCCAAAACCAAATTCATGTACCTTTATACCGCATTTTTTTGCAGTATAATAATGGCCCCATTCATGAACCACCACCAAAATTCCGAGAATCACAATAAACAATAGAATCGTAACCATAGTCCCTATAATATTGACCAAATAGTAATACTAGCCTACAATTAAGCTGTGGTTAAGTATTCCACAGGTAGAGGTTTTTTTCAATAGGACTCACACTGCAAGATTGACACCTAGCAATTGGCTTTCGCACAAAGCTAATTACTAACTGTTAATTTTATTTAATTGTTTTCCTATGTCTCCACTACTCATTGTATTAATTGTCATTGCCGTTCTTGTTGTCTGGGGAATTCTCCTCTACAACAGCCTTATCCGACTCCGAAACCGAACCCACGAAGCGTGGAGTGATATTGATGTCCAGCTCAAACGCCGACACGACCTTATCCCAAACTTGATTGAGAGTGTTAAAGGCTATATGAAACATGAACGCGAACTTCTCGAGCAAGTTACCAAATATCGTACTGCCGCAGTCGAAGCGCAGGCAAAAGGAGATACCCAGGCCCTTGCCTCAGCTGAAAGCATGCTCGGGTCAACACTCGGAAAGCTGCAGGTCGCGGTGGAGGCATACCCTGACCTCAAGGCAAACACCAATGTCGGACAGCTCATGGACGAGCTTTCAGATACTGAAAACAAAATCCAGGCTTCACGACGCTTTTACAACAGTATGGCTCAGGAATTCAATACCAAGGTCGAATCATTCCCAAACAATATGATTGCAGGACAGCTCAAATTCACCAAATTCGACTTCTTCGAAATTCAGGATGCAGCTGAACGAGAGAATGTGAAAGTACAATTCTAAATTACCTAACTCAAAGCTAAACACTCAAAAGTCGAACTTTAACTTAAATCTCAAAACTTTTATTTTTTAGTTGTAGTTTTAAGTTTAATTACCATGTATTCTCAAATAGATTCAAACAAACGAAAGACCCGATTCCTTATTGCGATATTTTGCGCATTTATTATTGGTCTCGGATGGCTGGGAGCGTACTATCTCGGTCTCGGATATGAGGCTGTAGTTATGGCTCTCATCATTTCCATCGTCATGACCCTCGTATCATATTACAAGGGCGATTCGATCGCGCTTGCTTCAAGTGGAGCCAAGGAAATCACGTCCGAACAAAATCCGTATGTCTATCGCATGGTCGAAAATCTTGCGATCTCTCAGGGAATGCCCATGCCCCGAGTACACATCATCAACTCCCCGGCCCTGAATGCGTTTGCTACTGGACGAGACCCGAAACACGCATCGATTGCCGTCACGACCGGGCTTATTGAAGCGCTCGAAAATGAAGAGCTTGAAGGAGTGCTCGCGCATGAGATGTCGCACGTCAAAAATTACGACATCCGTGTCATGACTATCGTTATCGTACTCGTCGGTGTCGTCTCTCTTCTGGCTGACATGTTCTTCCGGTTTAACCTATTTGGAGGCAAACGAGATTCTGAAAACAGAGCCGGTGGAGCGCTCATGGTCGTTGGAATTGTACTTCTCATTCTTTCTCCTATCGTCGCCGAACTTATCAAGCTTGCAGTATCCCGAAAACGGGAATATCTTGCAGACGCATCTGGAGCACTTATGACCCGGTATCCAGAAGGACTGGCACGGGCACTCGAAAAAATCAACACTTCGAATGTTCCCCTGAAAACGGCAAATGCTGCAACTGCACATCTCTTTATCTCCAATCCGTTCAAAGGAAAAATGTTTGCTGCGATGTTTTCTACTCATCCGCCGATTGAAGACCGAATTAAACGACTGAGAGAAAACCTCACCTAGTAAAAAATCCTCCCGAGTCGGGAGGATTTTTATTTACATTGCTTCAAGAATCACCATATCCTGTATCATTTTTATAAAAGGTGTCCGACCTTTGTATTCATCACTTCCTGAAATAAATTCAAAATAGTTCAATAGTGGAACTTTTTTTTCTTTACACAGCTCGACCACAATGAATGCTTGGACCTCATTGAATAAGTCACCAACACTCTTACCAGATACTGTTCGCGCCATTTCTCTTGCAACAAGATCAATATCTGAAATTGAATCGCCGTTCTCTCTGCTGTGTTCAAATAAATCAGGATAACGTTTCAAAATTCTTAACTTCAGATCTCCTAACTTCTTTTTAGTGTTTTGCTTTTCGGCATTTCTCCGCACATGTTCCGGATACGCAAGTGCAGCATACCGTGTATGAATAGTTTCATCCGCCATATACTGTTCTCCTGTCAATGGGTTCTGGTATGGATTATGCTGTTTGTCATTATCCGTATCTATGATTGAAAGACCGAAATCAATCAAAAAAATATCATCAACCTCACCATCGTGCGTTTCGGTAATCATAATATTCTTCTCATGCAGATCCCGATGGAAAAAATGATTATTATGCAATAGTTGGACAGTATTTTTTACTTTATTGAGGATCGTTTCAGGCAATACAAAATCAGTCTTTCCCAGATATTCGACTAATTTTTTAATATTCTCACCAAATACTTTCTCTTGCTCAAATATTTTCATTCCAAGATCGGTATGTTTACCTCCAGGAATTTTGAATTCAAGCGCAGTCGCAATATTTTCCTGAATATCTGACATTGACAATTCGGATGCCACATCTTTCAAATGAACCAATTTTGGATGTCTTTTTATTACCTGTTCATAGATATACCGTGCAAAGGTTTTTCCTGGTATGAATTCCATTACCAATACAGACACATTTTCTTTCAAGGAGCTGGTATTCGTTCGCTTGATAAGCGTTTTAATTTTTTCAGAATCGGTTGTAATATCAACTATGTCATATATCTGGGGAATCTTTGCAATTTCTCCACCTTCTTTTTCATGCGCACTAATCAGTCCCGATGCCTGGGTGTGTAATTTATATTCATTTTTAGCAACCTCCGGATCATATATTTTAAGCAATTTCGCTGCCACTTCCTCTCTCTTTTCTCCTGCATCATTACCGTACTCTGCATCTAACACAACCTTAAAGACTACGCCCTGTTTACCACTGTCGATATATTCACCATTCTCAATTGCTCGTGCAATTGATTCTGACTTTCCGGGTGCCGCCGAATGTTTTCCAGCTCCATGGGACAGGGATCACTACGTGGTTAAGGTCGGCAATGGATTGGCCGAGCCCGGCGAGCGTGGATTGAAGCTCGATCGGCT
>CAYWFD010000007.1:20389-22100 GCA_964457885.1 uncultured Gammaproteobacteria bacterium
GATTCTGATTTTCCCTCTACACTTCTTTCTAAATTTTCCTTATGTGCATCTGGTGGGATAAATTCTGGTGGTACAAACGAATGCTCTTTGGACATACAAACATGTTAAACTACTAAAAAACTGTACAAACTACAAGACAATCAACCCTCGAACTTCTTCCACAATCTCTTTCATTTTCTTTTCTGAATGTGCCTCGACATTCAGACGAAGTACGGGCTCGGTATTGCTTTTCCGTACGCTGATCCAATAGTCCGGATATTCAAACAGTACCCCGTCAAGTTCATTGACCGCCGCATCCGAAAAACGCTGGCGTATTTTTTCGATCAGGTCACTGCTATTCTCCACATGAAAATTGATTTCCCCCGAATGTGCATATACATGCAGCGGCTTCCAGAGCTCGCTCAACGGTTTATCAGATTCTGATAAAATCTTCAGTACCAGTATGAGTGACAAATCAGAAGATTCCACATCGTACATGTCTTGATAATACAAATGAAGCGAAAGTTCAGACGCGAACACTGCTTTTGTCTCTTTCATCATTTTCTTTATATTCGCATGCCCTACTTTGCAGATTTCGGTGGTGGCACCTTCCCGCTCCCAGGCCTCCTTGACGCTTCTACTTGTACGAAGATCGTAGAGCATGTGCGCATGTGGGTGAGCCCTGAGCACTTCAAGCCCAACAAGTCCGCCTACATATGATGCAGGTACGACATCACCATTCTCATCCACCAGCCCGATCCGATCCGCATCCCCGTCAAGCGCAAAACCGAACGCAGCACCCGTACTCTGCACTCTTTCCTGTAAATCTTTTAGCGTTTCTTCTTTCAGAGGGTTTGCCTCATGATTCGGGAAGGTTCCATCTGGTTCGAGATATAAGTACTCCACCTCGACCGGAAGTTTCTCAAGCAATTTCGGAAGTGAAACTTTAGCCATGCCGTTTCCTGCATCAACTACAATTTTCATGGGTTTGAGTGATGAGTGGTCGACGAGACTCAATACTTTGGTAAGATAGTCATCAATTACTTTGAACTCTTGTACACTTCCTCTTTTTTCAACCTCTTCTCTAAAATTTCCAACTACAAGATCTCGCAACTCTTCCATGCCAGTTCCTTGACCGAGAGGAAGACCATTCTCATAGGTTAGTTTAAATCCATTGTATTCAGCGGGATTATGACTCGCAGTTACCATAATTCCTCCTGCATGCGCCGGATAGTGCGCGCAGGCAAAATTGAATACCGGTGTCGACACAAGTCCAATATCTACGACCGACACACCCCGCGCCTGTATTCCTTCAATAACTTTTTTGGAAAATGGGACACTTGTCGGGCGCATATCATACCCCACTACCAATGATCGCCCTTCTAAAACCACTCCTTTTTGTTCAAGCAAATATGCAAATGCGTGGCCAATATGCCACGCGAGTTCTTCTGACAGCTCACTTTCTGCAAGGCCCCGGATGTCGTAAGCCTTAAAAATTTTGGTTGAATACATAGATTTAATTATCTGGATTTTTACTTGGAGATAGTATATACTCCTTTCATATAGTCCGTAAAGTTACAAGTCTATAACGTCGAAAACAAATACCAATTCTCAGGCTTTATAGACTTTTAACTTTCGACTTGCTTTCTATGGATGCCCAAAAACTTCTTGACAATTTCTCAACTCACTTAAAAAATGTCATCGCCCGATCGATTTCTCTCGCGGCACGACT
>CAYWFD010000008.1:0-19651 GCA_964457885.1 uncultured Gammaproteobacteria bacterium
TGACTGGGGAAATGAAGATGTACTTAGGCAATTTTATGTAGATGATGAATGGAAAGACGAAAGACAATCAAACGGAACTGGTTATGGCTGGAATGAAGCACCGGGTACCTCAGACGCTAACGATGAACCGGATGATAACGACGTAATATATCATTTTGCCCAAACATGTTTACCTACGTTTCTGTATGGATGTGGACCTCTCTCGGAGGAGGAAGCAAATCTTGCTCCCCGAGTTAGGTACTATTTTTACGGCATTCCTAGTGACGAAGGTCATGGAGTCGAACAAGCTTTTGTGTATTTCATGAAAATTGCAGAGGAAGGCGACTATCCTACGAGTACACAGCCTACCAGTACGCCATCGACACCTACGACGAATCCTGACGGAGGAAATACGGGGGGTACAAGTAGTGGAACCACCAGCAATTTATCAGGATACGCACAACGGTTGAATCAGTTAAACGTAACCGATCTTTCTCAGTTCGTGGGAATCCTGATTCGGGGAGTGCTTGGAATTATCGGCACGATCGCACTCGTAATGATCATTTATGGCGGAGTATTATGGATGACCGCCCGGGGAAATTCGGAAACCCAGGTAAAAGCGCAAAATACGATTGTATGGGCTACCCTGGGAGTAGTGCTTATTTTTGCAAGTTACGCATTAGTAGGATTTATATTTGAAATATTTAAATGAGTCTGTAAGGTCCGTAAAGTCTTAAAGTCCATAAAGCCAAATACAAATTACTTTATAGACTTGCGACTTTATAGACTTGCGACTTAAGGCGGAATGTTATGAAAGAAAGAGTAAAAACAATACTATCTTTGATACTACTGAGTAGTCTGTTAGTATTTTCCGGTTTTGGTTGCAAAGGATTGAATCAGCAAGAACGCGCGTCCCTCCGTCCAGTCACCTTGAATTATTGGACGGTATACGGAGATGTGGAGCAATTGCGGATATATGCAGCGGAATATTCCGCGCGTTATCCGCATGTAAAAATCAATATCCGGCAAGTGAGGTATGAAGAATTCGATTCGTTGTTCACGAACGCGCTTGCAGATGATGTCGGGCCGGATATCGTGTCAATGCATGTACGATGGCTTAGAAAGAATGAAGTAAGGCTTGCGAGCGCTCCCGCTTCGATAAAATCGCCGCGGCTGGTAATGAAGAACCAGTATACCAAAGAACAAGAGGTGGTAGTAGATACGGTATCTTTGCCAACAGAGCGTGATATCCGTAATCAATATGTAGGAACAGTGGCAAAAGATGTCATAATTGATGGGAATATTTTTGGTCTTCCGATGGCGCTCGATTCGCTTGCACTATTCTACAACCAGACGATCCTTGACCGATCAGGTATTGCAGAAGCTCCGAAGACGTGGGATGAGTTTGTACGCGCTGTCCAACAGATAACGAAATTTAGTGCGACACTCGACATAATCCAGTCCGGAGTCGCAATGGGAACATCAAATAATATTGATAATTTTGCAGACATCGTTGCATTACTCATGCTTCAGAGCGGGTCAAAGGTGACGGACGGTGACACGGTCGCATTCGCTTCTGGAGTTGATCGGGATCAGAATCGAACACATGCGACCATTCGTGCGCTTGATTTCTACACCGGGTTCGCACGAGCGACCGCAGATCGATATAGCTGGAACGAGAAAATGCAAAATGCATTTGACGAATTCGTGAGAGGTCGAACCGCATTTTTCCTCGGATTTGCCTATGATTATCCGAGATTACAAGCTCGAGCTCCACAACTCGCGATCAAGATCGCAACCATCCCGCAGCTCAATCCGGAAACACCGGTAAACGTGGCAAATTATTGGGTAGAATCAGTCGTGAAAAAATCACAGAACCAGAATGAGGCATGGGGTTTCATAAATTTTATTACTTCAAAAGAAAAAGTGCAGCAATATGTGACCGCAACCTTCCGACCAAGCCCGTATCGGGAACAAATCACGGCGCAGCAGGAAGATGAAACCCTGGGACCATTTGCAACACAGGCACTCTTTGCTGAGAACTGGTATCGGGGACGGGAAGCAGATGTGGCGACCACAGCATTGAAAGATATGGTAACTGAGTATTTGAGACAGGGAAATACTCCGGAAGAAACACTGAGAAAAGATAAGTCCGTAATAATAAATACGGCGGCAAAAATTCAGCAAACCTATTGATTTGATATATGAGGCATAGAAAAGTCAACATATATATTATCGCACTACTTCTCGCGTTTGGTGCATGGACAGGAAGTGTGGTCGCGGCTGAATATCCTGTGGATTTAAAAGGATTTAAATGTCCAGTAGCTCCGAATGAAAATCAAAAAATTGCAATTTTTAAGATAACCCGACCGAACGGTGAAAACTTTAATGGAAGTTATCTGACCAATGAGGATTTTGATTACCAGACACACCATCCAAAAGATAATCGTGGTGAATTTTTTTGTGTAACAGTGGCAAAAGATAAAACATGGGCAGAATGGACTGATCTTACTAATGGGGTCAATGTTACAGGAAATAAAATCATAAATCCCGAATGGGGAGACGAAGATGTAATCAGACAGTTCAGGATGAGTCCAACTGAAGAGAATGGTGCATGGGTTTTTGAAGGAAATAATGACGCGGATCGTGGCTGTAATAGCGGTTCATATCCTGACAATGAGCCAGATGATTTGGTAACCAAATATCATTTTGTACAAGAAAGTGCAATTGAGGGAGATGATGAGTTATTTCGTGCCAGATATTGGTTGTGTGAATTGGGCCAGAATCCTGATGAAGTTTTTGTCTATTTCATGAAAATAGCGGATATTAATGATTATCCACCGACCAATACGGCTTGCCAGAGCAAATACGGAGCAAATGCTGAGCAGTGTAATGCAGACGCAGCCTGCCTGTGGTGGCAGACAGGTGCAAAATGCATCTCTAAGTCAGATAATGCAACCAAATGCAGTGAGTTGGATCCAAATACGTGCACCAAAGTATTACATTGCAAAGTCGGGCCAGACCAGAAGTGTACAGACAGGATCGTGCAAGTGAATACTTCTCAGGCAGTAGATGCGTGGATATCGAGTACGCACCAAAAACCTGCAAATTATAATGGACCGCTCCCGGACTGTGCGTGGGATGGTTCATGTCGAAATTTGGAAGATTTGGTTGAGCTAGGTGTAAAAGTGGCAGAATGGCTCTTCTCCGTGATTGCAGGACTTGCTTTTGTCTTCTTTGTCTACGGTGGAATCACGATGATTATGTCGTTTGGAAATGCGGAAAAGGTGGGACAAGGGAAGCAGATTTTGGTAGCGGCAACCTTGGGACTCATTATTACTTTTTCTGCGTATGTCCTTATTGGATTTGTGGTAAAAGCGATTGGAATTCAATCAAATCTCCTTCCATTTTAAAATCATATGAAAAGTTTACTAAAAAATAGTATTGCAGTGCTCATGATAGTGATGGGGATAGGATGGTCCTTGCCTAGTAGGGCGCAGCTGGGTTCACCCTGTGTAATGGATGAGCAGTGTGGTGATCCAGGATTAGTGTGTGTTGCAGATCCATCAGATCCAACAGAAGGTATATGTCAGGAAGGGTCTGCCACGACTCCGGGCAGTACAGCCAGTTGCTATATGACTGCTACTAAACTTTGTTCGCAGTCGGAGAATGATATTGCTTCATGCGCTGCAGGGCAAAAATTTCCCTCACCTCAGTCGTGTGAAGAGTACCGACAAATCCAGATACAGCGAGAAAGTAATGAAAGTGTCAACACTGCGAGCAATTGCGCGACTGGGCAAGACTGCGTATCACTGGTGAATCCGCTTGGTGAGACCGATATTAAAATTATTCTTGGTAATACGGTAAAAGTCGTGGTAGGAATAATTGGCACGATTGCATTCGTGGTATTTGTCTATGGAGGATTTCAGTGGCTTACGAGTGCGGGAAATTCGGAAAAAATCGCGAAAGGAATGCAGGCAATGCTCTGGGCTGGGATAGGTATTATTGTGGTTTTCAGCAGCTATGCTATACTTACGTTGATTTTGCAGACTTTACAGGCTGCACCTTAAGTGTAAATAACACATCACGTATACTACGTGACGCGTATGAAAAAAAAACATACATTGAAAGGGGGTGAGAAGTGTGAATAACACAGTAGCAAAATTACTGAAGCATCGAAATGCGCTCCTATTAGGCGTCGCTGCTTTGGTAAGCGTGTTCTCTCTCTCACCGGCAACATCCAACGCACAGATAGATCCTGGTACTGACTATGGTTTGAATCCGGTTGCAGAAAATATCAATGTAACTACTGGTGAAACCGATGCACGAATCGTCATCATCAGATTGATTAATCTCGCGTTGACGTTCCTTGGTTTGATCGCAGTGATTTTGATCCTCTGGGGAGGTTTCAAATGGATGACCGCAGGTGGTAATGATGAAGCGGTGGGCGAAGCAAAGAAAATTATTATTGCATCAGTGATTGGTCTTGCGATCATTCTTTCTGCATATGCAATCGCTCAGTTCTTTGTCTCAAATATCGGTGCAGCTATCGAAGGCGATACACCGTAAGTTTCAGAATAAATATTGTGAACCATATACCAAACAGTATATGGTATCACAGTTTTCCTGACTTAGTATGTTACTATAAGCCGGGAAAACTGTGAGTAATTCAGTCCATACGTATGAACATAAAAAAAATCCGTGCATTACTGGCAGTTACAGCGTTTTTTGGGTTGACAGTGCTATTGGGAAGTCAGGTGCACGCACAGGGATGTAGTAATCCAAATGACATATTGGGAGTCGACTGCGGGGAAGGTACTGGATTGACCAGAGAGGACCCTCGGATTCTAACCATCAGAATTATCAATTTCGCGCTCACATTTCTCGGGCTTATTGCAGTATGTATTGTCCTCTATGCAGGGTTCACGTGGATGACCGCAGGGGGAAACGACGAAAAAGTGGGGAGTGCAAAAAAAATGTTGATTTCAGCAGTGATCGGCCTCATCATCATTTTCGTATCATACGCGATTACAAGCTACATCATACGGGCACTGTGTGCTACGACTGGTTCATGTGGACCTAGTTTTGGATAACGTAAATAGAATAATAATTTTTCTATCGTATGCGCAAATACGCACCACTTATCACTGGATTATTAATCGCAGTATCAATGGTGATAGTACCGACCGCTATTGCAGCAAATTTTGGGTTAGATGAGACTGCAGGTGCCGCAGGTCTCACCGGCTATGGCAATAGTGTCCCAACGATCGCAGGAAACATTATCGGAACACTACTTTCCATGATTTCGGTATTATTTTTTGTGCTAGTACTATACGGAGGAATTCTCTGGATGACCGCACGAGGCAACAGTGAACAAACCGGAAAGGCGCTTAATACGATCATCGGAGCAACGATTGGTATTATTATTGTTATGGGAGCGTACGCCTTGACCAATTTTGTATTCCAGCTTGGAGGAAATGCGGGCAGTGGTGGGGGAAATACGACACCGACACCAACTCCGACTGCACAAGGTCGTTGTATAGTCGATCAAGAATATTGTACCCAAATTCAGGGGCAGGGAGGAGTGATTTGTAGTACCGCCAATGATGATGATCGTGTGGGTTATTGTACGGCAGGTGGTGCCAACGGAATCACCTGTGTCGCGGTAACAGCGTCAGGACATAAATGTGAAATGTGGAATAATGATGAAGATGGTTGCAACGGGGATACAAAGTGTAGATGGCAACCTTCTTAGTATGTTCGGTAAAAGAACAAAGAAATACCTGAGAATAACGACAGGCGTGGTGGTGGGGTTGGTGCTAGCAGGCCTACAACGTGCAGAAGCATATGCGAAAAAAACCATCGGCGACGCAGGCAGTGCACTCAATGATGCAATCGCACCAACGGGGCTCCCAAAAAACGAAGTGGCAACCTATGTTGGAAATGTAGCACGGTGGTTTTTTGGAATCACAGGTCTCATTTTTTTCTTGCTTATGCTGTATGCGGGAACAATATGGTTTTTGGCTCGAGGTGAAGAAGAGAAGATTGCAGAGGCAAAAAAGACCATTATTGCGGCAATTATCGGGCTACTGATTGCAGTTTCCGGGTTTGCAATTTCGACATTTGTTACCGGAGCAGTCGGACTATAAAAACGTAATTTCAGACCATCATATGCGTGTATTGAAAACAGGTAAAAAAGTCTACAACCTTCTCTTTGTAGCACTCCTTATATGGAGTGCCGTACCGCTTCATGTTTGGGGGCAGGGATTAGGAAATGCGGATGATAATCTCAAAAATGTACAACAAGGAATCGGTGGAAATGTTGAGAGTGATATCAATGTAATTGTGGGAAATATAATCAAAGTAGCGCTAAGCATGATCGGATTGGTCTTTCTTATCCTTACCGTCTACGCAGGATATCTATGGATGACTGCCCGAGGAAATGATGAAGCAGTTTCGAAAGCGAAAGAAATCTTCAAGTCATCAATCATGGGACTGTTTATTGTGGTTTCTGCATACGCAATTACCGTATTCGTAACCAGACAGTTTGGGAATTAAAATTCAATACTATGTACTTCCGTCTCAAAACCTTCCTTCTTTCCCTCATGCTTGTATTTGTATTTGTTCCGGGAGTCTATGCGATTGATTTGGGTACTAATAGAGTAGACCGAGCAGCGGGGCAGGCAGGATATGCCGCAGCAACTGAGACGACCTTTGCTGAGAATGTGGGTCGAGCAATACGGATCCTTTTGTCCCTTCTGGGGGTTATTTTTACGGTACTTATTATTTACGCAGGATATCTATGGATGACTGCAGCGGGGAATGACGAAGCAGTGTCAAAGGCAAAAAGTATTATCAGTACCTCAATTATTGGTCTTATTATATTGCTCATGGCTTATAGCATTACGAATTTTGTGGTAACCCGAGTAATGGAAGGAGCACTAACCAGTACCAGTACCTCACCATAATACAATCGTATGAAAAAAAAATGGAGCAGTGTGGTAGTAGGAGTAATACTCGGGTTGCTGTGTGTAGGGGGTGTACTACCGGTACGAGGAGCAACAGGCACAGGCCCTGATGTATTGGGACAATTGAATGCAGGATCTGGCGCAGCAGGATATGGCACCGAAGCCAAGGATCCTCGAATTGCTGTGGCTGAAGGGGTGAAGATCGTACTCTCCCTCTTGGGAACCATATTTCTATTGCTGGTCTTTTATGCAGGGTTTATCATGTTTACTGCAGCAGGGAATGATGAAAAAGTGGACAGCGCCAAGAAAATCATTCAGTACGCGATAATCGGTCTTATCATCATTTTGTGCGCGTATAGTATTACGAATTTTGTGTTAAGTAGAATCGCTTCTGAAGTTGGAGGATTTAAATAATCAATGTAAGAGTATGACGTGGCGTACTAAAAAAATGTGGATATGCGCTGTGGTGATTGCATGTGGACTTGGAGTTAGTTGCTACGCGTATGCACAAGGACTTCAGACAGATATAAATCAACAACTACAGGGATTTGCAGGGCAAAAAGGTGCGAATTTGGGGGAATCAAGAGACCCACGGGTTATTGCGGCAAGTTTGATAAAAGTTTCACTGGGCGTGATTGGTACGATCGCCGTAGTCTTTGCGATCGCGGGAGGATTCATGATAATGACCTCAAACGGTAATGAGGAAAAGATGGGTGGAGGAAAAAAGATATTACTCTACAGCGTGATCGGACTGGCCATCATTTTGGGAGCATACAGTATCGTGTATGCGGTGTACAGCGGGCTCTACAGCAGCCTACAGAATCCGATGACTCCGGGGCAAGATCCAGACACGTATGTTCCACCAAACGATCCTAATCTCTATGATAATGGCTAAGAAGCAAGAAATTCAATAATCTGTTGAGCAGACCGTGAAGAAACACGGTCTTTTGGTTGATAGTCTGGTGAAAGGTATCGATCGAGAAGACTACAGATATCCGTGAGGGTAGGTGCATATGCGCCTCTTCCGGCTTCTGAAAGGAATTCCACATTAAATTCTTCCTGTCCTGGAATCGGATTAATCGCAATAAGCGGTACACCGAGAGATATACACTCAGTAGTGGTAAGGCCCCCAGGTTTACTCACGACTACCGAAGCCATGCGCATAAATTCGGAAATACGGTCAGTCCATCCATAGGCATGATAGGTGATAGATGAGGGTGGGGTGAGTTTGGTAATATGGTTATAGAGATTTTTGTTATTTCCCGCAACTGCAATAATCGTCGCAGGGAAAGTTATGTGTGAAAAAAGTCGTTCAAGTACGGCTACAATATCGATCAATCCACTCCCGCCTGCTAAAACTAGAATAAGTGGATTGGTGGGAGAAACTCCATATGAAGATTTGAGATGTGCGGGATCTTCCGAATTTTCAAATGCAGGGTCGATGGGTATGCCGAAAGTTTGAATAGCTGAAGAAGGAATAGCGAAGGAGTCAGTTAAGTGTTGTTTCATGGAGGGTGTTGCGACGATATAGGTGTCAACACCATCGATTACCCATGCAGGATGCACTCCGTAGTCAGTAATGATTTCAGTGAGCGGAATTTTGTTCGATTGTTTTTTTTGCGCATGGGCAAGTATTTCCGCGGGTAGGAAATGGGTGCAAATAATGTGATCCGGACGAAAAGCTTTGACTTCGTGTAAAAAATCGAACGAATTCAATTTTTTGAGATAGTTGGTGAGCGTGCGGTATGCCGACATGATGCGTGCGTTGTCGGTAAGCTTAAACAGAGATTTCCAGACACGCGGCAAATGTGAAATGAGGAAGCTGTATCCGTTGATAGTAGTGGTTTTGAATAGGGGGGTAATAAAGTCAGCCACATCAATATGTCGGCAGACAGTATGGGGAAAATCACGTGCCACAGTCTTTTCAAGTGCACGTGCAGCTTGTATATGCCCGCCTCCCGTAGAAAGAGAAACAATAAGCAGTCGATTGGGTTGTGGCATAGGACGCTCGGACAATGGTCGAAGAAAGGTCTGATTATTCGGCACGAGTGTAGTTCCCAAGAGTGGGTGAATTAAACTCCGTACCGTTAGGTTCAAATTGGAGAACCGCCTGGTACGCACTCGCTTGTTCACCTGTTGTCCCCATGAAACTTATCGTGACCAGATTATTGTCATATCCAGTTACTTCATAGGTACCGTATTCGTTCCATGCAGGGTAGCCCTCCACTGCAAAACTCCCGTCTGAATAGAAGGTGTAATCACGATATCCACCAATTCCTCCGTCTCCGAATTCAGTATGCCATCGACCGATCAGGATCGTAGGATCAAATGAGGCAGGGTAAAATGTTGTAGTAGATTCAGAGGTGGAGGTATCAAGAGAGCGAGAAGTGCAGCCAAATCCACTGGCAAGTAGGATGAGTGATAGTAGGAAAAAACGTACAGGAAAGTTCATAAAACATGCAATAGTAAATATACTAGATATGGTAGCATGAGAAGGGTCAAAATGAAAGCAGGTATAAATAAAAAAGCCCATAGTCAGGCTTTTTGTAAGAGAGATACCCCCAGGGGTGGCTAACGGGGATCGAACCCGTGATAAAGGTACCACAAACCTCTGTGTTACCACTACACCATAGCCACCCCTCGATGTACCTCGAATGCTTTAATTTGTAAGGTCGAGTATATACCTTTTTAGGCTGTTTGTCAATCATAAAACAAAAACGACACACGATTGGCATAAACACGACTAGGTAAACTGACTCTTGTGTCGTGGTGCGTGTATCGTGTGTCGTTCTGTGGATCGTAAACTACGGTTTTTTCTCGAATGACCTAAGTACCTCAAGAGGTACGGCGAAAATAATCGTATTGGATTGGTCAGAGCTTACGTCATTGATAGTTGAGAGGGTGCGGAGATGGAGAGCGCCAGGAGCGTCAGAAAGCATGCGCGCTGCCTGTGCAATATTTTCTGCAGCCGCGATTTCCCCTTCTGCTTTGATAATAACTGATCGTTTTTCGCGCTCAGCTTCTGCTTGTTTTGCAATGACCCGCTGCATGTCATCAGGAAGGGTAATATCCTTCAGTTCCACAGTCTCCACTTTGATGCCCCAGACATCAGTCGCGACATCGATAATCTCTCTGATTTTTTTTGCTGCCTCTTCTCGGCGTGCAAGGAGTTCGTCAAGCTCAAGCTGTCCAATCACATTGCGCATGGTGGTTTGTGCAAGTTGTGATACCGCAAACCAGAAATTTTCTACCTCAAGCACTGCTTTCCCGGCATCAACGACACGGTAATAGATAACCGCATTGATTTTTGCAGAGACGTTATCTTTGGTGATTGCTTCCTGAAACGGGACATCCACTGCTTTGGTACGAATATCCACCTTTTGCATGCTTTGGAAGATTGGTACGACGAGTCTCCAGCCGGGTTCTACCAATTTAGTGAATTTACCGAATTGAAACTTTACTCCGCGTTCATACTGATTCACCTGGCGAATACTAATCAGCAGGATAAAGGCAATAACGATTGTGAACACCCACATATGATAGTGATTAATGAATAAGTGTGTGCTATCAGTAGTATTGCGTAAAAACAAAGTTATTGCAAGAGTAAGCAAAAAAGCAAGTCACCCGTCATAAACTTTGTATAGCGAGTACAAAACTTATGACGTCGAGGTGGCTTGCTTCACTGCTCCCGCGACGTCTGATTATTGCAGAGATGAGGGTGTACGAGGTTTTTTGGGACGGAATACTCCGGGACACTTGCCGGTTTTCCGATACGTACAGGGTGAACCGTTCCTGGACCGAGCTACGTCTGGTGAGGGCGAAGGAGTACTGCATACCGTGCATGCGTACGGTTCGTCTTCGAAGATGTAGAAAGAATCTGCGCGGCATCGTGGGCAGCACAGCTCTTTCTTTATGGTAAGAAACAGCCATTTCTCGCCAACCGTAGGCGTCTCCCGGTGCTCGCACTGCGCGCACCAGTAGAGGACAGACTTTTTCTTTTTCATGGAGCCTCCTTGTAAGGAAAATTACAGAATATAGTTTCTTTTGTCAAAAAAACTCTGCACCAGAGCGGTGCAGAGTTTGGTGTGAGCCCAGCAGGAATCGAACCTGCATATCCAGCTTAGAAGGCTAGTGTTCTATCCATTGAACTATGGGCTCATGTGAGTCGAAAGTCGGGAAAGTGGTAACCTGACGTCAAAATCGGACTTTCGGCTTTCCACTGTACGACTTTCGACTCTTTTTGTCAATCATCCTTTCGCTTTTTTCCATGAAATTTTTTATGTATATTGAGCAATTCCCGATCGGTAATATGCGTATAGATCTGGGTCGTCGTAATGGATGCATGTCCGAGCATAGACTGTACGCTCCGTATATCAGCCCCATTTTGGAGCAAATCAGTGGCATAAGAGTGCCGAAGGGTATGTGGAGTCACGGATTTGGTTATACCTGCTTCACGGGCGTGTTTTTGGACAATACGCTGTACTGAGCGTGTGGTCAGGGGTTCGTCTGGTATCCCTTTGGATGTATTTTTTATCACCTCCATCTTTTTGGTCCGTTTATCATGGGAGATAAAAAGATACGGATGAATATCATGACGAAGGTCAAGATATTTTTTGAGCCAGTACTTCGCCTGCTCTGAGAGAAAGACCACGCGGGCTTTACGGCCTTTTCCAACCACGGTAAATTCATCCCGTTTGAGATTCACGTCGTCTTTTTTGAGCTTAATCAGCTCGGAGACACGAAGTCCGGTTGAAAAAAGCAATTCAAGAATGGCCTTGTCCCGGTATGCAATGAGTAGGGTCGGTCCGGCAGAAATTTTGGAACCTTCACGCTCAAGTTTTTTGGTATTAATATTCTTCAGGGGCGCTTCGAGGATTCGGCTGAGGTCGCTTCCATCAAGAAAAGATACCTCACGGTCAGGCATTTTCATGAGCTCAATTTTTTCTGCAGGCAAGGTTTCGATATCCCGTTTTGCCAAATATTTGAGGAATGTCCGGAGTGCGATCAAGTGATAGTTTTGCGTATTCTTCTTGAGTGGTTCTCCATGTACATCGATCAGACGATTGAGCCAGAGGCGGTACTGCCGGATGCTTTCATAGGTAACATCTGAAGGTTTTTTGTCCTCCCCAAACCATTCGATGAATCGTTTCAGATAAAAATCATAATTCCGAGTCGTCTTGTCGCTTCGGTTTTTCTCGATTTCAAGGTGTTCTAGGAATTGTGTGTGGTAGTGTGTGAGGGTGCTCATAGGGATACTGGTAGTGCCGACAAGTATAACAAAAAAATACAGTTATTTCATGTAAAAATGAAAATTTTGGCTAAAAATGAGGTTGACAAAAGCCGTTTTTTATGGTATAGTATATAAAGTTGCAACATACAAAAAATAAAAAAACAAACAATATATGCAACACAAATATTTGGCTCCAGACGCCGTAAAGTCTGAGTTTTCTTTCGTGTATTTTTATCTCGCCGCCGGGATAGCTATTGCAACCGCAGTATTTATCTTTGTCCCGCGATTAACGCTAAGATGAAGAACTAAAACATGCCCACCCGGGCTGTTTTTATTATACCCGTGACTGGGTTGAAAAGCGACTATTCTTCCGGTATGCTATGAGCCTATGAAATCCGACTTAGTACTCATTCTTCCTAATATCCGCTCCTGTCACAACGTGGGCGCCATGTTTCGCACTGCTGACGGATGTGGATTCAATAAAATCTATCTTGTGGGTTACACGCCCATGCCGCCGCGTCCGGAGATCGATAAAGTGGCACTCGGTGCCGAGAAAACCGTTCCCTGGGAACACCATGAATTGCTTGACGAACTTATTTCTGGCTTGAAAAAGCAAGGATACATGATAGTGGCTCTCGAGAAGACAGAAACAAGTACTGATATTGGAGTATATGAATTGAGCAGGAACCCTGTGGCACTGATCGTGGGTAATGAAGTCGATGGGATCGAAGAAGAAGTGCTTGCGCATGTTGACGCGGTCGTACATATTCCTATGCACGGGACAAAAGAGAGTCTCAACGTGTCGATCGCGGCAGGAATCGGAATGTATGAGATAAGTCGAAAAGTTAGAAAATAAATACATGGGAAATGCACCCATGTATTTTTATGCGCTTTCGATTTTCAACTAGAGATCCATCAATACCTGGGCGAGCTGTTTTTTGAACGTCGCAAAAATTGGAGAATCACTATTGGGGGAGAGACGCACTTCGGAATTCATCTCAATAATTTTAGGACCCTCAAGGGTATAACCAAAATCAATACAATAAAATCGGTGTCCGCAATCTGCAAAATGAGAATCAATTTTTTGTGCAATCGAGACTACTTCAGACGGTAGTGTGTGAGGATCAAGCATGGTAAAGCTTCCGCCTTGCGATATATTGGCTAATAAACTCCCTGTTGGAGGTTTTCTAACGTACGAAAATGCAATTTGTTCATCAAGAAAAGCGAGACGAAGATCATGTGTTCCTTCGGTAACACCTGGAATTCCATGAGAGGTGTCTAAGAATTCTGAGACAATACCGGGAAACAAGAGAGAAGACAGGTGTTGTGCAAAATATTCCTTTTCTTCGATGATTACGCCGATACCTTCACTGCCAGTATGCGGCTTGAAGACCACTTTTTTCGTCGTAATGTGTGTGAATGCAGCCAGTAACTCATCAGGGTTTTCAATAAAAAATGTCTGAGGGCAGTATTCGGAAAACATCTGATACATCAGCCATTTATCGTCGCACACCTCTTTTAATTTCGGTGGATTAAGTATGGGTATAGTGTTGTCTGACTCAAATCTTCCTTTATTGAAAATAGCATCGACAGTCACCGGTCCTGTTTCAGTGAGACCTGTATCAGTCATAATCCATGACCGAGAAAAAGATCCATTGCCGAGATAGCTTTCTTGGTCACGGGTGATATATAACTGCCCGCCAAGTTTAGTGATTTCATTGGTGAGCTCAGTATAAGAGGCTTGATAAATGGGCTTGAAGACGGGAGCACCATATTCGTTAGGGGGCATATTAGTAAATACTGCAATTTTTTTCATATAGTGAAGATAGGTAGGCCTATAATGCCATGAATACATTGACTAATTTTTCTTTTAAAAGTTTAAAAACAGCACCATCTTTGTTGGGGAGTAATCCGATAAAAGAATTCATTTCAATAATTTTGGGACCTTCGGACGTCCAGCCGAAATCAACTGTATAGAATCGGTGCCCGGCATCTTTAAGTTCGGCATCGATACTGGTGATTATGTTGAGTATTTCTTGAGGTAGGTGCTCGATATTTACCATCGCAAAAGTGCCGCCTTTTGCAACATTTGCAAGAAGACTTCCATTAGGCGGTGTCCGAACATATGAGTACAAGAATTCACCGTCAAAAACCGCCACACGCAAATCGTGCATTCCCTCAACAATACCAGGAATACCACCCGAAGTATCTATAAATTCTGAAATAATTGCCGGGAATTTTAGACTAAGACTAGGGTGACTGAAATATGCTTTTTTTTCTATTACTACTCCGTCACCGCCAGCTCCCACGCGCGGCTTGAACACTACATATTGTGTTGAAATTTGAGAAACGATTGGTTGGAGTTGTGTGGAGTTTTCAGCATAAAACGTTTTAGGGCAATGATGAGACAGGCGCTGATACATCATCCATTTGTCATCACAGTAGTCTTGAATTTTTTTGTTATTAAACACAGGTATGGTTCCGTCAGAATCAAGTCTTCCTTTGTCAAATATCACCTCGACCGTAATTGGACCCGTTTCACGTAGATTACCATCCTCAATAACCCATGATCGTGAAAATAACCCATTACCTAAATAGGTGGACTGTCCGCGAGTGATATACATTTGGGCACCCTGGGCGGAAATAGTGTCCGATAATTCAGAATACGCGGTCCAATAATCAGGTTTCGAAAGCGGCTCATCCTTCGCCCCGGGGAGTTTGAAGAAAACTGCAATTTTTTTCATAGAAAATGTTCGTTCATTATCCGTGTAATACTAACACATTTTTGCTAAAAAGCAATCGCTGACGTATAGTAAAGAAGGTTTAAATTCTATATCATAGTACTATGAACACCATGATTTTCGACATTGAGACGATTCCGGTTCCGTTTGACGAATTAGATGAAATGCAACGGAAATATCTCTTGAAATTCGCGGAAACCAGGGAAGACGAAGAAAAAGTGAGACAGGAAATGGCTCTCTGGGCGCCTACCAATCGGATCGTGGCGATCGGCATGCTCTCGGTTGAGAGTGGAAAGGGTGCGGTGTATTATCAATCAGGCGGCACGTCAATCGAGGTGTATGAAAAAGATGGGATCAAATATGAATGCGGAACTGAGAGGGAGATTTTGGAAAAATTCTGGAAAACGTTGTCATTTTCAAATAAATTTGTCACATTCAATGGTCGTGGGTTTGATTGCCCAGTCCTCATGCTTCGATCCGCTATGCTCGGGGTGAAGCCGTCGCGTAATCTCATGCCGTATCGCTATGCTGCAGACGTACATATCGATCTTCTTGAACAGCTGACATTCTATAGCGCGTATCGTAAGTTCAATTTGGATTTTTATTGCAAAGCATTCGGCATTGCGTCTCCCAAAGAAAATGGAATGAATGGGCATGAAGTGGCACCTATGTTTAGTGCAGGAAAGTATCAAGTGATAGCGGAATATTGTGCCGGAGACCTGGCAGCAACCAGAGAATTGTATACGCGTTGGAAGGAATATCTGGCCTTTTAAAGAATTAATGGGTGAATGCCAAAATGTGCTATACTATCGGTACTATGCAGCCTGGTATCAAACATATTCTGACGATATATCAACATCTCTACGATCGGGTGCCGCCTTTGGTATCTGAAGAATTCCGGAGTGCACTGAATCAGGAAATTACGCGATTGAAAAATAAGGAAGACGTAACCTCTGAGGAAATCGAAGCGTCGATGGTCTCGTATGGTAAACAACTCTGGCCATATATCAAAGCGTTTGAGGAAATGGTGGTACTGCACGAATCACGCATGGCAGATAAGCTATTTCACCAGAAAGCTTCACCAACACTCAGAAAAAAGTATGCATTAGTGTGTAAATTGGGTAGCGGCTTCGCCCCGGTATGCTATGGAGTTTCAGCTGATCACTTTGATCATGATGAACGTCGTGAATTGAACGAAGTCTTGGTGGATCTGAAAAAGGATATCCGGCGATATGCCATGCAGGCTGTCATGACACATGATCGAAAAACATACGAACAAAAAATAGAATATTACGGGAATTTGGTTGAGGAAATCAATGCAACGATTATGGCGCTCAATGCGTTTGCTAATGAACAGGTGGAAGTGCATGATGACCTAGCACAGGATGCGGAGAGTAAGGTGCAAGCAATTGAGCAGAGTCTGGCATTT
Organism: uncultured Gammaproteobacteria bacterium; assembly: GCA_964457885.1. Taxonomy (GTDB): domain Bacteria; phylum Patescibacteriota; class Patescibacteriia; order Magasanikbacterales; family UBA922; genus UBA922. The sequence continues at coordinate 16,348 of CAYWFD010000008.1, forward strand.
ATTGGCCCTGCACTCAATATTCAAGAAATACGACAAGCCCCAGAGTATTATCGGGGCAAGCGGGAAGAACGCAAAATACGATGGGGAAAATAAAAAAGACGCAGCGCGCGTCTTTTTTGGTTATTTCCACTCAACAGAAGAATTAATGTCAGTATGTGATACAAGAGAAATTTCAAATCGATCGGTTGAAAAAAATATAGGAAATTTTATCCTAAGCTCATCTTCTGATTTTTCCGAGACAATGATGGCTTTTGTGGAAAAAGTCTCATACGTGCTACCTAAGAAAAGAAGCATATCCTCTTCAAAGACAGGTAATACTTCGAGAATTTGGTTGGGTTCTCCGGTCGAGGCGCGTACTGACGGAATCCATGGGTTGCATCCAATTTGCAGTTTGAATGCGGCGAGTCCAATATTCGAATGGTACCCATAAATATTCCGGTCTATTCCATGGGTAATGAGAGAAAAACCATGTTCAAAAGCGTAGGTGTGCAAATATGATTCGGCAACAAAACTTACACTAATTGGTATTTTTTCTTCAAGTGTGTGAGGTAAAACTTTGTAATTAACCGAGAGCGGTTGTGTGCCTTCCTGATCATGAGAGAGAATAAGTCCACCAAGGTACAATGTGTGTTTGTAAAGAGATAGTGCAATAAAGCTTTTTCCATTCTCAGTTCCTTCGTTCACTCGGTCACGAACGGGGAAAACAGTCCCACGTTCTTTTGAGGTAATAAATGATTCGTAGAGAGGAATAAATTTTTCCAGATAGGATTCAGTAATTTCTTCAAAAATAAATGAATATCCAGCAGACATCAGAATCTCGGTAGACTTTGCAATACGCGTACGAGTTTGTTTGCCAAATCGATATGAAGGGTCGCGCTGAGTAATTGGCACTCTCCAACTCAAATAACGAGGAAAAACGATTTCCATAGGAACGAGTTATTCAGTCTCAATCTCAGTCATCTGTTCCAGCCGGCGAATATCTGCGAGTAGTTCAGATTTTTGAGGATTGGACAAAAGAATATTGAAGACGCTGGTACCACCATTTTTTGCGAAAGTACACATGTCGCCAATTTTTTTGTTAACGCTGATTTCTTTGAATGATCCTAATTCCTGTGCACGTTTGATGCCGGTGAGTTTGGTAAGCCGACCTTCTTTTTTTGCAAAAAATTTCATGTATGCGGTATATCCTTTTACCTTTCGTTTGATGCGTACTTCCTCGGGGATGCGTATCAAGATATCATTAACGGTATGGTTGATACCGAATGAATGTTCATATAAATGGTGTCGGTACCCGCCTTGACGCGCAGCGATTTCAATTACTTTCCATCCTTTTTCCGTCTTCATGAGTTCGATGTGAACAGTGGTACTTCTGAGTGCAAGCGCATGTACTGCTTGTCCTGCCACATTGCGTGCAGCTTTGACACTTTCGGTGTTCAAACCAGAAGGAGCCATCTGGATATATCCAAAGAAATCATCAAATCCAATTTTTCGACCTGTCTGAATATGTACGAGTGGGGCAAATTGTACTTTACCCCGAGCGGAGACATATGCATCAATTGAGTACATTTCACCATCCATGAATTGTTCCACGAGTACTTGGGGAGTCCAGTTTCCACCTGTTTCTTGGTATACTGAGTTGATTTTTTTAAATACCTTTTTTAACGTTGTTTCAAGTTCTTCTCGGTGAAAACAAATAGTCACGAGTCGGCTTGCAGCAAGGCCTGTCGGTTTAACCACCAAAGGAAACCCAAGTTTTTGTTCGATACGCTGCAAGGTTTCAGGGTTAGTGTCAGTGACAATATTATAATCAGGAGTAATTTTTTTATTATACGTATACAAGCGTCGTCGCATGCTGAGCTTGTCCGATGCCCAGCGAAGCGATTCACTGGTGGGGGTGCGCAAATAGGGAACAAAAGGAATCACGCGTGCAAACATCTCAATATAATCTTCACCTCGGCATGAAATTGCAAGAAGTTCGTCTTCATACGGAAGGAGTGTTTCCTGGATCGTTTTATCAGAAAGTGTATTGCACGGGAGTATCACGTCAATCTGCCTCAGTAATTCATCGGTTGGAGCATTGCGCTTGTCCTTGAGATCGTACAAAAGACCAATGCGGAATTTACGCTTGGTTTCTTTTTCATACTTCCGGATCGCCGTGATCATGTAGGGCAGAATTTTTCCTACGTAGAGGATGATATTCTGTTTAATTTTTGAAGACATAGGATAGAATTATCCGAAGAAAAAGTATGCGGTGTTATACCACACATGAATCGTTTTGTCAAGAATCAAGCTAGAAGTTTTGGCTTGATTGAGCTATATTTTTTGATGAGTGTAAAAAGTTTTTTCTCAGTCAAAAGACCGGTCTGTCCGCCAAACTGTTGTACCACGGAAGCCGCATTCGCAGTACCCCAGCGCATGGCAGTTTCAATATCCTGTCCTTGGAGATGTGCTGCTAGAAATCCACTTGCGTAGGCGTCTCCCGCACCAGTACGTGAAATTGCTGAAACCGGGAAACGAGACATTGTATAGGTATGAGTACCGTTAGACGCATATGAACCTTTATGTCCATCAGTCACGACAACCATTCCTACACCGATCGTATGAAGATGGGTAATCAATTCGGGAACATCAGATGTGGTATTGGTAAGTTTCTGTGCCTCTTCTTTATTAACAAACAAAAGATCAACGAGTGGTAGAAGAGTGCGTGTTTGTACGAGCCCTTTTCCGCATTGATAGGAGCCTGGATTGCATGCAAGGAGTACTGAAGAATGTCTTTTTTTGTAAGTCGAAACCGCTCTTTGCACGCGTTCGAATGTTTTGCCGAGTGAAGTGAAATAGAGTGCTTTCGTGTGTGGGATACGGGGTATGTGATACGTGCGCGGAGCGTGATAGGACAGGATCGTTCGTTCTCCTTTATAATTTAATACCACTGCATAACGTGTTTCTTGCCGTTTGTTGGTCCGGAGGTACGAAGTGTCGACACCAGATCGCTCAAGTGTGTCCTCGATCATAAGTCCATTGAGATCATCCCCGACCTCGCTCACGATTGCCGCCTGTAAGCCCAATTTTTGAGCTCCCACGGCAACATTTGCCGCATTGCCCCCGATTGATTGATGAGCTCCTGCAATCGGAATTTTATCAGCGTAGGTAAAACAAAGTTGGCATTCATTGGTTTTGATATCGCAATCCAGAGTCGCTTCGTCAATTTCAAGGAACATGTCGACGGTGGAATCACCGATCGTAACAATATCGTACATAGTTATTTGAGTTTTTTAATACGTTTCAACTGTTCCGGATCGTGTTT
>CAYWFD010000009.1:0-9555 GCA_964457885.1 uncultured Gammaproteobacteria bacterium
GCCGTTTCCTCTCCGTCATCGTCAAACTCAGTTGCACCATTAGCCACATCTGGAATAATCAATTTGAAAATCGCTATTTTTCTGTTGCTATCTGGAGCCTTTGGACATTTAAAATTACCAAGATCGACCGAATACGGCTCTGCTGCAACACTTCCGGTCCACGCACACCACAACAGCACGGTTGCTGCAATATATGAATAAACTGCCGTTTTGGTCATACGTGTTATTGACTTAAAGTAACCCTTCCTTTTTTGCAAAATGAATTGCGGTTTTCAGTAGTGCAAGCTTGTTGCCGGTATCAAAATATTCCCCTTCGTATTCGTATGCGAAAAATTTCTTTTTCTTGGCAAGCGTGTGCGCTGCATCTGCGAGCCATATCTCCCCGTCTTTGCCCGTACCCTGCTCCTGCAAGATATTCCATATATCCGAGGTCAAAATATAGCGCATTCCCCCAACTATCAGGCCATAAGGCGATACCGCATCCAGGGCAGGTTTTTCTTTGAACTCATTGACCCGATAGAGGCCTTTCCCCAGTGGTTTTCCATATACATTTCCGTATTTGCGCATTTCTTCTTTATTTTCTATTTTTTGCACTCCAATAATCGAAGCCTTTTTCTTATAAAAAATGTCAAGGAGCTGGGCTATTACCGGAGTACTAGCATCAATAATGCTGTCCCCGTCTGAAAATGCAAATGGTTCATCTCCTATAAATTCTCTAGCACAGAGAAGCGCGTGTCCATTCCCCAGCGGTTCCGGTTGCCGCGTATAGAAAAACCTCACGTTTTTACTCAGGTCGATCAAGGATTGGATACGATCGAGTTTTCCTTGCCGCTCTAGGTAGGCTTCATAATCAGGATCGCGATCAAAGTGATCTTCGATAGCGCGTTTCTGAGAACTGGTCACAAAAATAATTTCTGTAATGCCGCTTGCCGCCATTTCCTCAACAATATACTGTACGACCGGCTTATCGAGTACGGGCAACATTTCTTTCGGCATGGCTTTGGTCGCTGGAAGAAAACGAGTTCCAAGCCCTGCGACCGTTATGACACCTTTTTTGACACGAATATTCTTCATAGAAATGAATGTAATGGCGGTAGTATAGCACACTTTAATTTAAAGTCCCAAAGTCATAACGTCGAAAGCAGAATACAAATACCGATGCTAGGACATGACTTTCCATTTTCGACTATTGCACTTCTTCCCAACTGATTAACTCATAGGTCGATCCTGTCGGAAACCCCGGCGGCGGATAATACTTCAAATTCCCGTCGTACACATGATTAGTATAGACATATCCTGCTACCACAACCCCCTGCGCAGTCACATATTTCCACCCTCCCCCTCGATAGGAAATCTGAGAACCGAAAAACGTAAGGGAATTTTTGAGCGCAAGTGATTGCCCACTGTAATTGTAGTTCGGCATGTAAATTTGACCTGTTTGCGAAAGTGCAGCAGCATTGATCTCCAGATTATTCGGTGCTTTATAGGGAATAATAATATCACTTTGTGTGATAATACCTATCACATCATCACTTGATTTTTGATACTGGAGCAGATTATTAGGTATAAATACCTGATAATTACCTGCGATCGGGAAACTGCCGGTACCAATCGTTACCCGTCCATTCACCGTTCCCTCAACCCACAAGTTTTCTTCAACAAAAATCACACCATTTGCAGGCAAGGAGAACGTACTATTCGACGCATTGCCTGAATTGAGCAGACTTTTTGACTTGATATCATAACAACGTCTGCGCCATCGTGACTCGTCATAGTCATAGAGGTAAAAACAGTCGGTCGCCGTAACCCGATATACCGTATATTGTGTGTTATTGAAAATGATTTGATAACCTTCATCATTACCCAGTGGTGGAAAATACTTTCCCCCAGTTTGTGCCGCGGTGCGCAATTCAGAAAGATCCGCAGAGACTGAACCAAAATCTGCTGCAGGTACTGGAAACTTCCAATAATATTGTGGTCCGCCCGTTCCCCATATACCTGGCTTTGTCTGCCCATTATAACTGTAGGTTGTTTTCGCGCTTTTTACCCATGAATCAGTGGTGCCATCAAACCTAATTCCGCCATTTGACATAACCTCTCCAAACACTTGCGTCGTGGCACTAAATGACATCTCGGCGTTTTCAATAAACGCACTATCTGTAAAAGACGGGAACCCTAAACGAACGCGTAGTGTGCGGTCACTAATGCCATTCACCATCGAACCTGTGGATGCTACGGCGATTACCGATGAATTTGGCAAGGGTGAGGAAATGGTGAGTGCGAATTCACCGATCGTATTATTACTCTTATCAGACAGATCGTGTGTATACGGACCAGGGGAACCAGTGCCGTCGGTAAAATCAGAGGTATTGTGGGCCAGATGCCACCGATAGTAATTAATTCCCGCTTCAGCAATATGAAACGCTGCATCTCTTCGGTATACCGTCATTGACGTGCGGTGTTCGAATAGTGCATACGCAAGCAATCCTAATACCATCAATACAAATGCAATTGATCCGAATACCATGACGATAAGAAGTGTTGTACCTCGGGGATGAGACATAGGAAAAATTTCTAATTAACCTAATTGTTCTAAAAATTATTTAGGGTACTTAGGTCAATTAGAACAATTTAATTGGTTTTTAGATTTCGTATCTGTGTAATCGATTCTACCCGAATCGGTACCGGACTCTTACTCTGATCTTTCTCAATCTGGACCATTACCTTTACCATGCGAATATTCGGAATAGTGATCGGTAACGTCATGGGTGAGCTAGTTCCCGTATATGATTCGGTAAAATATTGAAACGTATTGATTCCTTTTACTCCATTTTCCACATTATGCGCGAGAACGGTTATTTGTTCGGTACCCGCATACGCCAGTGGGTTACCACTCGGTTTGAGAATTCCACGTCGAAGTTCAGAACCTTGTATCCAATAGCGCACACGCTCTCGGAGCGAATCTCCATCAATATTCGCATATACCGTAAGTGTCGAGGTGGTTGCGGTTGCAATCGGATATGAACCGACACTTGAAATTTCTGCAGTACGACCGACATTGGTAATTTCAGTTACAATCCGTCTCGCTTCACGCTGTCCATCCAGTTGGTCATCAAGAATTTTCTGATCCTTGAAGCTGAGCGCAATAAACGTTCCCGCACCCATCAAAATAATAAGGGTAATTCCGATTACAACCGATACTTCAAGCAGTGACATACCGCGAATGGTACGTCTAAAATAGTACTTCATAATGACATGAGATCAGCAGTGAGTACATAATCTCCCGTAATTTCCAATTCATCTTGAAAAGTTTCGAACCCATCCACCTCGATCGTAATGGTATACGTCCCACTGGCAAGCCCTCCCACATAGGTCTGACCCGGCGGAGTGCACTCATTCGTGTAGATAAATGACACGTCTGATACAAGCGGCGTGACCGATGGATTTGCCGTGTCGAGATACACGCGATACCGCATGAATTGTTCATCATCATGTATTGATGAAATCGTAATCATATTATCCGTATAGAAAGTCGTTCCCGTCCCGTCTGGCCCCACAAAATTCCATTCTGCATTGCTTGAAGTGGCAGTTGCGATCTGCAATCGGACCGTGGTTGATGCGGGCTGCGTCATCGGATCCCACGACCACTGGATGTAGCGTGCATGTTCTCCAACCTCAATTGTCGATGATTCAAGATATCCACTACTCACATATTGAGTGCCATTTTTTACCAAAGACAAATTACCTGGGCTACTATAGACATCAATGCCTGATGCGGTGCTATATCCTTGCCCACTATCAAAAACTTCGTACCCTCCTCCAAGCGACCAGTCGGTCTGCGCCACACTTCCTACTCCTGTCATTTTTTCAGCAAAAAAACTGTTTGGTCCGGTAATGGTAACAGAGGCTCCAGCAACCGGTGCCCCTTGATGACGCGCAAGCACAATCAAGGATCGTGGAGTATCCGGACCCACAATTAGAGTCGCATTTTGTGATGAGCCCGGCAACAGCGAAATCGGCACGTCAGGAATGGTTCCTATAAGATCATATCCGGTCACGCTCATGCCATATTTATCCCATGACAAGGGCAGCGAAAGTACACTCCCAGCTCCCGTATTATACGTTCCATTCACCAGATACACATCAGGATTGGTTCCGATTACTCGAGTCCCCTTAATTGCGAGTGGTACATTCGGCACTTCCGCACATTGCGCATTTTCTGAAGTAATCTGAAGTGAAGACGCCTGATCGATTGTCAGAGTCAAATTACTTACTGCTTGTTTCAATACCGAGACGAGCGGTGTCACCGGATTTGGATTTACCGGAGTGGATGAACGGGTATAATCGAACGTATATCCTGATTTGGTTGCTTCGATCAGATATTTTGCCGTGCTTGTCCTCAAATCATAGATGCGCAGATATCCTTCGTTGTCGGTCGTATCAAAAAAATCATATGCAGGATTGGTAGTCGTATTGACCACACGCACCACTGCTTCTGGCACAGGATCACCGTACGCATTTATCACACGTACAAACAATGCGCCATTATTTGAATTCCCTTCCAGATATTTAGGGGCCACATAGGTGTACATTGAGAGCTCTTCAACTTGTCCGCACGAAACGCAGCGCACATCCACCTGTACAAACTTATAGTCCGCAGGGGCAGTATCCGATGGAGTCCCACCGACTACTCCATCATATGGATCATCAATATTTCTGATGGTATGTGTCACTTCGAATATCATTCCATTCCGATTGGTCGACGTCACTCGATCGAATACACCAACTGGACTTCCATTCTTAATACCCACATTTTCAAATGACGTATTGCGAATAATTTCTATGCGCTCGTTTAGAAGAGCGGTCCCAATGATGCGTATGCGGGATTGATACACCAGAGAAAAACTAAGTTGTACACTTCCATAAATTCCCACGACGAAAATCACAAATACACCGAGTGCTACCACTGCCTCAACCAAAGTAAATCCTCGTGTGCGGATACGATTTTTCATGCATTAAAATTATGCGTGATCTCCAATATGCTTTCCACTTCGCTAAGTAACATTTCTGCTTGTTTTTGTGTTGTTCCACTCTCAGGTTTCTTCTCCTCTTCTTTTCTCTTCAATATTGCGCGTATCTCATCTTTCATGGTGGAAAGTTCGCGTCGATATTCGGTGATTTTTTGAGTTAATTTTTCCATTCGCTTTTTATCCTCGACAATCGAGGTCGGGTCTTCTGCCTCGGTCTTCAACTCCAACTCAGCACGTAATTGTGCCAGTGTCATAAGTACCTGCTGCATGTGTACCATGATATTCTGTATTTGCTGGTTACCCTGCTTTACTTCTTTCACCAAATATTCTGCTCGTTCCCGTGCTGCAGCCGCTTTTGCTTCTTCTGCCAATTCTCCATCTTCTTTGGTTTCGACTGATCGCTCACGTTCATGGTGTAAAAAGTTTTTTTCTTGTTCCATACAGTGGATTTTTCGTAAGTATACCATATTCACGCCACAAGTTACACAGAATTCAACAACACACGGAACTGTGGGTAGACATCATTAATCAAAAACACCCCGATTTCTCGAGGTGTTTTGTTTGTAGCGATTTATTTCGGGACGAATGCGAGTAACCCTGCAATTCGTGCTTGCTTGATTGCGCGTGCAATTTGTCTCTGGTGTTTTGCACACAATCCGCTTCGTTTGCGAGGCTGTATCTTCATATATGAAGAGGTGAACCTTCGCAACCCTTCGTTGTCTTTGTAATCAATCTGCTTTTCCTTATTGATGCAGAAATGACATTGTTTTCGCTTTCTCTGAGTTTTTTCTTTCGTTGATTTCATACACTAATTCGTGAATTAAAACGGAATGTCTTCTACCTTAATTTCATCGTCACCTACTGGCTGTGGAGGCTCTGGACGGTTGTCATCCTTGGCCCCACCAAACACATCTCCTGACGGTGCCCCGCCTCGAGGTGCATCCAGCATGATCAAATTTTCCGCGATGATCTCGGTACGATATCGTTTGACCCCATCCTGACCTGTCCAATCACGGGTTTCAAGACGTCCTTCGAGGTATACCCGCCGTCCTTTGCCGAGATACTGGCTAGCAATATCTGCTAGCTTTCCCCACAATACCACATTATGGTATTCCGGACGTTCCTGACGCGTTCCTGACGCATCTTTCCATACTCTACTCGTCGCGACACCGATATTTGCGACACTTTGTCCAGAAGGCGTGCTTCTGACTTCCGGGTCACGGGTGAGGCGACCGAGAATTGTAGCTCGATTCAGATCCATATAGAGATCTATTTAGTAAATAAGTGCCGAACCCTCCTTGGATTAGGGAACGACGTTTTTCTTATTTGCTATTATACATTATCAATGTCTTTCTGCAACATCTCATCGAGTTTTGCATCGATATTCTCAAGGTTGAGTTTTGACTCTGCTTTTTCTACTGTCTTCTCCTCGATAACCGCTTCTTTTGCAACCACGTCTCTCTTGGTTTCACTTCGAAAACCTCGAGGAGCCTCCTCCTTTGGAGGAGCAGACAGTGCAGTGGGGTCTGATGCGAGCGTAATCGTCGCCTTTTGCTTTGGATTATGCACCTGGATACTCACTCGGAGGATCCCACCAAGCAAACGAACATTTCTCTCAAGCACTTGCACTTTTACAGATTCGAGATTGAAGGTAAACAGTTCAAAATACCCATATCGGATATGTTTGACCGGGTATGCAAGTCTGCTTTTCCCCAGATCAAGAACCGTTGTCTCTTCAGCACCTTGTGCTTTGAGTTGCTCCTGAATTTGCGCCACCATTGGAGCCACTTCGTTTTCAGCAAGGGTTCCCGGGAGGACACAGAGCATCTCGTATTTTTTCATAGTTTTTCTCCTAGAAAATCATGGTAAATAAAATGTGTAGATACAAAAACACCGTTGTTTGATCACACCAACCGTAATCTCGGTTTTTAACGTCTGGAAAGCGTTATTTTGTGCGATCTGCGACCGGGCATACTATAGCAGCAGAATAGTGTTCTGTCAAGGACAGAGCACGTAAAAAGTCGTTAAGTCCATAAAGTCAGATACCTGATACTTCACGGCCCCCTTCGGCTTCGCTCAGGACAAGTTTTATTTTCTGACTTTCGACTAACTGTGATATACTGTATCCGCACATTGGATTTCATTCCATTTTTCTTATGTTACCCTTGGACGAACTTAAGCTTCTCTTGACCAAAAAATTCAAATTGAGCGCGGGAGATATTACCACCTACCTTGAAGAAGCGAAGAGTCGAGGAAAGGATCTTGAAACATACCTTATTGAGAAAAATATCCTCAAAGAGGATGTTCTTTATGATACGATTGCCGAGGTTTTTGGTTTTTCCCGAATCACCTTGAAAGGAAAGGATATCCCCCCTGATGTCTTGCATGAACTACCCGAAGCATTTGCTGAGGCTCATACCATTATCGCATTCGAAAAAACCGACCATATTCTTCGTGTTGCGCTTACCGATCCTACCGACATCCAAACTCTCGAATTCATCAAACGAAAGACACGGAAAGACGTAGAGGTATTTATCGCAACTTCGCGAGATATCCGTGAAGCACTTCGAAAATACCGGCTGGATCTGAAACAGGAGTTGAGCCAACCACTGTCCCACAATGATCCAACCGATCTCAAAAAAGCCGCTGAAGAGCTCCCTATCATCAATATCGTCAAAACCATTCTTGAGCATTCGGTATTTGAAAATTCAAGCGATATCCATATCGAACCGACCGAGGGTGACGTAGTCGTTCGGTTCAGAATCGACGGCATTCTCCGAGAGATGATGCATTTGCCGAAACCCGTGCAAAATGGCATTGTGGCACGCATCAAAATTCTCTCAAACTTGAAGATTGATGAACACATGATTCCACAAGACGGCCGATTCAAAATTTCGGTCCAAGGTGAGACCTTATCATTCCGCGTGTCGATTATTCCGGTCTATGACGGCGAAAAGATTGTCATGCGTCTTCTTCATGAAGGCCAAAAACCTCTCACGCTCGATGAGCTTGGTTTTTTACCTGGTATCAAAGAGTTAGTAGAAGAATCGATCGAAAAGCCACACGGTATGGTTCTCGTCACTGGTCCGACAGGATCTGGAAAAACAACCACCCTTTATTCTCTTCTCGGCATGCTCAACCAGCCCGATGTGAATATCTGCACTATCGAAGACCCGATCGAATATCATGTGGGTGGCATTAATCAGAGTCAGATCAATCCTAAAGCAGGATTCACCTTCGCCTCAGGACTTCGCGCATTCCTCCGACAAGACCCGGATATTATCATGGTCGGAGAAATTCGAGACAAAGAAACTGCAGAAATTGCGATCCATGCTGCAATGACTGGACACCTGGTGCTTTCGACCCTCCACACCAACGACGCCCCGACCACGCTTCCACGCTTACTCGACATGGATATCCCGCCGTTTTTGGTAGCATTCACTTCAAATATCATTATTGCCCAGCGACTGGTCAGAAAAATTTGCCCGAATTGTAAAGAGTCTTTCAAATTGAGCGGTAAAGAATTGAAGCAAATTCACACGCTTATTGACCGATCCACCATGACCTCGTTATTCAAACAATACAAAATTCCGTTTTCTGCAAAAGAAAAAACTTTGGAATCCATGACGTTTTATCGAGGAAAAGGGTGTAAGAAATGCAATAGTTCAGGATATAAGGGCCGTATTGGTATTTACGAAGTCATGGTAATTGACGAAGGGCTCCAAAAAATTATCAATACGAATGCCACGGCGACCGATATCAAAGCGCATGCACTAAAGCACGGCATGATTACCCTCTTTCAAGACGGATTTCTCAAAGCAAAACAAGGAATCACGACGATTGAAGAAATCTTGCGAGCAACCAAAGATTAATACGCTATGCCAGACGCTTACTCATTCGCACAACCCACTTCCCAACCACGCGGGCTCAATGCATTTATGTTGGAACACGTTACCCGCGTTCCATTGGTCGACCGTATTTTTTTTCTGGACCATCTACGCACCATGATTCATGCTGGTCTCTCTCTGGTCGAAGGCCTTCATGTCTTGAGCAAAGAAACACAAAATAAAAAATTATTGCTTATCGTCGGAGAGGTGACCGCATACGTCGAAAAAGGAAACCAATTAAGCGATGCCTTGAAGCGATATCCTAAAATTTTCCCCGATCTTCAGACTACCATGATCGCTTCAGGTGAGATTGCCGGACAGCTTGAAGAAGCATTGGAACAAGTTGTTACCCAAATGAAAAAAAGTCATGCACTGACTTCGAGCATCAAAGGCGCCATGATTTATCCTGCGGTTGTGGTTTCTGCAATTGTCGTTATCGGTATTCTCATGGTTACACTGGTGTTGCCCAAAATCATCTCTTTATTCGATGAATTCGATGCCGAACTCCCCCTTGCCACACGCATCCTTATTGCCGTTACCAATTTTCTCTCAAAGCCACTCAATTTGATCCTCATTTTTGCAGGAATTCTCGGATTAATTATCTTATTTATCTCCCTACTCAAGTCAAACTTGTCGTT
>CAYWFD010000009.1:9565-12037 GCA_964457885.1 uncultured Gammaproteobacteria bacterium
CTCAAACTCCCCATTGTCGGACCTATTTCAAAAAAAATTAATCTTGCCCGGTTTTCAATTACACTTGCTTCTCTTCTGAAAAGCACCATTCCAATTGTGGATGCACTCCACATTTCTGCACAAACTTGTAAAAACATGCTTTACCGAGAAGCACTTGAGGCAGCCACACAGACGTTATCAAAAGGAGAACAGCTTTCTGACATTCTTTCACAAAAACCCGTACTGTTTCCTCCCATGGTTACTGAAATGGTCATGGTCGGTGAAAAAACTGGAGAAATAGATCATCTACTCCAAGAACTATCTTCGTTTTATTCTGATGAAGTTGATAAAATTATGAAGAATTTCGCAACCATTATTGAACCTGTCGTAATTATTCTTCTTGGTCTTGGAGTTGCTGGAATTGCCGTCGCAGTCGTCATGCCAATGATGTCCTTAACCCAAAGTTTCTAATCACATGCTCATACATTTATTCCCACATGCATTTGGAATTGACATCGGAGACCGGTCGGTAAAGCTGGTTCAACTTAGAAATAGCCCGAGACTCAGGACCACAGCTTTTGAGCCGGTCGCGATGCGGATGTGCCCCCTAGCACCCGGATTGATAGTCAATGGTATTATCGAGCAACCTGAACTTGTACGACGAGAAATCGCCAAACTCCTCCACGGGACACGAAAAGGTGAACATCCAATCAAAAGTCCCTGGGTGGTTGCCTCAGTTCCGGAAAATCACAGTTTTCTCAAACTCATTTCCATACCAGGAATGCAGCTTGAAAATGTGGACACGTTTGATCCTGCACCCTATGTTTCCACCTATTTACCAGTCGATGATCTCGACAGCTATACCCTTGACTGGCATGTGGTGCACCAGGAACAACCTACGTCGGACGTGCAAGTTTTGGTAGGTGCTATTCCGAAACGTATTGCAGATAGTTACACGTATCTACTGGAAAGCCTGGGATTAGGAGTTATGGCGCTCGAGATCGAAGAAGTCGCAATTGCACGGTCCATGGTAACTGCACGAAAACAATACAATGAGGAAGCGCGTGCGATTGTAGACATCGGGTCCACACGTACACAGGTTATCATTTATGATCACGATATTATTCAATTCTCTACCGTACTTCCATTTTCTGGGGAGATGCTCACCCGCGCAGTCATGGACGCAACCAAGCTCGGAGAGGAGCAGGCGGAGCAGGCAAAAAAAGAAATCGGACTTGATATTTCAAAAGACAAGAAAATTTCAACTGCACTTCTCAAAGCAGTAAAAGAATTCAGAAAATCCCTGACACACACTCTATCTTCATATTACGGTCATAATACGGTATCCGCGAACCGAATCACTCGAATTGTGCTCTGTGGTGGCTCCTGCAATTTGCCACATCTTGATGTATTCCTCGCAGAGGAGCTTGGAATTGAATGTGTGCACGGCAATGTATGGAAAAATCTGAGTATTGATCCGAAGCATGCTCCCGTTGACAATGCCGCAGCACTCTCATATGCAACAGCAATCGGTCTTGCGCTTAGGGCCGCAGACAATCCTTTTAACACGAGAGATACTATTTAACCTATGATGTTCCCGATTCGCATCAACGTATTGTCCGCATCAAAAAAGAGGCATCTTCGACACCTCACATTATTTACGTACATCAAAAGTGCATGCGCAGTCGTATTTTCACTCCTGGGTATTCTCGCTGCCCTGCTTCTAGTGGTACAAAACTTTTTTATTGATTACCAGAATGCACTTTCGTATACTGCATTTGGAGCACCACCATCACACCATGAAGATACCAAAAAAGTCGATAACGCAAATAAAAATCTCAAACGTATTAATGCGGTACAGCAAGGATTTATACTATGGTCACCTCGCATCGATAGTATACTCCATGCACTACCTCAAGGTGTTAGCGTACATTCGGTATCATTTGATCACGAGCTCAATCAATTTTCATTGGCCGGCATTGCTGATACTCGCCAGGCCCTCGAGGCAACGGAAACTGCACTCACGTCGCTTTCGATTCTCGAATCAGTAACTATCCCACCTGGTGATTTAACCCAGCGCGAACTGATTTCATTTACTGTCGAAGCAACACTCAAATAGTATTTGTATGCGTCTTACGATCACCCAAAAACTTACCCTCACGATACTCCTCTTTGTCTCAGCAGGTACCGCTGTTGTCCTTCTGCTTATTCTTCCGGCCATGTCTTCAATACAAAAAACTACCGAGTCAATGGTGGCACAGATGGCTTCTGAGGATAAAGAACTGGAACGCCTAAGACTTCTTCGTCGATCACTCACCGAGATCGACCAGATCGACCAAGATATTTCAAATATTGATGCCATTTCCATCAGTCGAGCCGACGAACACGACATTATCGAGCGCCTTGAAACTCTTGCACAGGAGCACGGCGTCGACCAGCAGTTGTCGGTTTCGTATACTGCTGAAGGAGGATCTCCTGAATTTTCAGGATATT
>CAYWFD010000009.1:12047-19127 GCA_964457885.1 uncultured Gammaproteobacteria bacterium
TATTACCTTTTTCACTTCTCCACACGAGGAACCTTTACACAGATACGCTCCTATCTTGCACATATTGAACAACTTCCCTACTACTTCATTATTCCCAAAATCACGATTGAAAAAAATAATGATTCTGCCTCTACCGATTCGACAGTACTAATTCAATTCAGCGCCATCCTTAATAGTACCTCATCATAATCGTATGCGCTTCACTTCCGCCCAATCCGCACGAACCCCCACCTCTCCGGAGTACGCAAATGTGCATATACTTAGATGGATCAGTGTTCTTGTAGGATGCACCTGTCTTGCAATTGCAGCTTATGCCACATGGAAAGTTTACACTCTATCCAATCGTATTGGAATGAATGAAATTTCTCTTGAAGTCGCAAGTCTTTCAAACCGGGTGTCACCGATCAATTTCGGACTACTTGAGGAAGTACTTGCCATTGACAAAGAAAAAAAATCGTTTATGCTTCCTTCCGTTGGCTGGGATATGTTTTACGCGACTTCAACCGCCACGACCATACTCACCTCGACCCCCTCTTCATCTCCCACACCAAGCTCAACTTCAACTCCGTTATGAACACATACGCATTTGAACTCGGACATCAGCCACACATTTCTCAAGCTGAAATTATCTCGGTATTGAAACGACTCTCGATTCCTACTACACTCGTATCATCAGACAATACTTTTTTTATCGTTGAGACTGAAAACCCGCTTAAGGTGACACAGCTCATGCATATTCTCGGAGGAACTATTCGCATTGCGCGACGAATTGAATCACAAGGTTCTGAACAAAAGACGCTTCTTGCACATCTAGAACACACCACTGATGGGAAAATTCAATTTTCACTTTCCGGATCCAATGCAAAACCATTAGCACTCACGCTTAAAAAAGAATTAAAATCACGCGGGCGATCGGTACGTTATATCGAAGCAAAAAATACTGCAACAGTCATTCATAACAATTTGATCGAAAAACAAGGGGATTTGATCAAAGTCGGACATCAGTGGTTTGTCACTGAAGCAATCCAGGATATTGCTGATTTTACCAAAAGAGATTACGAACGCCCTCGGATAGATAGCAAAAGCGGTATGCTCCCGCCTAAACTCGCGCGTATGATGGTCAATCTTACAGAGGCATCACTCGAGGCGCATATCCTGGATCCCTTTTGTGGATCGGGTACGGTACTGATCGAAGCCTTATCTCTTGGCTATACACATGTCTCAGGGTCTGATACTTCTGAAAAAGCAGTAGAGGATTCGACAGCAAACATCGGCTGGTTTCGAAAAGAGCATCCGAAATTAGCGGCACAGACTGCGGTCCATCTCGCATCTGCTACTGCATTATCAAAAGTATTCGCACCATCTTCGGTTGATGCGATTATTTCTGAGCCCTACATGGGCAAACCACTCCGCGGGCATGAGAGCATGCCCGTACTTGAAGCTCAGGCACAAGAATTGAAAGCGCTCTTTATCAAAAGCTTTGAATCGATGCGAGAAGTACTCACAAAGGATGGTGTCGTGATTTTTATCATCCCTATTTTTAAACATGGCCGCGAATGGATTCATACGCATGCGCACCTCGAGATCGAAAAACTCGGATTTGAGATCGTCCCTTTTTCTTCCGAACACCATTCACTCCTCTATTCCCGGGGTGACCAATTTGTTGGCCGCGAAATCTGGAAATTCAAGAAAGCTTGACACAGTGTCACGTTTTTGAGATTAATAGACACAGTGTTCGCTCTTTTTCTCAACCCTGGAGGACCAGATGGATCCCTTGCTCTATGTCAGGGACGTCGAACGACGTCTCTCTCGTGTGCACTCGAACTACACCCGACTCAAGTGGTGTTTTCTCATCTTCGTCTGCTTCGCCCTCGGCGTCGCAGTTGCAGGTGTGGTGCACGTAAACTTGAACGCACGACTCAAGACCGAAATCCAGACACGGCCAGTCAGCGGATTCGTGATCCGCAAAGATCGGAGTGCAGTGTACTTCATCACTGATGATCGCAAGGCGATGTTCTTCACCGGATGCCCCGGCATCCAGGACTACACCTTCCGATACGGTGAACGCATCGTCGTCTACGGCGACCATGACTACACGTGCCTCAAGTGGCTTGCACCGGAGAACCCTGCACATCATGACCAGACCTTCTCGAAGCGATAACAGGCGCCCGAAGCCCTGTGCATGCTGTCGGTTGATACCACAACGAACACTATTACACCGTCCGCATGCCTTTGGTATTTCGAATATCTTCGGAGCACCAAAGGAGACGCGGACGGTGTTTTTTTGTCAGAATTTTACTATTTTTTTCTTACTCGTTTTTCCCTTCACAATCATGATTTGTGTTTTTGGAACATCGAAATAGTCGCTTAAAATTTTGATGAGCTGCTCATTTGCTTCACCATCTACCGGTGAGGCAGTTACTTTTACCTGATACTCGATTTCTGAAATTTTCTTGACCTCTATTTTTGATGAACGAGGTTTTACTGTAATGGAAATTTTCATAGTATCATTAGTATACAAAAAACAGACAGCTCTCGCCATCTGCTTTTTTTATTCTCTCAATTAGTGTTTATGCTCAGGGCGTCCGGTTAGGACTTTCTCTTTCAAAAATTCGATCACCTTACGATTCACCATATAGGTACGGACCGAATCCTGCACTTCCGCCTTCGTGAGATTTTCGAGATATTCCGGATGATCCTTATACTCTTTTTGCATTCGCTCAATTTCAGCTTTCAATTCATCTTCCCCGACCGTAAGATTTTCGTCCTTTGCAATTTGGCGAGAGATGAGTGCGGCCTTCGCACGTTTGGTCGCTTGCTCAGTGAAGTCTTTTTGAATGTCTTCTTCACTCTTCTTCAAATCATTTAGATATTGTTCGACCGATACTCCATTGCGTTCCAGATCACGCTGCAATTCGTAGAACATTTTCTTTCGTTCCGCATCGACCAATACTTCAGGAATTTCTTCAAATTTTGATTTGTCGATTAGGGCATCAAACATTTCGATTTCAGCCACTTCGTCTGCCTTGTGAAATGCTTCGTGTTCGAGATTGTGCTGGAGCAATTCCCGGAGTTTTGCCACACTATCCTGCCCGACTTTTTTTGCAAACTCGTCAGTCACTTCAGGAAATTGTCGCTCGTACACTTCTTTTACTTTTACTTTAAACGTTCCCTCTTTTCCTGCAAGAGTTTTATTGTAATAATCTTTTGGAAACGGAACCGTGAATTCTTTTTCTTCGTCTTTTGACACTCCGACCAGGTGATCATTGAATCCAGGAATATGTTGATTTTCAGAGAGATACACCTGATAATCTTTTGCTTGCCCGCCTTCGATCGGTACGTTGTCAACGAATAGATTCATGTCGATTACCACTTTGTCTTCTTTGGTAGATTTTCCAGCCTTTACCACTTCTTTCGCCTGCATCTTGGTAAGATTGGTAATCACGTCATCGATGTCAGTCTCAGTTACCGGCTTCGCCTTATGCTCGACCTTGATCTTCTCGAGCTTTGGAAGAGTTACTGCCGGAAGCAATGAAACTACTGCCTTATAGACCAGGTCATTACCTGGGGCCATTTTTTCCATAGTAACCTTGGGCATACCGATCGTCTCAAGACCATCTTTGGTTACTGCCTGGTAGAATGTTTCCTGGAGGATACCTTCGAGCGCTTCATTCATGATATGCATTTCACCAATCTCGCGTTTGACGATGTCATACGGAGCGTGCCCTTTGCGGAAACCCTTGATTGCGGTGCGATTTGCGATCGCTTCAGCCGCTTTTTTCAGATGTTTTTCATATTCGGCTGGAGTCACGGTAATTATCAACTCCATCTCAGAGCCTTTGAGTTTTTTTGAGGTGTGTTCCATAATAGAAATTTATGTCTAAACAGTTACCGGATTATAGCGGAACTGAGGGAAAATGTCAATTATCTTATTCGTGTTTATGTATGTAAAAATTCGTGCTTAAAATAAGAAGACCCCGCACCAGCTTATAGCCGATGCGGGGCGGAGACACACGTCTTGTTCGTCAGTTCCCCTCGAAAGAGAAGACAGCCGTTTCGACAGGGTTTGCGAACCAAGCGTACTCGTTGAAGTCACTCTGGTACCCATTTTGTGTCTCTATGTCCTGCCAGAGGAGACCCACCGTAAGTGCCAGCAGGTTACCCACCGGCACATCAGGTAAATCAGACACCTTCACACTGAGATGAGTGCTATTCTGGCTGGTGAGTATTTCTACATCCAGATCCCGCATGAAACACCGGAGTTCTCTCCCATTATAACTATTGATGTAGAACTCATTGCAGAACGCTGAGTAGCCGGCGTCCCCGATAAAAACACTCATGACAACAGGCTGCGGGAACCAGGTGTCATCTGGAAAACCATACAGTCTCACTCCGAAATCGGTGATGACATACCCCTCCCCACATCCTGACATCGTGGAGAGGAGTCCGCCGAGATTGATCTGATCACCGTTGTACCCGTCTCTGCCGCCGAAGGTAAAGAGTTGAATGGTCGGCATGGACCCACTCCCATTAACACCGGGGAAGACATTGAACGGTTCACACGTATTCTCGGGGATGGGTTGGGTATGACCTTCCGACAGAAGACACACACCCTGCGGACCGCAGACGTACCCTTCGGGGCATGCGAACTCGTCGGAGCAGGCTCGGAAGCTCTCCCCATTGATGCCGTCCTGTCCGGAGGCACCAGGCTCTCCGGGGATACCAGGATCACCCTTCTCACCAGCCGGGCCCTGCACCCCCGGTGATCCTTCGACGTAGTACGTATCGCACCCGAAGATGCAGAGGGTGAAGATCGAGATGATGAACATGAAGATGGTCTTGACCATGTCTATTCTCCTTGGGCGGTTACCAGCACCCAGCGATTGGTTGAAGGAACTGAATGGTAACGAACCAGTGTAGCACAAATTTCCTATTTTGTCAATCCTTTTATGTAATATTTTAGCTTAATATAGCTATATTTCCTTAATTTAACCTAGTTGGCTTTGTTGCTATTGGCTATGAACAATAAAACCCTGCTATACTATCTCCAACCTATTACTTCTATGCCCACCCAACCCAAAAAAGCCGTCATTATCGACGGAAACGCGATCATCCACCGCGCGTACCACGCATTACCCCCGCTTACTGCTCCAGACGGAACTCTGGTCAACGCTGTCTATGGATTCGCGTCGATGCTCCTCAAAGTCATCGCTGACCTTAAGCCAGAATATATCTTGGTAGCATTTGATGTAGCTGGAGGAAGTTTCAGAGATGAAATTTATAAAGAATACAAAGCTACCCGGGTTAAAGCTGACCAAACGCTGTATGACCAGATCCCGCTGGTACATCAGCTGGTCGAGGCATTTAATATTCCGATATTTACAAAAACCGGTTTTGAAGCCGATGACCTAATAGGTACGCTTGCAAAAAAAATAACAAAGACACATACAGACATTACCTGCATTGTCGTGACGGGAGATAAAGATTTACTCCAGCTCGTTGACGATAACAAAGTTGAAGTATATTTGTTGAAAAAAGGTATGTCTGATTTTGAATTATTCAATGAGACACACGTAACAGAAGTTTTTTCGTTTTCTCCCAAACAACTAATCGATTACAAAGCACTCCGCGGGGATACATCTGACAATATCCCTGGTGTCAAAGGAATTGGAGAAAAAACTGCGACTGACTTGATTGTGAAATTTTCTTCACTTGAAGGAGTATATGAAGCTCTCAAGAAAGAAGACAAGGGAATTACCACAAGTGTGGCAAAAAAACTTGAAGAAGGACATAACAATGCAATCATGAGTAAAAAACTCGCAACGATTGACACACGGGTTCCTGATATTTCTTATACACTCGATCAAATTCACACAGAAACCTTCAGTCGAGAAAAGGTAATTGAGATTTTCAAAAAGTTTGGGTTTTATTCTCTCGTAAAACGAGTTGCCGGAGCAGCAGAAGTGGCGGAAGAAAAAGCAGATGGAGAAAAATCACAGAAAAGCAAAAAAGAAAAGAAGATTAAAATTCCTGAGGTTATCACCATTGATACCAAAAATATTGCGGAACTTAATGAGCTTATTACAAAACACAAAGTTATCGCATGTCGCCCGTGTTTTCAAAAAGAGAACGGGAATATTTTGACTTCATCATGTGATGGAATTATGTGTGTGGTCAACAAAAGTGCATGGATGATTCCGACTTCATTACTTCTAAAAACCACGATTAATTCAAATGATATTATTGTTGTCGGACATGATGTAAAACAGTTTGTGAAATTTTACACACATAGTGGTGTTGATTTTAAGGCACAATTATTTGATGTCATGATTGCGTCATACCTCCTCAATTCCAGCACTCGTGCACATGATATGGAATCCATTGCGATTCGGGAGCTTGGCATTGAGCTACCCAATAATGATCAATCATCTCTCTTTGGAATTGATCCGAAACTCATTGCCAATGAACTCATGGTTATGCTCCAGGTGCAGGGAAAATATGAAGAACAGTTAACTACCAATGGTGAAAAAGGATTATTTGATGATGTGGAAATGGCACTTATTCCCGTACTCGCACACATGGAATTATCCGGGGTTGAAATTGATATCCCTCTACTCAATAGACTCTCAGAAAAAATTGCAAAAACGATCAAAGAACTCGAACACAAAATCTGGGAAGAGGCGGGGAAAGAATTCAATGTATCATCTTCAAGCCAGCTTCGAGATATTTTGTTTGACACACTGCAATTACCAACTGAGATGATCAAGAAAGGGAAAACGGGGTATTCAACCGCAGCGAGCGAGCTTGAAAAGCTACGAAAAACTCACGCAATTATTCCCTATATTGAGGAATATCGGGAAGTAGAAAAACTTCGAAATACGTATATCGATGTATTACCTACGCTTATCAATCCAAAGACCGGTAGAATTCATACCACATTTAATCAAGCAATTGCAGCAACCGGGCGACTCTCAAGTATTGATCCTAATTTACAAAATATTCCTATTCGAACCGAGCTTGGTAAAGATGTACGAAAAGCCTTTATTGCTAAAAAAGGAAACAAACTTATTTCAGCTGATT
>CAYWFD010000010.1:0-18051 GCA_964457885.1 uncultured Gammaproteobacteria bacterium
GAAGATTTGCCGGAGCACACGCGGAATGAAATCAAACAGTTCTTCGAAGAATACAAGAAGCTTGAAAAGAAAACCGTAGAAGTAACAGGATTTGAAGGAAAAAAGCGAGCACTCGAAGTAGTAGAAGAAAGCATCAAACTCTACCAGAAAACCTTCAAATAATAACACTAAAAACCACCCGATCGGGTGGTTTTTTGTCTGTTGAAGTTTTTTCACTATTAACTTACCACTTCATCTTTGCTTACCTCGATTGCCTGTTCCTTGGTACCGGTTCCGGCAGGAATGAGGCGACCGATGATTACATTTTCTTTCAATCCTTCAAGATGATCCATCTTACCCGTAATCGCAGCGGAGACGAGTACGCGAGAGGTTTCCTGGAATGACGCGCTTGAGAGGAATGACTGGGTCGTAAGTGAGATCTTACTAATACCCATGAGCATGTCACGTCCGCGCGCTGGCTTCTTTTTGCCGCTGATTTCCGCATTTGCAAGCATAAGCTGTGACTTCTCTACGACTTCACCCGGGATAAGATCCGTGTCTCCTGCATCTTCAATGAACACGCGGGAGAACATCTGCTTGATAATGATTTCGATGTGTTTATCGTTCAAGCGCTGACCCTGTGACGCATAAATTTCCTGAATTTCAGAGAGGACGTATCGTTTGACCGCATCCTGGCCTTTGAGATCAAAAAGTTCTTTCAAATCTACTGAGCCTTCAGTCAATTGGTCACCTTTTGCGACTACGTCACCGTCTTTCACCCAAAGTTTATACCCTAATGGAACGATATATTCCTTGGTAGTCTTACCGTCATAGGTATAGTAGAGGCGGCTGCCGTCAACTTTCACCTTGCCCGTAAATTCAGCTTTGACTTCTTCTCCTGAAGACCCACGGACGATCAATGAATCGCCTGCCGACACTTTCTGACCATCTGCAACTTTCACGTCGTCTTCGCTGTGAATTTCATAGGTAACCTCATCGACTCCATCATGATGGACTTTGACGATCTTCTGTCCGCGGCGACCTTCGAAAATCTTTCGTCCGGTCGGGCCTGAGATCACCTTACCATCAGCATCCTCGATTTCAATCGTTCCTGCAACCTCCGAGAGAAGTGCCTTGCGTTTTGGAATGCGTGCTTCGAAGAGTTCTTCTACGCGAGGAAGACCTTGGGTAATATCGCCACCTGCCACACCTCCAAGATGGAACGTACGCATGGTAAGCTGAGTACCTGGTTCACCGATTGATTGCGCTGCGATGACTCCGACTGCAGTTCCCTTCTTCACGACCGTACGATTACCCAAATCATATCCATAGCATTTCGCACAGATTCCTTTTGCCAGCTGACATTGCAATACTGATCGCACATGTACGGTATCAACACCGAGTCTCTCGATTTCTCGTGACGCATGTTCGGTTACCACATCACCCTTTTTCACGATAGTTTCGCCATTTGCTTTGACCGCTTCAAGTACGAAGCGACCAAGTACACGCTCCGAGAGTTTTTCTCCCATCTGATCGGATTGTTCTTTGGTAAATACTTCACCCACGGTGTCACCACAATCGTCTTCACGTACGACCACATCCTGTGCTACGTCTACGAGACGTCGGGTCAAGTATCCTGCGTTTGCAGTTCGAAGTGCCGTATCTGAAAGACCTTTGCGTACCCCGTGACTCGAGATAAAGAATTCAAGAACATCGAACCCTTCTTTAAAATTTCCTTTGACTGGAAGTTCGATAATATCTCCTGACGGACTCGCCACGAGACCTTTCATCGCAATAACCTGCCCCAACTGCGCCCATGAACCACGAGCACCAGAATCGATCATGGCGAATACTGACTGATCTTTATTGAGCACGGTCTTACTGTGTGAGAGCAACCCTTCTTTTGCCTCAGTCCAGATTTCAAGAATTTTTGCATGGCGTTCTGAATCGGTCAACAAACCTTCGTTGAACTGCTCATACACCAACTCTACTTTTTTATCTGCTTCACCCAAGAGCTCACGCTTAACGTCAATTGACGGGAAGTCGTCTTTTCCGAGTGAATGTCCTGACTTGGTCACATATTTGTATCCAAGCTCTTTGATTTTATCGAGGTGATACGCCGTCGTTTCCTGACCATACAATTCGAGCAATAACTGAATGATATTACTCAAATGCTTCTTGGTAATGGTTTCGTTGTAATATGGTAGTTTTTCCGGCAAGATTTCATTGAAGAAGATGCGTCCGATCGAAGTTTCCATGAGTGATTTTGTTCCCTCAGGGAATTTTGCCATTTCACCTTCACCGAGACGAACCATGATTCGTTCTTTCAAACTGATCTGACGGGTCTTATATGCATATTTCGCTTCAGTAACGTTCGCGAAATATTTTTTCACCTCTGCCGTGTCGGTTTCGCTGTATTTGGTCAAGTAGTAACATCCAAGCGCAATGTCCTGCTGCGGCGTGATAACCGGGCTTCCGGTAGCAGGCTTCAATAAGTTCTTTTCTGATGCCATCAAGTTTTCCGCTTCCCATTTCGCCTGTTCTGACAAAGGCAAGTGTACTGCCATCTGATCTCCGTCGAAGTCTGCATTGAATGCCGGACACACGAGTGGATGCAGGCGGATCGCCTTACCTTCGACCAAGCGCGGTTTGAATGCCTGGATACCCAGACGATGGAGGGTTGGTGCACGGTTCAGGAGCACGCGGGTTTTCTTGGTCAATTCTTCGAGAATATCCCATACTTCTGGCGCATTACTTTCAATAAAGCGAGA
The DNA here is from genome assembly GCA_964457885.1 of uncultured Gammaproteobacteria bacterium. Lineage (GTDB taxonomy): Bacteria > Patescibacteriota > Patescibacteriia > Magasanikbacterales > UBA922 > UBA922. The sequence goes on from CAYWFD010000010.1 coordinate 2,751, forward strand.
CGCACTTCGTACATTGTGTGCGAGTTCACGCTTGATGATTTCAGACATGATGAAGGGCTTGAAGAGTTCAAGCGCAATCGTTTTTGGCAATCCACATTCATCAATCTTCAACGTAGGCCCGACGACGATAACTGAACGACCTGAATAGTCGACACGTTTACCGAGCAAGTTCTGTCGGAAACGTCCCTGCTTACCCTTGAGAATATCGGCGAGTGAGCGGAGCTGTCGTTTCTGACCGGTCGATGCGCGGACCGTCTTTGACGCGCGTGCACTGTTGTCAATAAGCGCATCTACGGCTTCCTGCAACATGCGTTTTTCATTTCGACAAATAACCTCGGGAGCATTAAGTTCAACCAATCGACGCAGACGGTTGTTGCGGTTGATCACCCGTCGATACAAATCGTTCAAATCAGAGGTTGCAAATCGTCCTCCGTCGAGCGCGACCATCGGACGCAGATCCGGCGGAATGACAGGGATTGCATTCATGATCATCCATTCCGGTTTGATATCGTTCTTATGGAGACTCTTCAATAATTTGACACGGCGAATAAGGCGTTCGCGTTTTGCACCTTTACTCTTTAACGTTTCTGCTTCGAGACTTGCGATCGTTTCAGGAATATTCAAACGCTCCAAGAGTCCGCGTACGGCACCAGCCCCGATTCCTGCTTCAAACAAATGTCCGTAGCGGATCGAGAGTTCTTGATAATATGCTTCTGAGATGATATTCATGACCGCGATATCTTTCAATTCGCCTTCAGCGGTTTTGAAATCTTCTTCGAGCGCTTCGAGTTTGCGGTCGCGCTCACTCTCAATTTCTTTTTTGGTGCCTTTTTCTGCCGACTCAAGCTTCTTTGCTCCTTCACTCTCAATCTGTTTTTTCTTTGACTTATATTCTTTCTTAAGCGCATCGACGGTCGCTTCCTTCTCCGCCTCGTCGACATGGGTAATGATAAACGATGCAAAGTAGATCACTTTTTCGAGTGACTGGATCGAGAGATCGAGTACGAGACCGATACGGGATGGAATGGTTCTGAGGAACCAGATGTGCGATACCGGAGCCGCAAGTTCGATATGACCCATGCGTTCGCGGCGGACGAGTGAGTGCGTAACTTCAACACCACATTTGTCGCATACTATTCCCTTGTATCTGATCTTTTTATATTTTCCACAGTAGCATTCCCAATCTTTGGTTGGTCCGAAAATTTCTTCGGCGAATAGTCCGCCTTTTTCCGGTTTCTGGGTACGGTAATTGATGGTTTCAGGTTTGTAGACTTCGCCGTATGACCACTTGCGGATGACGTCCGGAGACGCAATCTTCAGGCGCAAGGTATCGAAGTTGATAGTATGTAGTGAATCACGTGCCATAGTAAGTATGTTTAGCAGAGATGAATAGAGAGGATATTATTCTTCAGTTTCTGCTGTTTTCTTGGAAGCAGACCCCTCGACTGCATCACCATAGTCACTTCTTCGTACCTCTCGACCCTGAGATACTACTTCTTCTGCAACCGTATAATTTCCTTCATCGTCTTTCTTTAAGAGTTCTACATCAAGAGCAAGACCTTTCATTTCCCGCACCAATACATTGAACGATTCCGGCAAGTTGATCTTCGTGATCGGTTCGCCTTTGATAATCGCTTCATACGCTTTCGCACGTCCCGGAACATCATCTGATTTGATCGTCAAAATTTCCTGCAACGTATGTGCAGCTCCATATGCTTCAAGTGCCCATACTTCCATTTCTCCGAATCGCTGTCCTCCGAATTGTGCCTTACCACCGAGCGGCTGCTGGGTGATGAGACTGTAGGGACCAATCGAGCGCTGATGGATCTTGTCTTCGACCATGTGGTTCAATTTCAACATGTAGTTGTATCCGACGGTAGTCTTGTGGTCGTATGGTTCTCCGGTGCGTCCGTCATAGAGCTGCAATTTACCGTCAGTCGGGAATCCTGCTTTCTTTAACTCTTCTACAATCTGCTCCTCATTGATTCCATTCAATACCGGTGTTGCCGCTTTGTACCCGAGCGCATTTGCTGCAAGCCCAAGATGGGTTTCAAGCAACTGACCCAAGTTCATACGTGAGATAACACCAAGCGGAGATAAAATAATATCAACCGGGGTTCCATCTTCGAGGAATGGCATGTCTTCTGCAGGAACTACGCGTGAAATGACACCTTTGTTTCCGTGGCGTCCTGCCATCTTGTCTCCGACCTGAATCTTTCGCATATCAGCAACCGTAACCTGCACCTGCTTGATCACACCTGGCTGCAATTTGTCACCCGCTTCTGCTGAGAAAATCTTCACGTCAATAACTTTTCCCTGCTCACCATGCTCGAGATAGAGTGATGAGTCACGGACATCGCGAGCTTTCTCTCCGAAAATTGCACGGAGCAATCGCTCTTCTGGCGTCAATTCGGTCTCGCCTTTCGGGGTGATTTTTCCGACCAAAATGTCACCTGAGTGGACCTCGGCACCGATGCGCACGATACCTTCTGAATCAAGGTTTCGGAGTTTTTCTTCACTTACATTTGGAATGTCGTTCGTAATCACTTCTTCTCCGAGCTTGGTTTCACGGACGTCAATCGTATAGTCTTCAATATGGATCGAGGTGTAGCGGTCATCCTTTACCAAACGATTTGAAATAATAATCGCGTCTTCGTAGTTGAATCCGTCCCACACCATATAGGCGACGAGTACGTTTTGTCCCAACCCCAACTCTCCATCTTTAATACTCGGTCCATCTGACATTGGTTGGCCTTTCTTCACTTTCTGACCCAACGTTACAGTCGGTTTTTGGTTGATACAGCTTGATGCGTTTGAGCGGAGGAATTTGCCCAAATTCCAGCGATATACTTTTCCTTTTTTATCCGTCAATTCGATCGTGTCACCGTCGACAAACGTGATTTCACCGTCGGCAGGTGCCTTGATCACATAGCCACTGTTTTCCGCAGCTGCTTTTTCAACACCGGTTCCGACCAGCGGAGGTTCCGGCTTGATGCAAGGCACTGCCTGGCGCTGCATGTTCGTTCCCATGAGTGCGCGCGTTGCGTCGTCATGTTCGAGGAACGGGATGATACTCGTCGCAAGTGACAAAATCTGGTTTGATGCCACATCGATAAATTGAATATTTGAAACTTCCGTCACCTGCGCTTCTCCATGCACGCGAGCCGGAGTTCTCTCATCGACAAAATATCCAGCCTCATCGAACTTGGTGGTTGCGCTTGCCGTGATTGCGCGCTCTTCCTGGAATGAATTGAGATATACGATTTCATCCGTTACGCGTGGTTTCACTTTGATGGTTTTTAAATCTTTCACACTTTCCAATTTCTTTGCGACTGCGCTCGTGATTTCTTCTCCTGCCTCAACAATTCCTTTGAGTGATTCAGCTGCCACTTCGCCTTCAGTAAGGCTTGCCTGATTCGTAACGTCATGCAGTACTTTTCGATACGGGGTTTCGAGGAATCCGAAGCTGTTTACCTTTGCGTACGTTGACAAATGTCCTACGAGACCAATGTTTGGTCCTTCGGGAGTTGCAATCGGACAAATACGTCCGTAGTGCGTGCGGTGCACGTCACGAACTTCGAATCCGGCGCGGTCACGAGACAGACCTCCGGGTCCCAATGCTGACACGCGGCGTTTGTGCTCGAGCTCTGCGAGCGGGTTTACCTGGTCCATGAATTGCGAAAGCTGTGAACTCATGAAGAACTCACGGATGACCGAAATAACCGGTCGTGCGTTGATCAATTTGTTTGGTGCGATTGAGTCGACTTCCATCGTACTCATGCGGTCTTTTGCGATACGCTCCATACGTGCAAGACCGATGCGGAAACGGTTCTGAACCAATTCTCCGACTCCTCGGACACGGCGGTTTCCCAAGTGGTCGATATCATCAGCCTCTTCCTGGGTTACATTGAGACGAATTACTTCTTTCAAGACGCGGATCAATTTTTCAGGAGACAATACCCGCTCTTCTTTTGAGTCATATGCACTTTCTGACAATCCCAAATCAAATTTGGTATCAAATTTATAGACACCCACTTTACCAAGATCATAGCGATCAAAGTTGAAGAACATTGCATGAATCAGACTCTTTGCATTTTCTGCAGTCGCTAAATCTCCCGGACGAATACGGCGATACACTTCGATCAATCCATCTTCTTCGGTCTTTGCGGTATCTTTTTTCAACGTTGCATCAACATAGTCGATATTCGGATGCGTATTCACGTCTTTGAACACGTCTCGAATTTTTTCATCATCCGCATATCCGAATGCACGGAGGAGTGAGGTAGCTGCCACTTTTCGTTTACGATCCACTTTGATCCAGAGCACATTGTTCTGGTCGGTTTCGATTTCGATCCACGCCCCGCGGTTTGGAATAATTTTTGCCCCATAGTAGCGTCGTCCGCGCACTGCTTCTGCAGTGAAGAATGCCCCAGCACTGCGGATCAACTGTGACACGATCACACGCTCAATACCATTGACCATAAAAGTCCCCCGGTCGGTCATGAGCGGAACGTCTCCCAAATAAATTTCCTGTTTTTCTGATTTTCCCGTCCGTTTGTTGTGCATGCGTACATTCACTCGAAGTGGGGCTTCGTAGGTGATGTTTTTGTTGCGGCACGTAACCTCGTCGAATTTCGGCTCGTCGAGATAATAGTCTTCAAAATATAATTCAAGATCACGACCAGTGAAGTCAGTGATTGGTGAGAGCTCATCAAATAATTCACGAAGTCCTTCTTTGAAGAACCAATCATATGAATTTTTCTGGACTTCGATCAAGTCTGGTGCCGTGATTGCGTCTCTCAATTTGGTAAAGAAGACTCGGTCGGTCGATTTGAGCGGCTGTCGTCGATAGTGGGGCATACTCACAATGGTTTAGATTCCCTTTATTTCGGGGGCAGAAATAGAGGGGCTGGTATACAAAATAAGACAACAAAAAAATTCCTATAGGTATAGGGATATTCACTGTGGTCTAATTGTGGAAATGGAATCGAGGCATGGGATATCCGGATAATTCGCCCTGTGTTACTCATGGCGAGAAGACCAGAATTATTTCTGTCTATTCCTTGTCCTTATGTAATGGCTGTAGAATACTCCGTATTATAGAAAATGTCAAATGAGAACGTGTGTCCTCTTCTTTGTCAAGAATTATGATATTTTAGCTAAAAAAATAGTAGTTTTCCGCTTATTTATCCCCTATCTACCCACACCTATCCCCAAACTTATCCACAATTGGCTCATTTTAGCCAAATTTATACACATACCCTCTTCGAGACCCTAAAAATGTGATACAATACGTTCGACTCAACCTTTCCTTGAACGTTTTTTGTATGAGCTTGAGTTTTTACCATATACTCAAAATCCCCCACTAACTCAATTATATTCTATGCCTTCTCGCCGCGGCAGGAAGCCCGAAGTATCCCTTGATCCCACCCTCTCAGATGGAGTTATTGCGGTTATTCTTCTTATTCTTTCCCTTATTGTCATTCTCAGTTTCTTTAATAAAGCTGGAGTGGTTGGGACCATTCTCAATGACTATATTCTCAGTTTCTTATTTGGCCAACTCCGTTTTGTCACCCCTATTATTCTTGTTCTCGGGGCATGGAACCTGATCCGTGAAAAACATGAAGAAGAGCGTGGATATGGATTCAAAATTTTTGGATGTATCCTTTTTTTCATTTCAGTTGCCGGACTTATTCATCTCCGTTTCTCACCTGATACCATGTGGGATCAGGCCGTACTTGGACACGGCGGGGGTGCGGCGGGCATGCTCGCGTATCCGGTCTCCGCATATCTTGGTCTGATTGCAGGCTATCTTATTCTTGCAGGACTCGCCGTGATCTCCCTATTCTTCATCTTTGAATCAGCGCTCCATGCTTTTATCGGTACCTTTCGACGCGCATTTTCATCTTCGGGTACTGCACTCTCTCGCATGAAAAACGGTACAGCTGCATCAGTCAAAATCCACGGTGCGTATGAACGAGGTAACGATACAGAAGAGGAGGCCGAAGAAGGTGAAGACGAGGAAGATGAGGCAGACGAAGTTTCTGAACGAGGCAGTGGATTCAATGCACGCAAACTTACAGATGAAGAAAGAGAGCACGAAGAGGAAGAAGGCACAGAAGAATCAGAAGAAGAAACTGACGAACTCGAAGAAGAGGAAGAACAGAAGAGCGGTGACGTCTGGAGCAAACGAGTTATCATTAAAAATCTCCCCCCCGTGGATATTCTTGTTGACAAAAAAAGCAAACCCACCAGTGGAGACGTGAAAGGAAATGCAGAAGTCATCAAGAGCACACTCGAAGAATTCGGTATTGACGTAGACATGGGTGAAATACGCGTCGGCCCGACCGTGACTCAATATTCGTTCAAACCCTCAAAAGGGGTGAAACTTTCGCGCATTACCGCGTTATCAAATGATCTCGCGCTCGCGCTCGCGGCGCATCCAATCCGTATCGAAGCTCCGATTCCAGGGAAAGCATTGGTGGGTGTCGAGGTACCCAATCAGAAGACAGCGATGGTTTCTTTTCGTGAGTTACTTGAATCAAAAGAATTCAAAAATCGACCACACAATATGGCGATTGCACTTGGAAAAGATGTCGGGGGCAAAGTATGGTTTGCTGACCTTCCCCGCATGCCACATCTTCTGATTGCAGGAACCACGGGCTCGGGAAAAACTGTGTGTGTCAATACGATTATCATGAGCCTATTGTTTGAAAACACTGCAGAAACGCTTCGTATGATCATGGTCGATCCGAAACGAGTTGAATTGACACTCTACAACGGCATCCCACATTTGTTGACTCCGGTCATTACCAATACCCAGCAGACCATCAATGCGCTCAAATGGGCAATCGGCGAAATGGAGCGTCGATTTGAACTTCTTGCCAGTGTCGGCTCACGCGATATCGCGTCATACAATTCGAAACACCCTGATACCAAAATACCGCACATTGTCTTCATCATTGATGAATTGGCAGATCTTATGGCGACTGCGGCAAATGAAATTGAAGCTGGCATTATCCGTCTCGCACAGATGGCGCGCGCGGTCGGAATTCATCTTATTGTCGCAACCCAGCGACCAAGTGTCGACGTGATTACCGGTCTCATGAAAGCGAACATTCCAGGACGTATCGCCTTTTCGGTTGCATCCCTTATAGATTCCCGCACCATTCTCGACGCCCCGGGAGCAGAAAAATTACTCGGACGTGGAGACATGTTGTTCCAGACTGCGGAACTCGGAAAACCAGTCCGTATCCAAGGTGCATTTATCTCTGAAGACGAGATGAAAGGTGTTGTTGAATATCTCCACGGGGACGAAGAGCCTGAATATGATGAAAGTATTATTTCACAGCAAAAAGGAGGTACGATGAATATGTTTGGCGGAGCAAGTGACGACCAGGACGCGCTCTTTGACGAAGCAAAAAAAGAGGTGATCACGAGCGGTAAAGCATCCACTTCCCTTTTGCAACGCCGGCTGAAAGTTGGTTACTCTCGTGCAGCGCGTCTTATCGATGAACTTGAAGAGGCAGGAGTTATCGGTCCTGGACAAGGTGCCAAACCACGTGAAATTCTCATGACAAAAGACGAGCTTCATGGTACTATTGAAAGCACCTCCAAACATACTGTCTTTGTACCGCCAAAAAAAGTCGTTGAAGCTGAGATACTTGAAGATGATGAGGATACCTTTGACGAAGAGACCGAGAATGACGAAGCGGTAGAAGAAGAATTAGATGATTTTAATGATTCGGTCCACCCAGCAGAAGAGGATGAAAAAGATGAACGTACACCGTTTTAGACACGTGTTTAACTACGACTTACCACCACGGTATGGGTTTTCATAAAAAAGAAGTCACACCTGCTCCCCGCGTTTGCATGCGCTTACAATCTCTCCGCGAACAGGCGGGGGTGTCTCTTGATGATCTTGCGGCAAAAACTAAAATCAATAAAGCCTATTTGGTAGCACTTGAAGAATGTAATTTTTCACGACTCAACCTTTCTTCCATTTATCTCAAAAACTTCGTCAAAAAATACGTACAAACGCTTGGAGGAGATCCTCGACCCTATCTCGACCAATTGCTTGATGAAGAATTGCCTGGGCGAGAAAAAGTCAAAGTCACCGCACCCACGCATCAACGCCACAGGTTTCAATTCAGTGACATTCCAGGAGCAGTACGATTCGGCACACTTGCACTTGTAGTTGTCGGTGTACTCTCCTATCTTGGTCTTCACGTGCATAATATTTTGAAGCCACCGACTCTTTTTGTATCAAACCCATCTGATGGTTTTATTTCAAAAGAAAATTCAATCACCATCAGTGGAAATACTGACCCCGAAACCAAAATCATGGTCAATGACGTACTCATCAAAAATGACGGCCAAGGTAACTTTGCCGAGACGATTACCCTGACTCCAGGGATCAATACGCTTACCATCAAAGCCGAGAACAAACATGGCCGCATTTCAAAAGATACCCGCCATGTGATCTACAAAAACATGGAGGTATTATCGAAAAAGTGACGGGTTTTCCACCCGTTTGACAGGGTACATTGGAAAAAGATACACTTGATTGGAGAGTTACCCTCTCCTTTTAAAATAGATACACAAACCTATGGCAAAACGAACCGATACCAACCCAAAACTCGAAGCAGCATCAAGTGCAATTGACCAAATCAAACAAAAATATGGTGACAACTCTATCATGCGTTTTGGTGAAGCTCGTGCCTCTGCGGTTGCGGCAGTGTCTACCGGCTCGATCTCTCTTGATCTTGCTCTTGGTGTAAAAGGAATGCCTCGGGGGCGTATTATCGAAATATTTGGACCAGAAGCAAGTGGAAAAACGACATTAGCACAACATGTCATTGCAGAAGTACAGAAACAAGGCGGTATTGCAGCATTTATCGATGCTGAACATGCACTTGACCCAGACTATGCTAAAAAAATCGGTGTAGATGTTAACAATCTCTTTATTTCACAACCAGATACTGGAGAACAGGCGCTTGAAATTCTTGAGACCCTCGTCCGATCGAATGCGGTCGATATCGTCGTCGTCGACTCGGTCGCCGCACTTGTCCCGAAAGCTGAAATCGAAGGTGAAATGGGAGAGTCACACATGGGTCTCCAGGCCCGCCTCATGAGTCAGGCACTCCGGAAACTTACTGGTATTGTAAGTAAGACCAATACTATCATTATCTTCATCAACCAAACCCGTATGAAGATTGGTGTATTTTTTGGCAATCCTGAAACCACTACCGGAGGAAATGCGCTCAAATTTTACTCTTCTGTCCGTGTTGAAGTTCGCCGTGCCGCGCAGATTAAACAAGGTGATAAAGTGATTGGCAACCGAGTGAAAGTAAAAATTGTCAAAAATAAAGTTGCAGCCCCCTTCCGCACGACTGAATTCGATATCATGTACAATGAAGGAATCTCACTTTCGGGCGATCTGGTCGACACTGGCGTACTCCACAAGGTGATTCATAAATCAGGAAACAGCTACAGCTACGGAGATCTCAAATTCGGTGTCGGACGCGAGAAGGCAAAGCAATTCCTGCGTGAAAATCCGAAACTCATGACTGAGATCAAGGACAAAATCTGGGAAGTCGTCGAGCGAGGTGAGGCTCCAGAAGAGAACCCTCCGATGCCCGGAGAACCGGAAGATATGAATGAAATGGAACAATAATCAGTTGCATAGTAAAAACCGATCGGGAGATCGGTTTTTAAATTACACATTTACTTCTGTCTATATCTAGACAAGACTAAATGTATGCCGACGTTGTCTCTGCGTCGGCTTCAGGGAGGCTCTGCTTCCTCTAGGCTCACCTTTTGATTAGCTCAAATGGTGATAAAAACTGTGACTACTTACTTCTTTTTCTTACCCAGGAATCCCGGCCAGCCACCGTTCTGTTCCCAGACTTTAGCATAAGCTTTTTGAGGATTACTCGGAAGTCTAGGATCCTTTCGGTATCCCTCCCTGTACTCGCTCACCCTTCTGAAATTAAGCTTTTTCACTGCTTTAGACGCCTCCTTCCATGTCTTGTACATGTCTTTGCGACGCTCACGATCTATACCAAGAAATCCAGGCCAGCCTCCATTTTCTTCCCACACATCCTTGTAAAGAAAGTGAGGATTGCTATGAAGTAGTGGATCCCGAGTATAGCCAGCCTTGTACTCTCGCATCGTAATAAAACCTAATTTACGCGCTGCTTTAGACGCCTCCTTCCATGTCTTGTAGATCTGTTCTCTTTTAGAAGAACGGTTTTGGTTTTTTAGAAAACCGGGCCATCCGCCATTTTTTTTCCACACATCCGAATATCGCTCAGGCGGTGAGCTATGTAAAAGCGGGTCTTCTGTGTACCTGCTTCTATATTCGTAAATGGTGTTTATTTTAAGTCTTTGTACCGCGTTGGATGCATCCTCCCATGAATAAAATGGTTTTTGAACCAACCGATCGACGCAGATGGTTGTGATTGAGGAACGAAGTTTCTCGATTCCGATTTGAGGACCGAGGACGGTTATCACACCATCAGGATCCTCATCTCGACCGTCTCCACCTCCACCACCCCATCCGATGCGAATCCGAGACATAGTCTCTGCCAGCGCTTCGTCCTGTTCGCGCATCGCATTGAGTATAGCCCAGACCTCACGAAACTCGGAGCGTTCGACGGCTGCTTCGAGGGTTTCACCCTGACCCTGCTCCACATAGAGCGGAACCAGAATGTAGCCTTTGGTCTTACCCGGTGCACGCCGCATGGCTCGCCCGGTCACCTGGACGATGTCGATCAGACTGCGCTTCTTGCTGAAGAACGCAACCAGGTCGACATTCGGCACGTCGATTCCCTGTGTGAGGCACCGGGCATTCGACATGAGTCCCCGCTTGGCATGGCGGAACTCGTTGAGCTTAGTCTCGCGGAATGCCGTCGTCATCTCACCATTCACATGAAAGACTTTGAAGTCTTTCGGCAAGTGGTGCATGGCGGACTGGGGGCCGCCATTCGTAAATTCTTCGGCATCCGCGACACGCGGATGGAACGAGAAAATCTTCTTCACGTCGAACTTCTCGATCGCCTGTTGAAGCGCTGTGTGGTGCGCGACGACTTTGGCCGAAACTCGTTTCCCCTGGATCGTGACTTCCCCGCTGTTGATCTCGTCCACTCCGAGCATCTTGTTCGTGACGACGGAGACGAGGACCTCGTAGTCGCAGATGATACCTTGCTCCACAGCCTTGCGGAACGTGAGCTTGTGCACCACCCGGCCATACATCTCCTCATCATCCATCGAGTACATGAGCGGCAAGTCCCCATCCACATCTTTCATCTTCGAGAGGTTGTAGTGGCGTGGAGTCGCGGTCCAGAATGTCCGGACTTTGATCGAGATGTTGGATTCCTCGAGCGCGAAGCTGAAGAATCCCCCCTCTTCTCCTGCGGTTACATGCGCCTCGTCGAAGACGGCGATATCGAAGGAGAAGTTCTCTTCCATACCACCTGCCACGAGTGGTGACGAATGGTAGGTCGAGAACACGAACTTGACGTTGCGAGACTTCTTCTTGAGGAACTGTTTGACCACTCGCGTGTCGCTCGTGACTGGGTAGCCGATGTCTTCTGCCGAGATCTTGATCTCGTCTTCCGACTTCTTACCGACAGTCATGTCCGAACAGACGCAAAGCACGTCGACTTCATTCCACTTGGTCTCCGCCATCCACTCATGGAGGGTCTGGCGAAGGAGCGCGAGCGACGGAAGCAGTACGAGGACGGTTTTTGGCTTGGCAGCCTCGACCGTCCAGAGCTGGGTCATCGTCTTGCCGGTACCGCATGGCATGATCGTCGTCAGACGACGCTCAGTCCTGAGTGCCGGAACGATGTCCTTGAGTGCCTCACGCTGGTGAGGCATCGGGATCTTCTTCATGAGAACACTCCTGAATCTGATTCGAATTGAAATGCGGATCCGAGTATGCCACTGCGGCACACCCGAATATAAGGAACTATTGAGCTTACGAAGCTCATCAAGTGTCTCGATACCTATTCGAAATACTTATGAAATTCGTACAAGACAATATTTCAATCTACAATAAAATTAGCTGTATGTCAAGCTAATTATTATATATTTTATTAATCAAAAAACCGATTTTACCTGTCGGTTTTATATTTCAATCCCCCTGGACAAAACACCTATTATATAGTATATACGTACTCACCACGTCGCCTTGGCGACTTGACTGAAGGAGAACAATCGTGACCGAACGACTCAAATTCCTGTGCGTGTGCCACAACGACATCACGAGAAGCGTCATGCTCGCGTACCTCCTCCAGGAGGCACTGAGCAAGTCCCGGATCGAAGCCGTGGTCGAGAGTGCAAGTATGCTCGATCGTGAGGGTCGCAAACCCTACATCTACACGATCATGGCCATGCAGCAGCGGCACCTCGACGTGAGCCATCACGTGAGCCAGAAGCTCACGGGCCTCGCGCTCGAGAGCTACACCACGGTGTTTTGCTTCGATACCGAGGTGGCGTATGCGCTCCGCGGGCGGGGTGTGAACGAGCAGCAGATCATGATCATCGAGGGGGTGGCGGACCCCCGCTACGAAGATCTCGACGTGCATCACGTGTGTGCCGGCATTCTGGCGCACGAAGCAGAGAAGATTGTCCGGCAGTACCCGGTGTTCGAGACGCATGTCTCATGAGCACTACCCGATCGCATTGGCACTACGTCTTACGTGCCAATGCGATTCTTCATATATACACAAAAAATCGGCTCCATGCCGATTTTTGTTTTTTTATTTATACATTCTTTCCAGTCCTACACCTGTGTAATAATACTGCAACAATTGTTCAAAATTCTCTCCTTTTTCTCCCGCACGAAGCGATGCGTCCCGTCCGCTCATTCCGACACCATGTCCATACAGTGCTTTCTTGTCGCGGGCATCATACACCGTTCCGACTGAGACAAGCCAGGGCTTCTCTGCCCCTCCCCATACTTCGATCCAGCTCCTGGTACGGCTGTCAGCATTCGCAAAATATGGTGTAATTACAATCTCAGCCGGTGTATCAGAATTGCTATCGGTGTCATAGGTTACCATAACACCTCGAGTAAGACGTGCTGCTTCCGCAACGCGAGGCATGAGTTTCTCGCTCTCGTATCCGAGATACAATTGATCGGCAGTGGTCGCAAGGACATCAAAGAAGCGGGTATCATGCTTGGTCGTATGATTCTGGATATAATAGGCGTATGTACGTGCAGCAGTCAGAAGCGCTTTTATATACTCCATATGCGCCTCATTCGAGGTTTCTGCAATACCTGCAACATAATCTTCAAACAACAGATCATTGATCACATATATTCCCTCGCCGCTTTTGGTCGTGCGATATTCCATGGCACCTCGATAGCTATTGAAGCTTAATTTACCTCGATATGAGATCAGACGTTCATAATTCGGGATGCGGAATACTGCATGCTGATTAGTTTCGGGTGCCAGACGAATATAATTCGTAGTAGTGAAATTCACTCCCCCACCCTGGAATGAATATACTCCATTGGTCTGCCACATGGATACTCGAATACCGGGGCTGATCGAACCCATACGAGTCTCACCATCGTACACAATATATGTTTCGTCATCCGAGACGAATTCCACACCACGTGCCGGATCTTTCCAAATACCGACCCGAATGCGCGGCTCCTCAGCCATACGTGTGAGAGGCTCAACTGGAAGCGTATATTCAGGCTCAGTAATAATTGCTGCGTCTTCGGTAACATTCACCGTAATGGTTCCCACTTCAAGTGGAAGATTGTTTCCTCCGGTCGTAATCGCAAAACGTACGAGATATATACCGCGACGTTCCGGAACCGCGAGCGAGATTTCTTCCCGAGTGATCTCTTCTGAATTAAGTGTTTCTGTTTTTTGCGAGAGTGTCCGGGACAATCCTGCCTTATTATCTGCAGTGATTGGAGTTGCGGTGAGTGTATACCCACTCCATGATTCGGTCCCGCTATTTTGGATTCCGAGAATAATCGGTACTATTTCTCCACCCTTCGCATCCAACTGTTTCTTGTTGACAAACATCCGCTTTGCCTGATATCCGTTCATGGATGCAGGTCTTGCTACCGCGGCTTCGGCTGAAGCAGTAGAACTTTCCGAAGTGGCAGGAGTCGCACTCTTCTTCGGAGTTACTGAAATTTTTACATAAAAATATCCGCCTTTTATCCAGGTAGTATTTTCTGCTGCCAGATAAAATTCCTCACTATACTCGCCCGGTGTTTCAGGAGCTTTGAGTTCGACCGCAAGATCAGTGGTGGCCCCCGGTTTTACGACTCCCGCGAGTTTTGCCGTCTGGCGCGACGCCAACCAATTTGACCCCGCGAACAAAGAATCACGGTAGCGCGGCTCGACTGTGTATGCCGAAAGATAATTTTTCGCATCCGCATTCCATGTAGCAGTACCGGTATTTTTGAAGGTAAATACGACCGTTTTCACTGAACCCGCTTCCATCTGGACTGGATCGGGAATTGATTGCTTAATCAGGCGTGCAGCGTAGGCAGGATTACTGATCGTATGTTTCGGATCTGCAGCATGCACAGGAGATACGATGATAGACGCACCCACCGCTAGTATAGCAATGGTAAGTAATGTTCGAATAACAAAATGCATAGATATAAAGGTAGATGATAGTGTTTTTTCAGTATAGCATGTTTTTTCTCTCTTGTCTTCGTTGAATTTGGGGAAAAATTATGATAGCCTGTAGACACATCATTCCCATAATATACAGGAATAATTCCCTCTCACCTATGTCAGTCAAAAAACAAATTGCGCATAATACTGCAGCACAGATGAGCGGAAAAATTATCTCTACCCTACTCGGACTCGTAGCAATGGCGATGATGACCCGATATCTCGGAACTGAGCAATTCGGCTGGTATGGAACTACGCTTGCTTTCCTACAGTTTATCGGCATCTTGATTGATTTTGGTCTCATTCCTGTCACTTCCCAGATGATGAGCGAGGTTCCTAAAGAACTCAACGAAAAAAACCCTTCTGCGCTCCAGCACTACCGCACCAAACTCATAAAAAATCTTCTCGGTTTCCGGCTAGTCACTGCCGTCGTTTTTCTCGGAATCGCTCCGGTGATTGCACTCTTTTTTCCATACCCTCCGGAAGTAAAAATCGCAATCAGCTTTACTACAATCAGCATGCTTTCGGTATGCATGAATCAAATTTTTATTGGATTTTATCAATCACGTCTCTCTACCTATGTACAGGCATTCGGTGAGGTGATCGGACGCATATTTTTGGTGGCAGGGATTTATGCATGC
>CAYWFD010000011.1:0-287 GCA_964457885.1 uncultured Gammaproteobacteria bacterium
TATTCATAGATTGACACAACCGTTACTTTTAACGTATCGAATTGTCGGATATCTCCTATGGTCTCAATATCAAATACTACTTCTCGAGACATACAGCGTTACTGTTTTTTAAATTTGACTGAAAAAATAGGCTCGTAGTTATTCTTATATTCGTCCGATAATTCAAACGTTTCACCTTTCATCATCTTGGTCAAGGCGATATCATTGAGCATTTCATTATCTGATTCAAGATCAATTTTCAAATCATCAAGCTTTTGCATTTCACTTGCAAATCCTTCTTTGATCGC
>CAYWFD010000011.1:297-1536 GCA_964457885.1 uncultured Gammaproteobacteria bacterium
CACGTTTTTTGTTTTCACGAAGAGATTTCATTTTGTCAGTGATTTCCTGATATTCCCCATTGCTTGCAAGAGCATCCCGAAACATCACTTTAATATCCTTCATTTCTTTTTTTGTTTTTTGAATACGATCGAATATTCCCTGAATATCTTGTTCCATAGTTTTTTATTATATAAGTGAACATTAGTGTACCATTTCAAGAAATAATGGGCAACACCATTGACAAAATGGGCGTTTTGGTGTATGTTGATCTGTCCTAGTGTCAGCGAGTATACGGTCTTTTTAACCTGAAGGAACGCCCAATATCTGAGAGGAGTGGTCAGCGGTCCTCGTCCGCAATCTTAATGTATATATAGAATGAGGCCGGTGCTTGAAATACAGCAACGCGATGATCACCAGAGGTGAGGGTGCAGGAAGACATCATACAACCTGACACTAGGACACACCTCTTCCGACAATAAACCACGCTGTAGCGTGGTTTTAATATTTATAACCTATCCTTATATTTTGCGACGACCGCATTGAATGCTTCACGATGGCTCTCGTCAATCGGATCTCCCGGCGGAAATTCTACGGTCAACGGATTGACCAAAGCACCATTCTGTCTGATCTGATAATGCAAATGCGGTCCGGTCGAAAGTCCGGTCGACCCCACATACCCGATTACTTGCCCCTGCACTACACGGGTACCCGCCTTGATTCCTTTACCAAAAGCTGACAGGTGCGCGTACTCGGTCGCTAACTTGTCATTATGCTTGATTGTAATAAATTTTCCGTATCCACCGCTATTCCAACCAGCAAACGTAACAACACCGTCCCCCACGGCCATGACTGGTGTGCCGAGCGCTGCCGCATAATCAATTGCCAAATGCGTCGTATTTCTCCCCAAAATAGGATGAAAGCGGGCGGTCGTGTATCCTGATGTGATTCGCTTGTACTCAAGCGGTGCACGGAGAAACGCTTTTACCATTGACTCTCCATTTTCATTGAAATATGAGGGTTTTCCTGACTCTTGCTCATACAGAAATGCATACAGTTCTTTACCATTATTTACAAATTTCCCAGCATGCACATATCCCGTACCTGCATCTTCCCCATTCCGTTTCCGTTTGTCATAAATCATAGAAAACGAATCGCCGTACTGTACTTGAGTCGAAAAGTCGATCGTCCATGCAAACGTATCAGCAAACTGCATAATGACAGCATCCGGTACACCGAGCGAGAGCGCATCCAAATACATG
>CAYWFD010000011.1:1546-14284 GCA_964457885.1 uncultured Gammaproteobacteria bacterium
GCACCCGAAGCATTCACTTCTTCGACTTCATACTCGATCGGAATAATTTCAGCCCGTGAATCCGAAAAAAAGAAACGAACGATTGAATCTTTGTTTTGCTCATAATCAAGATAAGCCAACGTCCCGTCCAAATTCTTTGCCAAGGTCAGAGGCTGTCCGACACGTACCCGGGTGAAATCATAGGTCGAGGATGCAGCATCAAGAATACGAAGCATCTCGGCATATGAAATTCCAAGCGCGTCAGTCGCAATACCAAACGTATCACCCTCGGCGATCACATGTGTGGCAGTAGTGAATTGAGGTGGCTGAATGACTGGAGCTGCGGGCGCTGCATCAGCGACTTCGACGATCTTTTCTCCTTTAACGGATGGATCTTTGGTGAAGAAATAATAGCTCAGCCCTCCCACGATTACAATTAAAAAAATCAGTGTAAGTTTGAGTTTCATAGAGTAAAATAGCTTACACAGTATAGCAAAAAATACATTCTCTGTCACTCGTCCTTGAAAAAATGGCTAAATTTAGGTAAGATTAAAAATATGCCTATCAAACTCGTCTTTTTCGGAACCCATGAATTCGGAGCAACTATTCTCCAATCACTCGTCTCAGACGGGCGTTTTTCGGTAGAATTGGCCATTACTCAGTCAGACAAACCAGTCGGACGAAAACAAATTTTATCCCCTCCTCCAGTCAAAATTTTGGCAGAAAAACTGGGGATCCCTGTGGTACAACCGGAAACACTTAAAAATTTTCATCTTGAGGGCACCTATACTGTTGCTGTAGTAGCACAATATGGATTACTAATTCCTGAACACTTGTTTACCGAAACTACACATGGTTTTGTAAATACGCACACTTCTCTCCTGCCAAAATATCGAGGTGCGTCTCCGATCCAATCTGCGCTCAAGAATGGAGACACCGAGACCGGAGTGACCATCATGATCATGGATAAAGGTATGGATACCGGTCCTATTTTGTCACAAAAAAAAGTAATGATCGATCGGGATGAAACGTATCCGGAATTGGACAGACGGCTTGCAGAAGTCGCATCATCCCTGCTTACTGAAACACTTCCGCGCTATTGCGACGGTTCGCTCACGTCCACCCCACAAGACGACACCGAAGCAACTATCTGCAAAAAACTGTCCCGTGATGATGGGAAAATTGATTGGAATAATACAACAAAGGAGATATACGATCTCTATCGTGGACTCACCCCCTGGCCTGGCATCTGGACCTCACTGAACGGTTCACGTGTAAAATTGCTCAAGATCAAACCAAACCAACAAAAACTCAACCCCGGATTAATACAGTGCGCTGAAGATACTATCCTCGTAGGAACCGGAGACGGATCAATCCAAATACTCGAAATTCAATTCGAAGGAAAACAGGCACTTGGTGTAAACGCTTGCCTTGCTGGGTACTGGCTCACACTCGATAAACAAACATTACTATAAAACAACTGGCAGTGAACCAGTCGTTTTATATTCTCTACCACTCTATATGATGCCGTGTTTATGTGCCACGACTGATTGGGCCTGTTCGTATTTTTTTACACGCCCGGCAAAAAACGGCAGCCATCTAAAGGGCGCTCGATATGCAAACGACGGAAGCCACAAACTCATGGACCCCCCTGCCTCAATCTGAAACAATACCTCATCAATCCACACCCCTTTTTTTCCCTGACTCGCCATTGTAAGCCACAAATCCCAATCCTGAAACCGCTTGAGTGTCTCGTCCCACGAAACCACATCACTCTTCCGAATAAGTGACGTTGACATGATATAATTTCTTTTTTTTAATTCTTCAAATGAAAACGTTTTACCACGCATGACTCTTTTTCCAAACAAAAAATTGGAATACACAAATGATGCGCGCGGGCATTCCTGCAGTGTAGTATACATTTTCTCAAGCATGTCCGTATTCCCGACCGCATCCGCATCCCAAAAAATCACATACGCGCCGGTCGCACTCTGCAATCCTCGATTTCTTGCTGCCGGTGCTCCGCTGTTCTCCTGTCTTAGATACACGAAATGTACACCAGCAGATTCATGTTTTTTCAGTATAGAATCACAAATTGGCCGAATTTCCTCGGTACTTCCATCATCAACCACAATAATTTCAAGTGGACGGTACGTCTGCAGCACCACTGATTCAAGTGCTTCGCCAAAAACTTTGGCACGGTTATACACTGGAATCACCACACTTATCTGCTCCATAAGCTCTTAATTTCTTTGTTACTTTCACGCTCATCAGTAGCGCGCAGTCCAAGCGCTGAACGCACGACTTCTCGATCATCCCAAGGAATCATTCTTCCTCCTGCAATGCACATTCCCTGTTCACTTCCTTTTCCAGTGACCAAAACCATATCCCCTGATTCTGCCATGGCAACCGCACGCTCTACCGCTTCTCTGCGGTCTTCAATTATAAATAAATTCTTTCCCGGCACTTTCCCCTTTTTCTCAACTGCGCTGGCCACATCTCGCATGATTTCAAGCGGATCATCATCATACGGATCTTCATCGGTCACCAATACGATATCAGCATGACGCCCTATATATTCTCCCACTGAAAACCGTCGGGACTTATCGCGTCCGCCGCCCGTGGAACCGAATACATGTATGATGCGTTTGGGTGATAATTGAGCTACCACCTCATACAATGCTTCAACTGCTTTTGGTTCGAACGCGTAATCGACAATAACCTGGAAACCATAAGGATCCGCTTCATGTATAAACTCAGTACGTCCGGGGGCGTTCCGAAGATTGAGCGCAATGTCTCTAATTTTTTCTCCTGAAACTCCCAGTATGGAAAGCAAACTGAAGACAATTGCGCAGTTCTCTGCATTGTGCACGCCATATATGTGTGGCGCCACGCGCATATTATCGAACGAAAATGAAATCCCGGTAGGCTCTGGACGCACTTCTGAAATCGTAAAATAGTGTTCACTTTCCGCCACCGTGCGCTCACCCCTTCCAAAAGCATATCGATGATCGAATTTTCCTGCAGCGAAGAAATCGGACGCATGGATGGAATCCCCGTTTACTAGTGCAATTTTGGGCTGTACTGCACCATCCATTACTTTGCGTTTTCCTTTTGCGCAATGTCTGAAAATTGATATTTTCGCCTGCTTGTAATTCTCAAAACTACCATGTGATTCGATATGCTCAGGATAGAGATTAGTCAACACTATGAAATCATAGTTGATGAACGTATGCCGATATTGCACCGCGCCTTCGGAGGTCGTCTCGACGATCGCTATGTCACATTTTTTATCCACCATTTCACGCAAATATTTCTGTGTTTTCATTTTTCCGAGCATGGTCATCTTTTGATCGTTCAACTTGTCTTCCCCTGCAATATAAAAATCAATCGTTGAAAGCGATCCTACGCGATACCCTGCAGCTTCGAGTGCGGTACGAAGGAGAAAAATCGTAGTTGATTTTCCGCTGGTACCAGTCACCCCGATTACGATGAGTTCATTCGAGGGGTTCCGGTAATAGAGCGCACCGAGTAATGCAAAAAACCAATGCCTCAGATTAAGCACTTTCTTCGGAATATATTTTTTAATCAGTAATTTCACCTTTTGAACCATACCTTGATCCAAAATTTATTTTCTTAATGACAATTCGTACACCACATGTTCAATTTTTGAAACCGCTGTTTTTGCCTGGTCAAACTTATTGCGAAGATAACTCGTGAGATTGCATTCGATCAATTCCCCGATGATTTCCTCCGCAGCCTCAGCGCACTTGGTGACCATAGCGTGGTCGCGCGCAGTCGCAGCTTTGACCGCATATCGATATAATTCTCCGGGCACGTCTGTCAGCCCTGCAACATATGATTCTGATGAAATTTTCAACCCTTTTACCTCTCCGATTTTTCCCGTGGTTATAAATTGGTACATGAGCTCAGCCTCCACAAATTCTTCAATCGCTGCCTTATATGCACCTTCATCAAGCGCCCGAGCATCTTTGCTATATGTTTTTGCAATGGTTCCAAGGATCGCCTTTGCTTCCGCAAGTTTCGTCCCTGCTTCTTTCACCTGATCACGATGCAGGGCAAAGATCGCGCGCTTGGCATGAAACAACGCATCATTTGAATCCTTGATCACGTTCTGACGGACATCAGCATATGACAATAAGTCTTTTCTAATTTTTGAAAGTAAGGTCGTGTTGAGCATACATTTCTTAAAAGAATTTATTGTTTAAGTATAGCTGAATCAAGGCAAAAAGCAAGCAAACAAAAACCGCCGCGTTTGGCCCGGCAGTTTTGCGGTGAACTGTTTTCTCCTGACTTGCGCCAAGGAGTACACCTGGGATTCCTAATGTAATTTACGACCTTCTAGTCCAATCCAATCTCAGTCGCTGCTCGCTTGTATCCATTGATTCCAAGTTGTCCTGACGAATTCAACTGGAACAACTTATCATGCATCGCCCAGCCAAATTCAGAACCCTGTTTCTTTGCGCACTCAAATGCTTCTGCTGCTTTCTGTGCATTCGGATGAAATGAGAGTGGGAAATGTCTATAGGTAAATTTCACTTTATCACCATATTCAGCAAGCATCTGTTTTACTACTGGCTCGAAGCGAAGACAATATGGGCATTCAAAATCTGAAAATTCCACCACGGTGACTTTTGCTTTCTCATTACCCAGCCATATAGCATCTGGCAATTCAGGAACCGTAACTTTGGTGACAACTCCCGTATTTGGATCTTTAAGAAATTCTAGTTTTTCAAGTGGCTGTCCGTTGATAGCAGCTTCGATGACCTGCTTGAATGATTCGTACGGATATGCCCCGCTAACGAGTACTCCATTCACAAATGTTGCAGGCGTTCCATTGACTCCGATTGATGCTCCGAGCTGCTGATCAGCCGCGACGACACTTGCCGTCTCACCTCCATCAAGACATTGGCTGAATTCTTCCGGACCCTGCACATTACCACTTGTATCAGTTACGACTGCAGCATTTCCTGATTTCTTGGTAGTCTTTCCCGATCCTCCCCCAAGCATAATCCCGAGAAGAATGAAAAAGCCAATCGTGCACAATACCATAATTCCACCTACGAGACCAGTAACAAACATTTGCTTCGGAGACAGTGCATCGAAGACGCTCTTTTTCTCTTCCATACGAAAAAAGTTAGATATAAGGCTAAACTTGTGTTGCAAGTATAGCATGGGTCGTGTATAGATACAATTGTGGATAACGATTTATTTCATACTACTTGATTGACAGGTAGGATACTGATAGCTATAGTTACTATTGATCCATTTTTAAATACATTTTATATGAAACACGAACTCTACCGTCTTCCCTACGATTTCAATGCACTTGAACCGCACATTGATGCCGCGACCATGGAAATACATTACACCAAGCATCATCAAACATACCTTGATAATTTTGTGAAAGTAATTGAAAAATACCCAGAACTTCAGGAGAAAACAGCTGAAGACATATTGCGATCATTATCTTCGCTTCCAGTTGACGAAGCTGATCGGAAGACACTTCAGAATCATGGTGGCGGACTGGTAAATCACAATCTATATTGGTCGATCATGGGTCCTACGAAACAAGTGAACGAGTCGCTCAAAACAGAAATCGAGCAAACATTTGGTTCAGTTGACTCATTCAAGAAAACATTTAGTGAACTTGCGACCAAACATTTCGGTAGCGGATGGGCATGGCTCGCGCGAGATGAGCACGGCAACTTGGTAACATATTCACTACCGAATCAAGATTCTCCCTATCTCAAAAATCATACCCCCCTCATCGGACTGGATGTCTGGGAGCATGCGTATTACCTCAAATATCAAAATAAACGTGCAGACTATATTACTGCATGGTGGGAAGTGGTGTCCCTCCTGTAGTACTATTTTTATATCGTCACCGTTTGACAAAAAAGAACTTTTTCGTTATTTTTGGGGTAGAATCGTTCGTCCCCATACTTTAGGTAAATCAAAACCTGTGGTCTGTGGGTGAAGGTGCGTATTCCCCCAGGGACAGCTCTGGGGGCCCCTCCCCAGAGAAACTCTAGCTGAGTGTAGGCTATGTTGGTGTCTTATGACGCACATGCGGCAGCAGCCGCTGCTCCTGTAAAGTTGAGCGCGAACTCCGTATAGCACCAGCAATCATGCAACCGTAGGCGAGCGGGAGCACGATCGAGTTTTGACACTTCCTAGTATATGACGGCTATTAGGAAGTGTCTCTGTCCTGTGGACTTTTAGAAAAAGAATGGAGGATAGTAAAAAACCCTGTACCAGAATGGCACAGGGTTTTTTGTTTCATTTTTAGTCTTAGTAATCACTCAATTTTTCAATCACTTCAAAACTCTTGATCTTCTCGATTGCTTTCGCTTCAATCTGGCGGATACGTTCACGCGTGACACCGAATTCCTTACCCACTTCTTCAAGTGTATGCGTGACCCCGTCTTCGAGACCGAAACGCATTTCGAGAATTTTCTTTTCACGTGGAGAGAGATCCTGGATCGCCTCGCGAATATAGTCTTTTAGCAATTCAGATCCTGCCGCCGCAGACGGACTAATATTCTTCACATCTTCGATGAAGTCTGAAAGCGAGGTGTCATCATCGTCATCATCTCCGACCGATGTTTCGAGTGATACCGTGTCCTGTGAAATCTTGATAATATGCTTGACTTTCTCAACATCTTCTCCCATTTCTGCCGCAATTTCCTCAGGTGTTCCATCACGACCCAAATCCTGCAATAATCGTCGTGATACCTGCTGCAATCGATTGATCGTCTCAACCATATGCACCGGGATACGGATGGTACGTGAGTGGTCTGCAAGCGCACGAGTAATTGCCTGTCGGATCCACCAGGTTGCATAGGTGGAAAATTTGAATCCTTTTCGATAATCAAATTTCTTGACGGCACGGAAAAGGCCAATATTCCCTTCTTGGATAAGATCAAGCAAGGACAATTGTTTTCCCACAAATTTCTTTGCAATTGAGACCACGAGACGCAAATTTGCTTCGATCATACGGCGCTCGGCTTCCTTGTCCCCGCGTTCCTTGCGTTTTGCAAGCGACATTTCATCCTCAGCATTGAGCAAGGGAACTTTTCCGATTTCCCGCAAATACATCTGAATTGAATCCTGTGAAATACTTCCTAGATCAAAATATGATCCTGTGTCCCGATCAGGTTGATCTCCCTGAAAACTCCGAAGCATTTCCTTCTTTTTTTCGACCGATTGTTTTCCACCAAGCAATCCTTCTTGTCCTTCAACTAATGAAATACTGCTTTTATCAAGCAAATTCAAAAAATATTCGTACAAATCAAGATAATGCTCGACTCTCGGAAATTTCAACAGGACTTCTTTTTCAGTGAGAAATCCCCGATTGCGTCCTTTGTTTACAAAATCCTGAATGTCCGACGATGTCGGCGGTAATACAGTGTCCTGTGGTTCAGGTCGCCGCTTGAATTGCGGCTTGTTCCCAGGATTGATTTTTTTTCCGTCCTTTTTTCCTCGAAAGAAGCGAGGAGCTTTTTTGTTCTCGGTCCCTGATGATTTGGGACTCTTGGCACTTGGTGCCCGTGATGGTGCCGCCTTTTTTGAGGCGGTGGTAAATTTTTTCTTTGCCTTATTCGGCAAAGATTTGGTTGTCGATGGTTTTTTGGCCATGCGAACAAAATTAAATTACGATACAAAACACATGGAACGCAACACACGGCGTATTTCTTTCCATGTATTTTGTATGCTACATAAACTTACTCAACTCCTTTATTAACCGATCTGCTTCTACCTGATCACCTCCTGCTTCTACCTCCGACAACCTTGCCTGGATTTGGACCCGTTTCTCTTTGTTCCACTCTGTCTTAATCCGAAGTGCAAGAGTTTCCACTTCTTTTCCCCGTATATCAGGGCTAAATTCAGAAAAATCTTTTTCACCGAGCATTATCAAAACTTCTACTGGATTCTCGTGATTTTCCACTGTGTATCGATCTCGAATGGTGCCAACTTCAATAGGAATAGACTGAGTATAGCTTAATTTTATCATTTCGTAAAGATCAGCGTGTAAAGGTGTGGAAAATGGCCCAATGGTAAAAAAATGAGCTGGGAGTGATGCCATGGTTTCTGGAAACGCAAGTATGAGCCCAAAGAGTCGGTCGAGCAATACCTCGAGCCGCCCTTTTTGAACTGGTTTTACGCTCGGCTCAGCTTTTTTGTCTACCCCAAATGTCTTTTTTTGCCCACTTTTCAGAATGCGTAACATATCTTCGCGTAGTACTGACACGTCCACTTGCAAACGATGCGACAACTGCGTCAACCAATGGTCGCGTTCGACTGCATACGGAATACGTGAAATCTCTTGCAAGAGTTCATTTGCTATTTGTTGCTTCGCCTTGGGATCGGTTAAATTTGCATGCGCAAAACTCCGATCAAAATACCAATTCATAATTTCTTTTGCATTCACGACTGCAGCAAACCACGTTTCTTTGTTCTTCTTGATACATTCATCAGGATCTTTCCCCTGCCCTTCCGGAATTTCGATTACTTTCACATTCATACCTGCTTCAATCAACAGATCAATACCGCGTTTTGCTGCAGCAACCCCTGCCGCATCTCCGTCGAATGATAACGCAATATTATTGGAATAGCGCTTGAGCAGTGCAATCTGATGCTCGGTCAATGCAGTGCCACTGGTTGCAACGACATTGGTCATACCTGCCTGGTGACACGCGATCACATCCATTTGTCCTTCGACCATGACGATCAGATCTTTCGTTTTAATTTCGCGCTTTGCCCTGTTCAGCCCAAACAATACTCGTGATTTATCGTAGAGGATCGTAGCAGGCGTATTGACATACTTCCCTCCTGAATGCTCGGTCTCAACCAATACCCGCCCGGTAAATCCGACTACAGTATCGTGCGCATCCCAGATCGGAAACATGATGCGACCTCGAAATCGGTCATAAAACCCACGCATACTCCTCGCATCCGCTCCTTCTTTTTTGATTGCTAGCCCGCTCGCGAGGATATCATCAATCGCATGACCTTTTTTCAATAAATATTTCGTCAAGAGATCCCATTGGTCTGGTACAAACCCAATCTGCCACGCTCCAATCGTATCCTGACTCAACCCACGATTGATCAGATAGTCCTCCGCCGGCTTTGACTGAGGTAATTTGGTGAGAATAAAGTGAAAAAATTTTGCCGCTTCATGATTGATCGCTTTGACCCGATTTTTTTGACTCGTCTCAACCGTACTTCCCGTGCGAGATAATTGTACCCCTGCTTTGTCTGCGAGAAATTTGAGTGCATCACGGAATTCCATTCCTTCGAGCTCCTGGATAAACGAAAAAATATCGCCGCCCTTGCCGCACCCGAAGCAGTGCCAGCTCTGGCGCTCGCGATTCACCATAAACGACGGGCTTTTCTCGTGATGTATAGGGCACAAGCCCTTGTGATTGATCCCTGCCGGCTTCAATTGAATATATTCGGAAATCAAATCAACCACGTCTATTTTTTCTTTTATCTTGGAAATATCGTCGTTCATACTACTCTCGAGAGTACTCTATTGTGGACAACTTGGCAAGATTATATATATGACTATTGACTTATACTGTCACCGTCATATACTTATTGCTTGTGTCTAGTGTGTATGGATGACCTACTCCCCCAACCTGGATACAATCCGGGAAAAGGAAAACCGTCATGCGTGGTGTCATCGTGAATGGTGTCTCAAAACTGTTCTCTGTCCTGAGTTCTGGTCTGAAGCGTCTGCGTACCAAGCGGAATCCTCACCAGGACTCCACGACCTCGCCTGCCTCCACACAGAAGAAGGTCCACGAGCAGCACACCTACTCCGCTGCTGTGCGTGACGAGATGGATCTCATCGATTTCCGCTGACATAGCTCCCCGGTGAGCCTCTTCATCACGGCCTCTATAGCTGTATTACCTCGTCGAGAGGTGGACCCTTTTGTCGCGACATTCTTGATCTAGGGGGAGGAGCCATCACACGCAAACACCGCTCGCATCCCCATTGCCGAACCCGATACCTATCGGATTTGGCAAAAGGAGAACCTACGAGCGGTGTTTTTGCTTTTGCAATTAACAAATTAGAGTTCAATAAACGGTCGAATTACCGTTCCTTTGAACTTTTTCCCCTGTATCGCCTTCTTCACTTCATTCAGGTCACTACCGCGGACGATCGAGACGGTCATACCATATTTTTCCGCATCCCTACTTGCCACTGGATCAAATGGAGAATTTTTTCCTGGTTCCCATGCATTTCCTACGATTTCTTTTCGATAGGTCTCCCAGTCAATCACTTCTACTTTTTCAGCATCAGGAAATTTATTCGGGTCCTTAGTATATACGTATTCAATATTCGAGACATTGACAAGTTCTTTTGCACCGTATGCCCGTGCGAGTAAGACCGCGTCTGCATCGGTACTACATCCTGGTTTCCAACCACATGCAACAATAATCGGTTTCTTAGTGTTCACTGGCTTGGTCGGATCAGCAACTACCTCTTTGTGCGCATATTCGCCAAAAAATAATCGGACAAAATTCGCATTGAGCCGCGTAGTCTCGATACCGATCAGGTCAAGCGTTTTTGCATCTGCTTTGATTACATTTTTCAAGCCTGTTTGATACGTCCGAGCGGTCGCCCCACCGCCAATAACCAAAATAAAAGAGGTGCCTTTTTTTACCTCTGATACAATTAACTGTTTGAATTTTTTGAGAAATTCGATGTCGAATCCGGTCGACGGGATAACAATTGATCCACCGATTGAGAGAATTTTGGTTTGTCGTTTCGCCATACACGATAATGATTATATTGACTAGCTCGCACTTTAAAGCCGCTCGACGTGCGGTAAGCAGTCTTACCTTTTCCCGCACGATTCGAGCTATATTTTTTCATACATTTCCCTATTCTTTGGTAACCAAACTTGAGATAATCCAGCTGGTGATACTAAAGAGCAGAGCTCCCCAGAATGCTCCCCAGAACCCGCTTACTTCAAACCCTTTCACGATTGACGATGCAAACCAGAACATGAGGGCATTAATCACCAAGGTGAAGAGTCCAAGTGTAATGATATTCACCGGTAGTGTCAAAATAAGGATCAACGGACGTATGAGCGCATTCACGATTCCAAGCACGATAACCGTAATGATTGCCGAATACCATCCACCCAATTTGATCCCCTGGATAACATTGGAGATCAGGAGTAGTGCCCCTGCATTGAGTACTAACCGAAGAATAAAAAGCATACAGGATATCTCAAAAAAATAATGCAGTAAGTATAGCACAAAACATCAATCACGCAATAGAGAAAGTCTGTTATTTACAGAAAAAATATAGTCAGGTACACTAAGAAAGTTCATCCTAATGATGCATACTATATGCCCGACCTGAAACTCTATAATACTCTTACCCGAGAAATCGAAATATTCAAACCGATTGAAGACAAGAAGGTAGGACTCTACACCTGCGGACCGACGGTATACAATTATCCCCATGTCGGAAACTATCGGGCATATGTTACCGCAGATATTCTTAAACGTGTCCTTATCACTCATGGCTACCAAGTGAACCATGTCATGAATCTTACCGATGTTGACGATAAGACTATTCGTGACTCACAAAAAGAAAACAAGAGTTTAACAGAATTTACTGAATACTATACTGAAAAATTCTTCAAAGATTTAGCCGAACTTGCTATAGTGCCAGCAAATACGTACACCAAGGCAACTGATTATATTTCAGAGATGGTTACGATTATCGAAACACTTCTTAAGAAAGGTTTTGCATACACTGATGACCACGGAAGCGTGTACTTCGATGTGCAGTCCTGGAAAGACTATGGACACCTCTCGGGCCTTGATCTCCAGACGCTGAAACAAAATGCTGCCGGACGAATCACCAAAGACAATTACGACAAAGAAAATGCTCATGATTTTGCACTATGGAAAGCATGGGATGAGGCTGATGGCGAGGTATTTTGGGAAACTTCACTTGGTAAAGGACGTCCCGGATGGCATATCGAATGTTCAGCAATGTCCATGAAACATCTCGGCAACCATTTTGATATCCATACCGGCGGCATCGATCTCATTTTTCCACATCACGAGAATGAAATCGCACAGTCAGAATGCTCAACAGGCGAACACTTCGTGAACTATTGGATTCATAATGAATGGCTCTTGGTCGACGGTAAAAAAATGTCCAAATCTGATAAAAATTTTATCACCATACCTGAACTCATTGAAAAAGGATATTCCCCACTTGCTTACCGTTATTTCTTATTGCAGGCGCATTACCGAAAACAACTTAACTTTACCTGGGAAGCTTTAAAAGCTGCCGAGATTGGTTTAAACAGGCTATATAAATTTTGCAGCACCCAATTATCTGTCAATTCTCTTGAAGAAGATGATCGAACGGGGAAAAAATTACCAGAAGATAGTATTGCTGGACGATTTATAAAAACTTTATTAAATACTCTAAGTGAGGACCTAAACACACCGGTAGCTCTAGCCTCTTTCAACAAATTGACCAACCAACCTCCTATTATTTCTGAAAATGATTGGTCAGTAATTATAAATGTAATGGATGATCTTTTAGGGTTAGAACTTAAAAAAGGTGCAAAAAAAATGCACGAAACTCTAAAAAATAAGGAAATGCCTACAGAAGTATCAATCTTACTCGAACAACGTGCGCAAGCTCGCGCAGAAAAAAATTGGTCCGAGAGTGATCGTCTCCGCGATGAGATC
>CAYWFD010000011.1:14294-17301 GCA_964457885.1 uncultured Gammaproteobacteria bacterium
GACACCGCAGACGGACAGCGTCTCACCACCCGTGCATAACTTCTTCACATTTTGTAGCGGGCTGATTTATTTTTTGCTATACTATACGCGCACGGATTTCCGTGTGCGTTTTCATGTTATGGCAACACCGGACACTTTGAAACACACTATACCCTCACCTGAAATACCTGCGACAGAAGGTACTTCTTTTCAGGTAGAGCAACGACCAAAACCACAAGCTGAAACGAGGACACCTCATCCTGAAACAGAAAAGTCGTCTGAAACTGAATCACAACCAAAACCACAAGCTGAAAATGTAGAATCAGCAATCCAATCACTCACCCAAAAATTACGCGGCAGCAAAAAAAAGAAAATTGAGATCCCGACTATCAAAGACGAAATTACCCGGCGTGTCGAGCGCGTGATGGAAGAAGGATTGGGGGATGCCTACCGCGAATTGACCGTGGTACAGCAACAGGAATTCAAAATCAAAGGAGAAGAAACAGCATGGAAAATCCGCCAGCTGCTCAAACGCGGACACATCAAGATAAAGGAAATTTTCAAATTGCTCGTGGAATGGCTGCGCCTCCTTCCAGGGATCAATAAATTTTTTATCGAACAAGAGGCAAAGATAAAAGCGGACAAAATTCTGGCACTGAGCAAACATCAACGCTTCGAATAATTCCTATGTTGCCATTATTGCAATTCACCACCGGATTCCCTGAAGAAACTTCACTCGTCGTACCCACCGGGATTAGTATCCCGTTTTTTACAGTGATTGTTGCGGCAGTAACTCTCATATCGATCATAACCATCATTCTGATCATCCGAAGTGTTCTCCACTCGGTTCATCAGGTACGTAAAGCATTTGACCGTACCGTACTCCATATTCTCGTACCCAAAGAACGTAAATCCGAAGGTTCGGGAAATGCATCCCAGGAAGACCGTCTTGAGCAAGTGAAAGAAGAAATTGGAATTACTGAGACGTTCTTCTCCACTGTTGCCGGTCTTAAGCCGGAACATGGAATCGGAAAATGGTTTACCGGTCGAAACGACCACATCTCGTTTGAATTAGTCATCGATAACGGACTCATCAACTTCTATATCGCGGTCCCACACAAATTCAAGCCGTTTGTCGAGCAACAGATCAACGCACAATACCCGTACGCACATATCGAAGAAATTACTGACTATAATATTTTTACTGAAAAAAGTTCCATTGTGGGAGCTTATCTTAAAGCAAAAGATGCCGCCGCGCTCCCTTTTAAAACCTACAAAAAAATGGATTCGGATCCGCTGTCCGGCATACTCAATGCACTTGCACGCATCCACGAGGCTGACAGCTCGGCTGCAATCCAATTCGTACTTCGCCCTGCATATAAAAAATGGCGTCGAGAAGGGGTGCGTATCGTCCGTGAAGTCCGGAAAGGAAAACGATTTGAAGAAGTGGTAGGTGGAAAACATTCGATCGGAGGTTTTTTCAGCTCATTCGGTGCTGAAGCGAAGCGACAGGTTCTTGACCTCAACACCAAAGAAACAGCGAAAGAAGCATACCAACTCTCGGCTCTCGAAGAAGAAATGCTCAAAGGAATCGAGGAAAAACTGATCAAAGGAGGACTCGATGTCACGATTCGTGTCGTGTCAGCATCTGATAATCCTGAGCTTGCCCGCATGAATCTCGATAATATCGTCAATTCATTCGGCCCTTACAATCTCTATCGGTATGGCAACTCACTCGAAGCGATTGTTCCCAAAAATCCACAAAGCATTATCCGCTCATTCATCTACCGCTCATTTCATGAAAAGCGCCATAGTATTCTCAATACCGAAGAAATGGCAGGATTCTGGCACCTGCCGCTCCACTCGACTGAGGCTCCAAATATCAAGTGGCTCCTCGCGCGCAAAGCCCCACCACCGCCCAACCTTCCTACGAGCGGTATCGATCTCGGGCGAGTCATCTATCGCGGGCAGGAATACCCGGTGAAGATGAAAGATGAGGACCGTCGCCGCCATCTTTATGTCATCGGAAAATCCGGAAGTGGAAAATCAGTGTTCATCGAAAACCTTGCGGTGCAGGATGTGATCAATGGCAAGGGGCTTGCGGTTATTGATCCCCACGGAGATTTCGCTGAATACGTACTCGAACACATTCCCAAAGAACGCGCTGATGACGTCATTATTTTCAACCCGTCTGATTTCGATCGACCGATCGGACTCAATATGCTTGAAGCAAAAAGTGAGGATGAAAAAGACTTTGCAGTGCAAGAAATGATCGCGATCTTCTACAAACTCTTCCCTCCTGAGATGATCGGACCGATGTTCGAACACAACATGCGAAATGTGATGCTGACCCTCATGGCTGACCTCGATAATCCGGGCACCATAATAGATATTCCCCGCATGTTCACTGATGATGCGTATGTCAAAAAATATCTAGTGAAATTAAAAGATCCGGTCGTACGTGCATTCTGGGAAAAAGAAATGGCAAAGACGAGTGATTTCCACAAATCCGAGATGCTTGGATACCTTATCTCAAAAGTTGGACGATTCGTAGAAAATGAGATGATGCGGAATATCATGGGGCAGCAGAAATCAGGATTCGATTTCCGCGATATCATGGATAAGCAGAAGATCCTGATCGTCAATCTCGCTAAGGGAAAGACCGGAGAAGTGAATGCGAAATTGATCGGTCTTATTATCGTCGCCAAACTCCAGATGGCTGCGCTCGGCCGTGCTGATCTGCCGGAAGAGCAGCGCAAAGATTTCTATCTCTACATCGACGAGTTCCAGAATTTCATCACTGATTCGATCGCGACCATTCTTTCCGAAGCCCGCAAGTACCGGCTCGACCTCATCATTGCACATCAGTATCTCGGACAACTGACTGATGAAAAAGGCAAATCGGATATCAAGGATGCGGTCCTCGGTAATGCAGGTACTATGGCAGCCTTCAGAATCGGCCCTGAAGACTCGGAATTGCTTGCCAAGGAATTTGCACCGGTATTCGGCTCCTATGATCTCATGAATG
>CAYWFD010000012.1:0-7239 GCA_964457885.1 uncultured Gammaproteobacteria bacterium
CGGGCAGAATGGAATGAGGTTGAACGTATGAGCACTGAAAGTAGAGGAGGATTTGGGACAACCGGACAATTCTAAATTTAAAACTACTATGCAATCCTACCTTGATCTCGTACAAAAAATCCTGGACACGGGAGTCCTCAAATCAAATCGCACGGGAACTGATGCATACGCAATTGCCGGCGCCATGTTTGAGCACGACATGTCGACAGGCTTTCCCTTGCTTACCACCAAAAAAGTCCCATTTCGTCTTATTGCAAGTGAGCTTGAATTTTTTATCAATGGAATTACCGATAAAGAATGGATGAAAGAGAGGAATAACCATATCTGGGATGAATGGGCACGCCCCAGTAAAGCTCCGTATGGACACGATGATGTGAGTAAGCAGCGCATGCTCGAAGAACGCGATCTTGGTCCGATTTATGGATTCCAATGGAGACACTTCAATGCACCCTACGAATCATACGATACTGATTACACCGGAAAAGGAGTGGACCAATTGAAGCAGGTAGTCGAAAAACTCAAAAGTAATCCCAATGACCGCCGTATGATTGTGATGGCATGGAATCCAAGCATGCTCTCTGACATGGGACTACCTCCTTGCCACTATGGTTTCCAAGTAACCGTTATCAAAAATAAACTTAATTTACTCTGGAACCAGCGCTCGGTTGATGTGATGCTCGGGCTTCCCTTCAATATAGCAAGCTATGCGCTTCTTCTCCACCTCCTCGCAAAGGAAACTGGCCTAGAAGAAGGAAAATTGGTAGGATTCCTCGCTGATGTACATATATACGAAAATCATATTGAGGGAGCAAAAGAACAACTCACTCGCGACCCCAATAAATACCCTCTTCCAAAAATCGAAACTCCTGAATTTAATTCTATTTTTAATTGGAAATATACTGATTCATCTATAGTGGGTTACGAAAGCTACCCAACGATTAAATTCCCAATCGCTGTATGATTGCTCTTATCGCAGCAATTTCCGAAAACAATTGTATTGGAAAATCCGGCACCTTGCCGTGGTATATTCCTGAAGATCTCAAACGATTCAAAAAAATTACCACCGGTCACACGGTACTCATGGGTAGAAAAACCTGGGAATCGATCCCGGAAAAATTCCGCCCTTTACCAGATCGAAAAAATATTGTGATAACCAGAAATACTACATACCCTGTCCCTAGGGGAGTAGTTCTCTACCATTCAGTAGAAGACGCGCTCAAACACGAACAGGGGGACATTATGGTTATTGGTGGCGCTGAAATATATGCGCAGTCGATCGATCGGGCTGACACGCTCTATATCACCCACATCCGCACATGTATCGAGGATGGTACTGCATTTTTCCCGACAATCGACCGGACGATCTGGAAAGAAACAGATCGCGAAGAGCATGAGCACTTCTCATTTGTTACCTATAAAAAACTTAGCTAATCCGTATGTTCATTGTCCTCTACGGTATCAACAATCTCGGCAAAAGTACTCAAGCACGCATGCTGGTTGAAAGAATGAACAAGGAAGGATACGTGGCCGAATACCTCAAATATCCAATCTACACCCAGGCACCGGCGGGACCGATTATCAATAATTACCTTCGAGAAGGAAATACCTACGGGCTTAGTGCACGTGAAGCGCAATTACTCTATGTCCTAGATCGTACACAGTACGAACCAATACTTAAAGAAAAATTACAAAAAGGGGTGCATATCATTGCCGAAGATTATGTAGGAACCGGAATTAGCTGGGGAATTGGCGCTGGAGTTAGTGAACAATTTCTGAAAGATATAAACAAGCACCTTCTCAAAGAAGACATAAGTTTTTTATTTGAAGGTGAACGATTTGTGGAAGCCACAGAAACCGGACATAAACATGAGACAAACAACGAGCTTATCGAGACCGTACGAAAAGCACATGACATACTTGGAAAAGAACGCGGGTGGATACGAATCAATGCAAATGAATCTATACCGACGATTCATACAAAACTATGGGACATGGTGACGGAAAGAATCAAATAATAGGTAATTTTGTGCTATACTAATAAGAGATATAATGCTTAACCAAGTTCTATGCTTCCCTCAGTGTCAAATCTTTTTAAGAGAGCATATGCTCCCTACCGTACCCACCCGAAGGTGATATTCAAATTTATTCTTCTTTTCTTCCTGCCGATATTTGTCGTAGGGCTCACTAGATTTTCAGTGGACCTGATCAGTATTGTATATGGCATCGTACCCGCAGGTGCACTACTCTTTGTAGTCGGAGCAATCTGCATGTCGCTTCTGTCATTATGGTTTACGATCTCATATATCCAGGCATTGGCTGATATGGAGGAAGGACGATCCCTCCAAACAATCAAAGAATACCTCAAAAAAACAGCACATCTGATCCTACCAGTATTCGGACTTTCGTTTCTAGTTGGCTTGATCGTACTTGGCGGATTTATACTCGTGATTATCCCGGGCATCATCTTCAGTATCTGGTTCACCTTCGTGGCACAGGCACGGGTACTGGATCAAAAAAAAGGAATAAGCTCGCTCGGATTCAGCCGCGCTCTCGTGAGAGGCAACTGGTGGGGAGTATTTGGAAGAATCGTAGTGGGTATATTAGTCGTACTCGCGATCATGGCAGTCTACCAGAGCATCGTCAACATATTCTCCCGCTTTGACGTCGACACGCTAACATTCCAAAAACTTACAGCCTTTTCATTCGTGTTAACGGTCATTACCGCAGCGGTACAAGCGATCGTGACACCGTTTGCCTCAGGCATTCCAACCATCCTCTACCTTGATCTGAAAAAGTCAAAACCAGCCTCCGAGGATTCGCTCTCGAAAGTGGAAGAATGATAAAAAAGACACAAAAAGACCCCGTCTTCGTGCGAGAAGCGGGGTCTTTTCTTTTGAGAAAAAGAATGGTACGCTAAGACGTAGTATCAAAAAAATGTATGCCAAAACTCATCCCGATTATTGGAATGGAAGTGCACGTAGAATTGAAGACCCGATCGAAAATGTTCTGCAGCTGCCCGAACAATCCTGACGAACCAAAACCAAATACGAATATATGCGAAATTTGTACGGCACAGCCGGGTACCCTCCCAGTTCCGAATAAGGAAGCGATCGTGTCGACGGTAAAAATAGCGAAAGCCCTGGGTGCCTCAGTCCGAGAACTGTCAAAATTCGATCGAAAACATTATTTCTATCCTGACCTACCAAAGGGCTATCAGATATCGCAATACGATGAACCCATTGGAGAATACGGTACAATCACACTCGAACTTGCACGCGGTGAAAACCCGAGAGATACAGCGGTGATCGGTATACGTCGCATTCATCTCGAAGAAGACACTGCGAAATTATTCCATGGTGGAAATGGAACCTTGGTAGACTTCAACCGTGCCGGAACCCCCCTCGTTGAGATCGTTACTGACCCTGATTTTATATCCGCACTCGAGGCAAAAACCTACTGCCAGGAACTCCGAACACTGCTCCGAGCACTCGGGGTAAGCGATGCGGACATGGAAAAAGGCCACATGCGTTGTGAAGCCAATATTTCACTACAGGAAGCAGGAACGTTCGAAATTGTGGGAGGTGAAGTGAATCCACTCAATGGTGCGATGCTCAACCCAAAAGTAGAATTAAAAAATCTGAATTCATTCAAGGCAGTAGAAAAAGGCATCCTGTTTGAAATCGAGCGCCAGACACGCATGATTGAGGCAGGAGAAACATGGGTACAGCAGACCCGTGGATGGAATGAGGATGAAGAAGTGACTGTATTACAGCGCATCAAAGAAAATGCGGCAGATTATCGCTATTTCCCTGATCCGGATATCCCCCCTTTCGAACCGCTCGTGATTGCAGGAGCAATGTCACTTCCCGAACTTCCCCAGGCAAAACGAAAACGGTTCATGGAAGAATACAGCTTGTCACGCGCTGACGCAGCTCTCCTCTCAGAAGACAAAGGATGGGCGAATTTCACCGAAGCCGTCATGAGTGAAGTAGGAGAATTGATTCAGGATGATATAGAAGTACGGTCAAAAGTTGCACGTCTGGTCGGTGGTTGGATTACGAGCAAATTGATGGGTGGGCTAGCAGAACGCACCATGAAAATTACGGATACCAAATTCACGCCTGAAAATTTTGCAGAGCTTATTTCACTCATCTATACTGAAAAAATCAACTCCACCAATGCGCAAAAAATTCTTGGGATCATGCTCGATCACGATTCAGATAGTGACCCGAGCCATATTATGGAGGAGCAGGGTTTGGGGCAAGTCAGAGATACCGACGCGCTTGGCGCAGTCGTTGATAGTGTAATCAAAAGTTATCCGAAACAAGTTGCAGACTTCAAAGCAGGCAAAGAGCCTATTCTCAAATTCCTGATCGGTATGGCCATGAAAGCGACCGAGGGAAGCGCTGATCCAAAAATACTCGAGGAATTGCTACGTGAAAAAATTTCTTCTCTCTAGTAATATGGAACTCTGTTCGTACTGTTCAAACCCAAAAAATATCGTCTGGGTTCACGGACACGGGCAATGTGCACATTGCGGAATCAATACTGATGAATGTTGTAGAGGAGAATCATGTACGACATAAAACGACCCGTATATGGGTCGTTTTTAATATCCGCTTGAAGGAAGATTATCAATGAGACGCTCCATATCTTTCCAATCTTCTTTCGAAGAAATAACGCCTTTTTTATAGTCCCCCCACAATTGATGTTTCATCTGTCGCTTGGTACTCCGGCTAAATCCAACTCCAGCACGGGTTAGCCGAGCTTTGCCCCCGACCAATCTCTCGAAATAATGGAGATCATCATAACTCAAATTTTTATATCTACTAGGATCAAGCAACTTCATCGCGACCAGTCCTTTATGGAATTTCTTTCTACCAAATCCTCCCCCCGTACCTACCGACACCTCACCATTACCTTGTCGTTCCCGCGCTTTCTGCCGCATATAGTCGTAGCGAATATCATCACGAATTTGATCACGCTCCGCGTCACTGGGTCCAACCGCAATTGCTCCCGGATGAAATATTGAGGTGGTCGTCTGTGTCTGCGTAGCACCGACACGAAATATCGAAGTCGCAGCAGGAGTAGCATTGTTTCCGACATGCATAATAGAAGATGTGGCACGAGATCCTCCGGAAAAAATACTTGAGCGGGGCGTGGCACCTCCCTGGGTTATTGAGTTGATTGAAGTGACTGCCATAAAATTAAGAGGCTAAAAACTCTGCAATGTGCTTTTCCGCTGTTTTGACATCACCGCACCACACGATGTCGGGATCTCGTTTGAACCATGTCGCCTGTCGCTTAGCATATTTTTTGGTATCTTGTTTGAGCTGGGCAACTACCCGGTCGAACACTACCTCTCCTGCCAAATATGGCTTGAATTGGCGGTATCCAATCCCGCTCATACTGGGTAGTGTCCACCCATATTTCTGCTTGATGAGGAATCTCACTTCACGCTCAAGCCCCGCTTCGATCATACCGTCGATACGTCGATCGATACGCTCATGCAATATTTCACGTGGTACAGTAATCCCAAGTTTAAGGACGTTAAAAATGGGTTCACCTTTCTTTTTTTGTTTTGAAAACTGATCGCCCGACAAAATACAAACTTCAAGTGCGCGGATCAGTCGTCGTTTATTATGTGGATCGATTGAAGCGGCTGCATCAGGATCGAGTTTCCCAAGCAACGCCACTAGCTCGGTAGGAGTTTTCTCTTCAAAACTCTCGCGCAATTTCTTATTGGCGGGGATTCGGGGAATTGTATAGTTACTCACTAAAGCTTCGATATAGAGTCCCGTTCCTCCAACAACAATCGGTACATGTCCGGCGCGGGTAATGGCTTTGATATGCTTGATTGCCCGATCCCGAAATTCAGCCGCTGTGAATGTTTTTCCAGGATTCAAAAAATCGACCAAATGATGTGGTACGCCATCGACCTGATACACTCTACGTAAACCTGCATACTTCCATTCCCCGTGTGGCTTTGCAGTACCGATATCCATGTATTTATATATCTGTCGTGAGTCTGCAGAAATCACTTCCCCATCGAATTTTTTAGCAAGCCTAACACCCCAGTCCGTTTTTCCCGAAGTGGTCGGTCCAACCAACACGATGACTTTGGGCAAATTTGCAGTCTCTTTTCTCATATGAGTAGTTGCAGATAAGGCACTAAACTGGCTATACTATAGCAGAAAAAAAGAATACAGGAAATTCATAAAAATATGACCATCATTCTAAACAAACCCACGAATTACACCTCAGATAATGCAATAGAATTTCTTGACCCTGTACTTCGCACACACGTAGCTCTGTTTGACCACCTCGACCAAGATACAGAAGGGCTATTGGTTTTTTCTGATAGTAAAAAAACGGACAAGTTATTGAGCGAGTATGAGATAACGATCGATCAATACCTTTCAAAACAAGCACACAATATTCTCGCGAAGGGTATAGCAGTCGAAGGGAGTACGATTCCAGGAATTGAGATCATTGAAGAAAAACACAAAGGCAAACGCTCCGTCGTCCACCTTCAGACCAAACAAACAACCGATAAACAGCTTCGGGTGATGTTTGAAACGATCGGGTATCACGTCGTCGGTATTCGTCGCATCAAATTGGGCGAGTATTCGCTTGGAGTACTCTCAGTCGGACGTTGGAAGCAGGTGTAAAAAAATTACTCTAAAATTTTTAAAGTAATTAGATCGATTCCTATTTCCATGCTATACTCTCTTCATTAATCTATCGTCCTATGCCTCGAACTGCAAAAAACGCCGTGACCTTTGATCGAGTACGCTCCATATTCTTTTTCGGAGTACTTGGTCTTCTCAGTCTTGGCATGCTCTACCTGTTTCGCCCATTCTTCTATCCGATCTTCTGGGCGGCAGTAACCGCAGCTGTGTTTTATCCCATGTACCAACGTCTCCTTGCCTATACCAAAAAACGCGAAGGAATAAGTGCGCTGCTTGCGGTTTTCATTATCGTATTCATCATCTTTATCCCACTCTTTACTCTAGGTGCTCTGGTAGTGAATGAATCAGTAAATCTCTATCAGAAAGTATCTCAATCCGGATTATTCACCAATCCCGAAAACGTATCGTCGTGGCTCGAAAATAGTCCCGTAGGCCCCTATCTCGATATTATCCGGACCAACTGGACCGAATATGCAAGCAAGATTACTCAGACGATAAGCAGTTTCCTTTTTAATAGTCTCAGAAACGTGACCCAAAATTCAGTCGT
>CAYWFD010000012.1:7249-16221 GCA_964457885.1 uncultured Gammaproteobacteria bacterium
ATGCTCTACACCCTGTACTATTTCTTCAAGGACGGCAAGCGCATGTTGAAGCGCCTCGGACACATTTCTCCGATCGGATCAGAATACGAAGACATGCTTTATGACCGATTTACTTCTACCGTTCGTTCAACATTGAAAAGCACCGTAATTATTGGAGGAATTCAAGGCCTACTTGGAGGATTGCTATTCTGGATTACAGGAATCCAAGGAGTCCTCATTTGGAGTGTGATTATGGTAATTATTGCGATCTTGCCAGCACTCGGGACCCCACTTATTCTTATCCCAGCAAGCATCATCATGCTTGCCATGGGTAATTTCTGGGAATCAATAGTGCTACTCATTGGAACCGGACTTATCAGTATCGTAGACAATTTTCTTCGCCCCATGCTCGTCGGCCGGGACACCCAGATGCATCCGCTGGTTATATTCTTCAGCACCCTCGGGGGTATCTTTATCTTCGGTGTATCTGGTTTCGTGATCGGCCCAGTTATTGCGGCACTCTATCTCTCGGTTCTCAGTATTTATGACTATTATTACAACAAGCAATTGAGCGACGAATAAGTGAAATAATGATAATAGTAAAGACACCCTGCAGGGTGTCTTTACTATTATGTGCCGCGGGTGGGACTCGAACCCACACGACCTTGCGATCAAGGGATTTTAAGTCCCTCATGTCTACCATTCCATCACCGCGGCATGTGCACCAATTTACCACGCAGAAAGCCAAAAATCAAGCCTTCTTACGCTTTTTAACACCAGAACGAGGTTTTTCCCACGGCACATCCTTTAGACCCTCCTTAAGGTTAAACCAGCGTCCAAGCACAAACAAAAAATCACTCAATCGGTTGAGGTACTGAACCGCAACCGGACTAAGTGTACGGTTCTCTTTTTTGAGCTCTACAACTCTCCTTTCAGCTCTGCGACATATCGCCCGGGCAAAAAAAGATACAGTCGCACACTCTCCCCCACCGGGTAAAATAAATTGAGTAAGTGGCGGAAGTTCATCAGTTATTGTATCAATCCATTTTTCCAGTTTTGTAATATCTGATTTTTTGAGCACCGGAATTTTTACTACCGTTGTTTGTACGGCTGCAATCATGGATCCCAGTGTAAAAAGATTATGCTGGATAGAAAGCAATCTATTTCGTACACGAGCATACGATTCATCGTTTGCTTCTTCTACTAATATCCCAATACAACTATTCAGCTCATCCACCTCACCAATCGCATCAATTTCCATACAATCTTTGTCTACTCGATTTCCCCCAAGAAGTGAAGTTTTTCCCGTATCTCCAGTTTTGGTATAAATTTTCATATGAGTATACAATCTTGATTTTAATAACAGAGACCTATATAGTAATGAAACAGTTTACACAGTATATCACCCTCTCTATGGAACACAATATCAAACACATAGCTGTTATTATGGACGGAAATAGGCGTTGGGCAACGCAAAGAGGATTACCCAAACTATTAGGACACTCTGAAGGGGCAAAAGCATTTAAAAAACTAGTTGAAGCTGCAAATAAACGAGGAATACAGTATCTCACCACATGGGGACTCTCAACTGAAAATCTACAGAGATCCGAAGAGGAATTGAAGCATTTATTTAATCTCATGAGTAAAATTACCGATTACCTTGGTGATTTCAAAAAAAATAATGTAAGATTTAATATCATCGGTGACATGTCTCGAATTCCTCAAAATGTACAAGATAAATTTATTGAACTTAAGGAAAAAACGAAAAATCATACTGGTTTGACACTAAATCTTGCAATCGCATACGGCGGACGTGACGAAATAGTTCGTGCAACAAAAAAAATTATTGAAACCGGATTACGTATAGAAGAAATTACCGAAACAAAATTTGGAGAATTTCTAGATACCACAGGAATGCCGGAAGTTGATCTGGTAATTCGTACCGGGGGACACCAACGACTTTCAGGATACCTCCCCTATCAAACTACCTATGCTGAACTATACTTTACCGATCTCATGTTCCCTGATTTTAACGAGGAAGAACTAGATAAAGCTATCGAGTGGTTTAATACCCAGGAGAGAAAACGAGGGAAATAAAAAAACGAGGCGACAGACGCCTCGTTTTTTTTAATTGCACTAGCTACATCCAAGTGAATCCCCACAATTTAGACACTTGTAGCATGCACCATTCCGAACGGTGATATGTCCGCAGGTAGGGCAAGCCGGTGCGTCCCCCATCATCTCTCCAAGTGCAGCGTCAGCAGTATTCACTGGCTGAGTTTTCGCTTCACTCGTGATAATAAGTTGAGGTTGAGCTTCTACTTTTGGAGCCGGTGCCGTAGCCACAAGAGGTCTTTCAAGCGGCATTGCTTCCTGGAGTGCATGTGGTCGGGCAATATTCTCAAACTTATTTTTCTGGATTCCTTTCGGAGGTACCTGGACAAAATCAGTGCGTCCGAGATATTCCATACCGAGTACACGGAATACGAAGTCGATGATTGATGTACAGTTCTTGATGTTCGGGTGGTCAGTAAAGCCTGAAGGTTCGAATCGGGTGAAGACAAAATTCTCGACATATTTCTCAAGCGGTACACCGTACTGCAATCCCATGGATACTGACACCGCAAACATGTTGAGAAGACTTCGGACTGCAGCACCTTCTTTGTACATGTCGATAAAGATTTCAGCAAGTTTTCCATCCGGATATTCCCCGGTGCGGAGCCAGATCTGCTGATTGCCCACTTTCGCAGCCACCGTGATTCCACTTCGTTTTGCTGGCAATCGGCGTTTTTCCCCATGGAGATAGACACGACGCTCTGCCACTTCCCCGTCTTTCGTATAGGATTCGAGCGAGCTGTTGATACCTGCATGTTGACTCAAAATCTGACTTGCATGAAGGAGGGCATCAGTCATAGGGTCTGCAGTCACCTTAGCCACGGGCGCAGCTGCTTTGTGTGCGACTGCCGGGGTCGCAGCTGGAGCAGAAGTAACCTGAGCAGTTTCTTTCTTTTCTTCAACTTTTTCTTCCTTCTTTTTGGATCCGGTCGACAATGGTTGTGACAACTTACATCCGTCACGATAGAGTGCCACTGCCTTCAAACCAACTTTCCATGATTCTTCATACGCATGTTTTACTTCTTCGATCGTCACTTCATTCGGCATGTTGATGGTCTTTGAAATTGCACCTGAGAGAAATGGTTGGACCGCAGCCATCATCTTCACATGTCCCATATAATGGATGAATCGCTTCCCTTTCTTTCCGTTCTTGTTTGCCGTATCGAATACCGAATAATGTTCCTGTTTCAGATGAGGAGCACCTTCAATCGTCATGGTTCCACACACATATTCATTTGCCTCTTCGATCTCATGATCTGTGAATCCAAGCGCAGCAAGCATGTTAAACTTAGGATCATTATATTCCGCCTCGCCGAAACCTACTCGTTTCATCGCATCTTCTCCGAGCGTCCACACATTGCAGGCAAATTTGATATCAAAGGCACCCTCAAGTGCTTTATTAATTGCTTTGATATCGAGATCGATAAATCCTTTGGCTTTCAAAGTCTCTGCATTGATATGTGGAGCATTCGTAACATCGGCAGTTCCACGCAT
Organism: uncultured Gammaproteobacteria bacterium; assembly: GCA_964457885.1. Taxonomy (GTDB): domain Bacteria; phylum Patescibacteriota; class Patescibacteriia; order Magasanikbacterales; family UBA922; genus UBA922. The sequence continues at coordinate 10,838 of CAYWFD010000012.1, forward strand.
GTAATTGAGAATGCCAGTAATTTCTGTGTGTGTGTACCCAAGCTGCTTCAATGCTTCAGGAACTGCGTCGTTCACAATACGGAAATATCCCCCACCTGCAAGTTTCTTGAATTTGACCAATGCGAAATCCGGTTCAACCCCGGTAGTTGCACAGTCCATCAAGAGTCCGATCGTTCCGGTAGGCGCCAAAAGCGTAGTCTGAGCATTGCGATATCCATGAGCTTCGCCCATTTCTACTGCCTCATTCCAACTCTCACGTGCAGCCGCAAGCAGATATGCCGGTGCAAATTCAGGATTGATACCAACCGGCTTCACGGTCAGTTTTTCATACTCATGATCAGGTACATTGAACGCAGCACGGCGATGATTGCGCATGACTTTGAGCATTGTATCGCGATTGAGTTCGAATTTCGGGAACGGTCCCAAAAATTTTGCCATTTCAGCCGAGGTCTTGTAGCTCTCAGCAGTCATGATAGCAGTCACCGAACCGGCAAATGCATATGCTTCCTCTGATTCGTATGAAATTCCAGCAGTCATGAGAACGGAGCCAATATTTGCATACCCGAGTCCAAGGGTGCGAAAATCAAAACTTCCCTGTGCAATCTCACGGCTTGGGAATTGTGCCATAAGAACGCTGATTTCAAGCACGGTCGTCCATACGCGTACCCCATGTTTGAATCCGGATACATCGAAGGTTGCGGTTTCAGGATCAAAAAAATGCATGAGATTGAGTGACGCAAGATTACACGCCGTGTTGTCGAGGAACATGTATTCCGAGCACGGATTTGATCCGTTGATGCGTCCGGAGGTAAGGCAGGTATGCCATTCATTGATTGTGGTGTCATACTGCACACCTGGATCAGCGCATGCCCATGCGGCAAATGCGATTTTGTCCCAGAGGTCGCGTGCTTTTAGGGTCTTACAGACACTACCATCCGTACGCCAGGTGAGATTCCATGATGAGCCGTTCTTGACCGCATCCATGAATTTATTAGGAACACGTACTGAATTGTTCGAATTTTGTCCAGCGACGGTTGCATATGCTTCTCCTTCATAGTCCGATGGGTATCCGGCAGCGATGAGTGCCGCAACTTTTCGTTCTTCCTCTACTTTCCAGTCAATGAATTTTTCAACGTCCGGGTGATCAAGATCGACAATGACCATCTTTGCTGCACGTCTCGTCGTACCGCCTGATTTGATGGCACCAGCTGCACGGTCTCCGATCTTGAGCCAGCTCATGAGTCCGCTTGATTTTCCACCACCACTGAGAGGCTCTCCTGAGCCGCGAAGTCCAGAAAAATTACTCCCGGTTCCAGACCCATATTTGAAAAGTCGTGCTTCACGGGTCCAGAGATCCATGATTCCACCCTCACCCACCAAATCATCTTTTACCGACTGGATAAAGCATGCATGTGGCTGTGGATGTGAATACGCGTCTTTGGCCTTGGTCATGACACCAGTGTCAGGATCGACATAATAATGACCCTGTGCCCCACTATTGATATTGTACGCCCAATGCAAGCCGGTATTGAACCACTGTGGGGAATTCGGAGCTGCCATCTGGCGGAGAAGCATGACGACCAATTCGTCATAAAAAACTTCCGCATCTTTCGGGGTTGCAAAATAGCCATAGCGTTCTCCCCAATAGCGCCACGTTCCCGCAAGTCGGTGAATCGTCTGTTTTGCCGAAGTTTCGGGTCCAAGCACGGGCGATCCGTCGGCATTTTTTTTCGGAGTTCCATCAGGATTCATCTGTGGTACCCCGGTCTTGCGGAAATATTTCTGGGCAATAATATCAGTTGCGACCTGTGACCATTGTTTTGGAATTTCAATATCTTTCATTTCAAACACCACCTTGCCATTCGGTTCGCGGATCGCACTTGTGCGCTTCTCATATTCGACCATGTCAAACGGACTTTTTCCTTCTTCGCTAAAGACGCGCTTGAATCGAAGTCCTTGTTCATTATAAAAAAACTGCGTATCCGGCGCCTGTCCGAGCTTCACGCTCTCAATAAACTTTGAGTCAGTTGGCCCCATATAAAAAATAGTTAGAAAAAGATAACCATTCGCAAAATCCTTCCCCCTTTAATCTCCCAAACGTTCGTGACTAAACGATACTGTTGAGAAGAAAAAACCTCCGGATTCGGTGAAAACTCACTGATCAGAGGTTTACTGTATGTAGTGTACTAAAGAATTTTACACCACAATATGTTGTGTTTTATTGCGGCAGTACGTATTGTATCACATTTAAAAAATGGTACCAAGCATGATCTATCCCGAGAGTACTGACAGGTTATCCACACATATAGATTACGCAACACATGACCCATAAAACAAACTACAAAAAAGATGTCATATTCTTGAGTTGGGTTCCATGTATATTGTATCCTGAACATGTGCTACACTACTCCCATATGCCCGAATTCGACCAAAACCAGGACGACTGGTTCCTCCCTGGAGAAGATACTGAGCGACTCGTCCAGCCCGAAACCCTCGAGAATGCCCTCGAGGTCGAATTTGACGTAACACTTCGTCCCCAATCTCTGTCCGATTTTATAGGGCAAGAACACATCAAGAACCCGCTCTCAATCTCGATCGAGGCTGCAAAAAAACGAGAAGAACCACTCGAACATGTCCTCCTGTACGGAAATCCAGGTCTCGGAAAAACAACACTTGCAACTATTATTGCACGCGAAATGAATGTGGATATCAAAGTTACGGCGGGCCCAGCGCTTGAGCGCGTCGGTGACCTTGCAGCAATTCTCTCGAATCTCAAACGAGGCGATGTTCTGTTTATCGACGAAATTCACCGGATCAATAAGTCAGTGGAAGAGGTATTATATAGCGCCATGGAAGACTATGCGCTCGATATTATTATCGGCAAAGGCCCGGCAGCGCGTACCCTCCGCATGCCGCTTGAGCGATTCACACTTATTGGCGCTACCACCAAACTCAATTTATTATCACCACCACTCCGTGACCGATTCGGCCACGTCTTCCATCTCAATTTTTACGAACACACGGATATTGCACATATTGTCACACGCAATGCACATCTACTCGAAGTCACGATTGATGAAAACGCAACATCGCTTATTGCTGAGCGGTCACGTCGTACACCCCGCGTTGCCAACCGTCTCCTCAAACGCGTACGCGATTATGCCGAAGTAAAGCATGATGGTATAATTTCACACGACAGTGCGACACATGCACTCACCATGCTCAATGTCGACGAATTCGGACTCGATGAGGTGGATCGAAAAATTTTAATATCAATCATCACACTGTTCGAAGGTGGTCCAGTAGGATTGAATACGCTTGCCGCAGCAGTAGCGGAAGAAATGGAAACGATCGAACAGGTCTATGAACCATATCTGATCCAGATCGGCATGCTCGAGCGTACCCCGCGCGGACGGAAAGTTACCGCGAAAGCACATGAACATTTGAAGTCAAAAACTCGGAGCACAAAGCAAGAGAGTTCATAGTAACGTTACACATACCACACCTCGTATTCCCCATACCTGCATTTCCTTAACAACCTCAAAACCCTCATCAACCTTATATGATTTCCTTCCCTCTCTATTTCTTCCTCTTCGCCTACTTACTCTTCTTGTGTATTTTCATTATTTTCTCGCTGATCAATGCCTATCACATTGTCTCCACCGGTGTGCTTACGTTCGCAAGTTTTACTATAACGGCAATCACGGTTATTCTCACCGCGACAACCCTCTATTTCACCTGGCAACATATTGCGAAGATTGATTGGAAACAATCATTCGTACTACTGGGAAAAGAGAATTCGATCAACACGGATTTCTAACGAAAGACCTATGCATATCAGCCATTTTATCAAACAAAAAAGCTACGAGCACGTGGTACATGTGTTACGAAGACATCCGTTTACCTTTATCCCGACCGCACTCTTATTTATAGCACTCCTTGCCATTCCGGTCGTACTCTATGTACTGATCAATCCGATTTATGGGGAGTTCTTTTCCGGACCGAATATTTACCCGTTAATGGTTCTTGGTGGAAGCGTCTACTATCTTTCCATTTATCTTTTCTTCTACGCACACTTCATTGATTTTTATCTTGACCTCTGGATTGTGACCAATGATCGCATTATCGACAATGAACAGCATGGACTGTTCCATCACACGACTACTGAGCTTGAACTCCACAATATCCAGGACGTGACGTCGCAGACGACCGGAATATTGGGAACGTTTTTCAAATACGGAGACGTGACGATCAAGACCGCTTCGGTTACTACCAATATCGTATTCCGACAGATTCCCAATCCGGAAAAAATTCGTGAAGAATTGATACATCTCGCAGATGAGGATCGCAAATACCACAATACTCCAGTCAATAAAAATCCATAAATGGTGTGTATACGACAACATTTCTCATCGCATACCTTGCAGTATTAAACCTCCTTACCTGGCTCGCCTTTGCATTCGACAAATCACAATCACTCGCCGGACGGAGAAGAATTTCTGAGAGAGCATTACTCTTTCTCACACTGGCTGGCGGTACGATAGGCTCCTTGATCGGGATGAACATGTTCCGCCACAAGACCAAAAAAGTATCGTTCCAATTGCCATTCTTCGTCATTATATTGCTGCAAGTCATACTCATAGTGTGGTTGGTATATCACTACACTACACCAACAAATACCCTATTCGGATAAACAAAAAACACCCGCTTCCGGGTGTTTTTAACAAAATATTTTACTCGACTACTCGTCCGCCGTATTCTCCGGTCTCAGTGTTTACCGTGATCTCTTCGCCTTCTTTGATGAAAATCGGAGCCTGGATCTTCAGCCCGTTATCAAGCTCGATTTCCTTGGTTACATTCCCACTCGTACTGTCTCCTTTTACCGCAGGAGGTGAGGTCTTCACGATATAGCTAACTTTCTTAGGAAGCTGAATTGCGACCACCGCTCCGTCGTGGAGTGAAGCTACGACTTCAAGCCCTTCTTTCAGATAGGGCGCATCATCTCCGACAACTGACGCGGACACATCCACGGTTTCATATGATTCTTTATTCATGAATGAATAAAAATCGCCGTTCTGATACAGATATTGCAAATTTTCATGAAACACATCGACAATGTCTACATTTTCTCCACTCTTAAACGTCATTTCAGTTCCCTTAGCACCGTCAATGGATTTGAGCTTCGTCTTGGTAAATGCCTGACCTTTTCCAGGGTTTACAAACTGGAACGTAGTCACCACATAGAGAGTGCCGTTGTGGCGGATGACCGCTCCTTTTTTAATTTCTGAAGTGTCTGCCATAATAATAAAAATAAGTAAGATAGCTAATCAATAAACATTTTTCGCATGGGCAATACTAACACGTCCTCAATATTTTTGCAACCC
>CAYWFD010000013.1:0-16220 GCA_964457885.1 uncultured Gammaproteobacteria bacterium
CCGAGTTGCGAGCAAGTCTATCGGGATGCCACGCCAAAATACCAGTCGCTTCGCCACGCTCCATTCGTTCCAACATTTCACCAAACACCGGACGGCCTGGTATTTTGGCGGTCTGCTTTTCGACAAAGACATCAACAACATCTAACTGCTCTTTTCTCGCTAACTCCTTTAACTCTGAAAGCTGATCAGCGATACTACGAACCTGTCTGTCTTTGTCGTCCGTAGACTTGCGAGTGTATATGAAAAACTTTTTGGTTTGATTATTCATAGAATTGTATTGGCAAACGAGGAGCCACGCGGAGCGTGGAAAAACCTTTTGGATTCAGGAATTTTTGGCGGGAATGTGTTTGTGTCGCGCCTGCGGCGCGACCCCATTTCGGCTTCCGATTCGGATTTTCAATTTTGGCGGTGTGTATTGGACGAAGTTCGAATGTATTTCGGGAAAAATCCGCAGGATTTTGACTGATTCGCACGCGCGGAGCGCGTGGTGGCTTTGACCCAAATCGTACGCTCCGATTGCCTGGTGAAGCGAACCAATGCGCCTCGGACACGCTCGCGGACTCGCGTGTGCAAAAGCCAAAAAAATTTCCTTGCATTTTTCTCGCGTCTCCTCCCCCCACCCCTCCGCCGCGAAGCGGAAAAAGAAATGGAAAGGAAATTTTTTGGTTTTGCTTCGCCGTTTGCAAATTTATTTTCATAATGTTATACTACCTATACCCTAGGTAGTAGGTTTAGTATATCACAAAAAATATGAGTAACGACAACAAGTTATCAACAAAAAAGGCAAAGTCACTCAAACTTGCGAAGCAAGCACGCGGGACTTTGGAAAAAGTGATTGCGATGATTGAGGAAGACAAATATTGTCCCGAAATCATTCAGCAGACGGACAGCGTGGTCGGGCTTTTGAAAACCGTTAAAAAAGAACTCCTTGCGGGGCACCTCGACACATGCGCGTTTGAGCGTATGAAAGAAAATAAGGACAGTGCTATTAAGGAACTCCTTAAAATCTACAATCTTTCAAATTAATTTATGAGTACACATATTTACAAAGTAAAAGGGATGCATTGCGCTTCGTGCTCGTCGGTCATCGAGAAGACATTTAAAAAGGTTGAGGGCGTACATTCAGCAGAGGTGAATTACGGCACAGAAAAAGCCAAAGTTTCTTTTGATCCAACAAAGACAAACCCCCACGATCTTTCCAAGCAGATAGAACCGCTCGGATACTCTTTAGAGATTCCTGCAACTGCAGAAGAAATGGGTATGTCAGCAGAAGAACATGCCTCTCATCTAGGGCTTAATCAATCGAAAAAAGAAAAGTTGGCGGAAGTCGCTGATATGCGGACAAAAGCACTCTCGGCTATACCACTTGCTATTATCGCCGCTTTTATCATGGGTTGGGACATTCTCGTGAAGTACGAGATCGTGGCGAAAATGAACGTAACGACGATGGAATTTTTTCATCATCTCCTTCCACTGCTCGCGACCTACATTCTTTTTGTAGTCGGCAAGCCCTACCTACTCGGCTTTTATAGATTCCTTCGCTACGGCAAAGCGAACATGGACACGCTGATCGGTATCGGAACCGTTGCGGCTTTTCTATACAGTTTTGCGGTCACCGCTTTTGAGGAAGTATTACGACCTTTTATAAATGTTGAATATCAATACTACGACGTGACGATTGTGGTCATTACGTTTATCGCTCTCGGAAAATATTTAGAGGCACGATCAAAAATAAAGACAGGTGATGCGATTGAAAAGCTACTCAATCTCCAAGCCAAAACCGCGCTTGTGATTCGTGATGGCAAGGAAATCGAGATCTCAGTAAACGATGTTAAGCATGGGGACTTGGTCATTATCAAGCCAGGCGCAAAGATTCCAGTAGACGGTGTGATAACTGAAGGTGGCTCCTTTATCGACGAGTCTATGGTCACTGGCGAGCCAATGCCAGCGCAAAAAAAGATCGGCGACTCTGTGGTAGCCGGAACGATCAATACCAGCGGTTCGTTTACTTTCAAAGCAACGAAAGTTGGATCAGAGACTTTGCTCGCCCAGATTATCAAAATGGTCGAAGATGCTCAAGGAAGTAAAGCTCCTATTCAAGCATTGGCAGATAAAATTTCCGCAGTATTTGTGCCTATCGTTCTCGTCATCGCGTTTCTTGCGCTTGACGCGTGGCTTATATTCGGATCGCAATATTTAGGCTTCTCACAAGCTCTCTCATTCGGTTTGGTCTCTTTTGTAGGCATTCTAGTTATTGCATGTCCGTGCGCCCTTGGATTGGCCACACCGACTGCTATTATCGTTGGTGTGGGTAAGGGTGCCAAAGAAGGTATACTCATCAAAGATGCGGCAACTCTTGAGAAACTTCACAAGGTCGATACCGTGGTGGTTGATAAGACGGGAACGATTACCAAAGGTAAGCCGACTCTGGTAAATATTGAGAATCTCTCTGATCTAAGTGAGAACGAACTTGTATCAGTCATTGCTTCGCTCGAAAAAAAATCCGAGCACCCGATAGCGCACGCTATCGTGAGCTATACTCAAGAAAAAGATATTCCTCTTTTAGAGACTTCAGAATTTGAAGGCCTACAAGGCAAAGGTTTAAAGGGCAGAATCAAAGATGTCGAATATTTTGTCGGCAACGCAAAACTTGTAAGCGACCTCAAACTTTCTTTTGATGTTGGCAAACTCCACGAGTTTACTTCTCAAGGTAAAACGCCCGTCATTCTCGCCACGAAAGAAAAAGTGCTTGGTTTTGTGATGGTGGCCGACGAAATAAAGCAGGAATCCAAGCAAGCTGTTGCCGATCTGCACAAGCTTGGAATCAAAGTGGTCATGCTTACTGGTGACGATGAGAGGGCCGCAAAATACATCGCCTCTTTGGTCGGTATTGATGATGTGGTTGCTCATGTCTTGCCTCAAGACAAGCTTGAAAAGATACAAACGATCCAACGCACTGGCCGAGTAGTGGCCATGGCTGGTGACGGAGTGAATGACGCCCCGGCACTCGCCCAGGCGGACGTAGGTATCGCCATGGGAACTGGTACGGATGTGGCTATTGAGTCGGCCGGTATCACGCTTCTTGGTGGCGATATTTCAAAGCTGGTGAAGGCTATCAAGCTTTCCAAGATCACCATGCGAGGCATTAAGCAAAATCTGTTTTGGGCGTTTATTTATAACATAGTAGGTATACCACTTGCAGCAGGAGTCTTTTATCCGATTTTCGGATGGCTCCTGAATCCGGTCTTTGCCGGATTCGCCATGGCGATGTCGTCAGTGTCAGTGGTGTCGAACTCACTCCGAATTAAAGCTAAAAAATTATGAACAATTTCATAAAAAAAATCTTAATCATTGCGTTGCTGGTTTCGCCAATACTTATAGGTACGGTTATGTTTAATGTTAATTCAGACAAAAATAGTGAATCAAGCGAAAAAGTGTACATTGCGCTTGAAGAAGAAGGTCGTGTGGCAGTGGTTGATACTGACAGCAGAAAACTTGTTCGCACCATAAATTTATCTGACGAACAAAATGGAAAATTTGTCAGTTATGAAGCTCACAATGTGCAAGTGTCTCCCGATGGATCGAAAGTGCTTGTTACGGCAAATGTAAATCGTGGCGGTATGGGAGGCAACAATGAAAATAATGAGGATGTTTCCGACGGACTGCAAGATAAGCTTATTATCATAGATCCGATTACAGACACTATTGTGGACTCGGTACAACTTGGTATTGATTTGCACCTGGCTCATGTTGTTGCGGATAAGGCTGGGGATACGGCATATGTGAATGCGCAAGAAACAGGTGAGGTATTTGTTGTAGATATCAACAAGAAAACACTTATCTCTAAGTTTGATCTGGGAGAAGGGACCGGACCGCACGGTCTAAGGCTCGCACCTGATGACACCAAACTATTCATCGCTCTTGTTGATGGTCAAGCAATCGCTTCCGTTGACCTTACAACAAAGGTAATCTCGAAGTATCCGCTCAATGGAAAAGCTGTTCAGACAGCGGTTACAGCCAGCGGTGAGTATGTATTTGCCTCAGTGTACGATACGAAAAAAGTAGCGTGGGTCAATGTTCAAAACGGCGGACAGGGCTATATTGATTTACCCGAAGACGCACAAGGACCCATCCAGCTCTATGCAACACCCGATTCTAAATATCTTTATGTAGTAAATCAGGGCCATTACTTCGGACAGCCTGTCGCACGGTCGGTTCATAGGATTGATATCGAAAAAAAGATGGTTGATAACACTATTGTAGTAGGAGACGCACCACACGGGATTGTGGTCGATAAGTCCGGAGATTTTGCGTATGTAACGAATTTGCTTAGTGACGACCTTTCAATTGTGGATACATCAACCAACAAGGAGGTCGCTCGTTTAAAGGTCGGCAAAATGCCAAATGGAATTAGTATATGGAATAAAACACTGGGAGGAACCCAGTAAAATATAGAATATTATGGATACAAAAACTTACACATTTCATGTTTCCGGCACTCACTGCCCGTCCTGCAAAATATTTATAGAGGACACCCTAAACGAGCAGATCGGGATCAGTCGTACTAATGTCGATTTGAAGCACGAAACCGTCTCAATCGACACCGCCCTCGACGAGAATCAGCACAAACTCGCGGAGATCTTAACTGAAAAGATTAAGCACAACGGCTATTCTCTTTCGATTGAGAAGCAAACCAAAGAGAAAAAAGATACCGGGGTGATTTGGCAGGCGTTGCCGATTGGCCTCGCATTTCTCGCCCTATTCTTTATTGTTCAAAAGTCAGGAATTCTAAACTTTGGACTAGGCGGAACGGTGACACCGGTAACCAGCTTCATCATCGGCCTCGTCGCCTCGGTATCGAGTTGTCTCGCTGTTGTCGGAGGCTTAGTGCTCTCGCTTTCAGCAACTATGTCTCAGGACAAGATAAGCGATGTAAAGCCGGTGATGCTTTTCCACGGAGGGCGATTAGTGAGTTTTGCGGTGCTCGGTGGGATGCTCGGTACCATTGGAAGCGCGATCGGCATAAGTTTTACCCTCACGGCGATACTTGGAATCCTTGCATCCGTCGTGATGATCGTGCTCGGGCTTAATCTCGTAGGTTTGTTTAAGAAAAACGTGATTGCTTTGCCATCTGGTGTATTTAGCTTTTTCCGTAAGGTAGAACACAAAACCATCGCTCCATTTCTTGTCGGTGTCGGGACTTTCTTCTTGCCTTGTGGCTTCACTCAGGCGATGCAGGTTGCGGCTCTATCAAGCGGTTCATTCTTGTCGGGCCTACTCATTATGACCGCATTCGCGCTCGGTACGCTTCCAATGCTCGCACTTCTATCTTTCGGCTCTGCTTCGATTGCTCAATCAAAATATGCTCCGCTCTTTTTCAAATCTGCGGGAGTGGTTGTTATCGGTCTTGGAATTTTTGCGCTTCTCGCTGGGCTTGCGGGGCTTGGTATTATCAACCCGTTATTTAATGTATAATTTTACTAGTTAATCTCTATGCAAAAGAACACAATCATTTCCATTATCATCAGCATCGTTATCATTGGTGGAACGCTGTATTTTGTGTCTGAAAAACCTACTTCTTCCGAAAATGGTGCTGTCTCGCAATCTCAAAATGTTGAAGTAAAAGACGGTGTGCAATATGTCACCGTGGATGCGAAGGGTGGGTACTCGCCACGCCAATCGATTATACAACCGAACCTACCCACAAAACTTATTGTAAAGACAAACGGCACATACGATTGCTCTGCATCACTCGTTATCCGCTCGACAGGTTTTCAAAAAATATTACAACCATCTGGCGAAGAAGTGATTGACCTTGGCACTCCAAAATCTGGCGAAAAAATACAGGGTGTGTGCGGAATGGGAATGTACAATTTTCAAATTAAATCGAGTTAGTTTTCAAGGGAGCCACCTGCGTCAGCAGGTGGTTTTCTGTGCGCGCACTGGGTGGGTGGGGCAAGCACATAGAGATTTGTTTGTGCTTTAGCACAAACTTCTTTTTAGAGTTACCACCTACTCCAACGAAGCCACCGAGCGAACACGCACAATGCCGAAGCAGCCAGCGCGAGCGAATGCGAGCGGGCTATGCGTAGGCACTTGTGCGTGGTTCGCGGAGTACCGAGTTACCACCGAACGCGGATAGGAGGTGCGCCTCGGTCGCCGTGAAGGCAGAGAAAAGAGCATATCAAAAGTGATAAAATAGAGATGCTCTTTTTGGAGACTGAAACGGCGAAGCAAAACCAAAAAATTTCCTTTCCATTTCTTTTTCCGCTTCGCGGCGGAGGGGTGGGGGGAGGAGACGCGAGAAAAATGCAAGGAAATTTTTTTGGCTTTTGCACACGCGAGTCCGCGAGCGTGTCCGAGGCGCATTGGTTCGCTTCACCAGGCAATCGGAGCGTACGATTTGGGTCAAAGCCACCACGCGCTCCGCGCGTGCGAATCAGTCAAAATCCTGCGGATTTTTCCCGAAATACATTCGAACTTCGTCCAATACACACCGCACAGAAACTAAAAAAGTAAAAGGACAGTGTATGCAATTTGGCACACTGTCTTTTTTTTAGTATAGTAGAAGTTCTCACTCTCGTTATTTTTAAAAAATCATATGAAAAAAAGTATACTTTTCATGGCACTCGTGGCATCGCTCACGATTTCCGCGTCCGCACAGGCCACAACCTGGACTCCTACAGCACCTCCCGGATATACACCACTCGAATGGGTAAGCTCTACCGGAGTAAAAAGTTTCATGAAAGCGCCGATCAACTCAGGATACATAAATTATCTCACGATTATTTATTTACCGGAGGCGCAAGTACAATTAATCGCATCATCGTCTCCAAAAGTATTGAAAGGAGCTGCAGTTGATCCATTTGGAGCGGTCTCAAGTACTGCAGAAAACTGGGCTTTTGCAAAAACAATGGTCGAAACATTCAAAGCAGCGAATCCGCAGGTAAAATTCTTGTGGAATGCCCCCTTCTTCAATATGAATACGCCAGTAACTGAACTCAGTCTCGGACTCAAATCAACTGATGCAAACGGATCATATATCACGAGCGGAGCACGACCAAGCTTTGATATGGAACAACCCCGTCGAATGCTTATTATTGATAATGCGGTAGGTACAGCATCCGTCACCGATTTCAACGAAGATGTTTTTGTGAAAAAAGGAGATCAGGCAGTCGAAGGATTTTCGCCAAACGGAAGTCCGAGCGTGAAGTCCGAGCAGACCGCACGCGTATTTTTGGGAGTCCGCAATAACGGGACCGAACTACTGGTATTCTGCAGCCGGAGTGCATCACTCGACGAAGCAAGCGCAGCATTAAGCAATGCGGGCATAGCGCTCGAAAATCAGATGCAAGTCGACGGAGGAGGAAGCGCAACATGTGCCTATAATTTTCCCGGACAATATTTCGTCGAGCCGAATCGTTCGCTCCCGCATATTATGGGAGTTATCGCAAAAGTCCCCAAAGGAAAAACTACCATTGACAAACTCAATGTCCGTGCAGGTGCGGGGACCGGCAACAAAGCGCTTCGACAGCTGGCAATCGGCACCGAAGTGACTATGTATGAAGAAGCGAACGGATGGTATCGAATCAGTGAGACCGGTAGTGAATGGGTATCAGCACAATACGTAAAAAAACCAGTAACCTTCCCCTACAATGCGACCGTAACAATTGACCAATTAAATGTTCGTGCAGGTGCAGGGACCAGCTTTACTGCGACCAGAAAATTAAAAATCGGTACCGCGGTCAACGTGTATGAAGAAAAGTCTGGCTGGTCAAGAATTGGAGATACCGAATGGGTATCTACACAATATATCAAATAAAAAAATCCCCTCCACACCGGAGGGGATTTTAATAACATGAAATCCATCACCGAAAAAACAAAAAATAAATAATCGTAGCAAGAATGAGTCCCCCACCAAGGAATGATGCGATTGCATATGAACCCAAGAACTTTAGTACAGACATATGATTTGGGTTAAAAATAACTCTACAGTAACTATACGTCATGAAAAAATAATTGCAAGCATTACCTTTGACGGAGCAGTACCTCTCTGTTACCATAGATGATTATACCGATATGAATTTCAACGAATTGCGAGAGGCTGTTTTTGAGAAAACTCCCCTATTCAGACGAGTAATTGAAACACACGGGCACAAACCGCTGCTCGAGTATTTTAGTGATAACCACCCAGAGTCGAAAGTACATAGAGAAAGACAAAAAGAAATGCTCGCGGTCATACAAAAGATGGTCAGGACACTGATCGATCCTACAGTTGCCGATGAGGTAGTAGAACAACTACGAAAAAAATATTATGTCTCAACAGCAGACCATCACGGCCCGATCACGCACCCATTCTTCGTAAACAGTCACCTCGTACAATCATATGCGCACCGTGCCGAAGGATATCACAATGTGCTTGTATTCTCATGCGGCGGAGTGTCTCTCAATAATTCATCCTTCCCCCGTGGACTTTTGTTTCATGACAAAAAATTACACAAAAAACGCCTGCGTTTTGCAAGCCTGAAACACAAGCACCATCCGATTTATGCATTTCCAGGCTACACAATGCAGGAATTAAGCGATCGATTGATCGAAGAATACGCGCACCTTCCAAACGAAGAAGTAACAAAACTGGACCCACTGATGCAGGAAATTTATATGAACTCGTATATGTTCAATTATGAATGGTACGGGGATCAAATTTCGCGAACAAATTATGCACTGTGGAAAAAAATCCCGGGACAAAAAAATACTAATCTTATATATCTTGAACAGGAAGACATTGCGAATGAATTACTGCTGCATTATCATGTAGACAGTGACACGCTCCTTACGAAATTACTGACCGATGAACGCTACCTCAGCGCATTCGAAACATATTTTGACGGGATCCAAGGAGCATTTTCTTCTAAAGAAAATCGTGGAACAATACTGTTCTGGGCGATTCACAATCACGAGAGAAAAAAACTCAAACGGACAGGGACAACGCTCAGAACCGAAGATGGGGCCTACGAAATCATATTGACCAAAAAGAATATTAGACGTGCGCTGGAAAAAAAAGAAATGATGCCAAGTATGGCACTCACCTTTATCATACTCAGTTTTTATTACGGGCTTACCTGCGGCGGCGGATTCTCACAAGTAAACTATTTGACCTACATGAAAGCGGCATATGTAAAACTTCTTGAAGAGACCGGCCACACTGAAGAACTAACTCAGCTACAATCCATCAAAACAGATTTTTTTTGTGGAGAATTCGTATTTGCAACCATGCGCAATAGCGAACGTACGGCACACGCGTCGAGTATGGACCTCATTATGTACGGAAATGAAGAGAGTGAGGAACGATTGCATGAATTAGCCAAAATCTGTACACTGGCTAGTGCGGTAGATGAGATGATGCCGGAATACTATAAAATCCTGTATGGCAAAGAAACAGATCTTACTCCACGTTCAAGAACAATCGCACTAACACCCTGTATCTATGTCTAAAAAATGCCTCTATTGCGGCAACAATCCGACCAATCACACCATCTCCTGGATATCGCAATCCATGGTTATCATGATGAACCCGATTGGTGCAGCGATGGCACGTGGTCCGGTCGGACGAGGTCTCTCAAGACTGACACAATGGTTCTTCACGGCGACGTTTTGGCTGTTTGACCGGTTCGGAGCAGTCAAGGTCAACACAGACAAAAGCAAGGCGGTGAGCTTTCGAGGTAAAGCACTCTGGGATGAAGCAGAGCGTATGGGGATTCCCTTCAAAAGTTTTGTGGTACTGGGAAATCCGGTCGATATTTTTGAAGCTGAGATTAAAGGCAAAAAAATAAAATTCAGCGGTCTACCAAGACCTTCGCACAACCCGAACGGAAGCGACTGGTGGCTCGATGATAAGTTCATACTCAAACAAAAATTACAAAAAGCAGGTATACCGGTCGCACGCGGCGGAAGTTTCACAAATTATCCTCCACTCAAAAAAATGTTCGACATACTCGACAAACCGGTCATCATAAAACCGCGCATCGGATCGCGCGGACGCCACACGACCACACATATTACGAACGAAGCCGAGCTGAAAGCTGCATTTGATCGTGCGAAACAGCTATGCCACTGGGTCGTTATGGAAGAACATCTGGTCGGAAGCGTCTATCGGGGGACCATGATCGACGGAAAATTCAGGGGAAATCTTCGCGGTGATCCACCCCGAGTGGTGGGAGACGGGATACACACGATTGAAGAATTGGTTGCGATAAAAAATAAGCATAAGAATCCGCAAGTTAGCGACGTGAAATTGACCGAAGTGCACAGAGAATTTCTCGCGCGCAGTGGGAGAACAGTAACTGATATACTTCAGGCGGGTGAAACGATCGATCTCTTGGAAAAAATTGGAATCTCCTATGGAGGATACAGCGCTGAAGTGACCGACATAACGCACCCGGGTATTGCTGAGACACTCGAAAAAGCCGCTCGAGTGGTACAGGATCCAATGATCGGATTTGATTTTATCATCGAAGACCCATCCCGTTCCCCTGACGAGCAAAAATGGGGTATTATTGAGTGTAATGGAGTACCGTTCATCAATCTTCACCACTACCCCATCGAAGGAAGTCCCAATAACGTGGCACGATACGTATGGGAATACGTAGAAAAAAATATAGATTTATTCTAAATCACAACTTTTGGCTTTTCCCTATGTTCACTGGAATCATCACTGCAACCGCAAAAGTAATCAAAAAAAACCTCAATAAGGACGGTATGGTTTTAACGGTCACCAAACCAAAAAATTGGAAAGTCTCGATCGGTGCGAGTATTACGATAAACGGAGTTTGCTCTACACTCAAAAAAACCACCGGTGGACTGACCTTCGAATACATGCCCGAGAGTCTGCTTCGCGCAAATATTAGCTCTCTCGAAGTGGGTGGTGTAGTGAATCTCGAACAGTCGCTCAAGGCAAGCGACCGACTCGACGGACATATTGTCCAAGGACACGTCGATACGGTGGGAACAATCGCATCACTCAAATCTGAAGGAAATTCGTATATATTCACGATTCAGCCGAAAGAAAAAAAATATCTTGCTATGATCGCAGAAAAAGGGTCAATTGCAATCGATGGTATTAGCCTCACTGTAACCGCAGTGACCAAAAAATCATTCGCTTTCAAAATTATTCCGTACACCTGGGAACACACCAACTTGTCAACCAAGAAAAAGGGTGATACGGTAAATATTGAAGTCGATGTGCTTGCAAAATATCTTAACCAATTGACCCGCTATGCAACTAGAACATAAGCCCTCAGTCACCCTAGATGGACACACACTTAATGTCGGAATTGTAACCGCGCGATTCAATGAAGGAATTACGGATGCGCTCCTTGAGAGCGCAATGAGCAAACTATATGAATGCAAGGTAGAAGAAAAAAATATCCGAAGTGTAAAAGTCGCCGGAGCAGCGGAAATTCCGATTGCGCTCCAGAAACTCGCTCGGACCAAAAGATACGATTGTTTGATTGCACTCGGTTGCATTATCCGCGGAGAAACCCCGCACTTCGACTACGTGTGCAAAATGGTACAGGAAGGCATTCTCCGTGTTTCTCTTGATGAAGGATTGCCGGTCGGTTTCGGTATTATCACGGTCAATACGCTTGATCAGGCGATTGCTCGAAAAAGCCTCGGCAGTGATGCTGCAGTGGCAGCACTGGAATGTGCATTGATATAACCACACAATGGGCAGCACACCACTTATACTAACATACAATGCTCTCTCCGAGCATTGTATGTTAGTAGTCTTGCATGTTCACGACAAAATTTTCTTGCGCTATTTTGCAAGCGGTGTATACTGGAAATATAGTTAATTCTTAATAGATACTCATATGGCACACAAAGAAAAAAACTCCAGTAACCCTAAAGCAAAAATGGCTATTGGTGCCGGAATTGCTGCCATGACAGCAGCGGCGATCGCATACTTCCTAGTAGGACCAGACGGAAAAAAGAACAGGAAAAAACTTCAAGGATGGGTCATCAAAATGAAGGGAGAAATCGTGGAAAAACTTGAAGCTGCCAAAGAAATTACACAGCCGGTATTTGAAAAAATCGTGACGCAGGTAGCTGAAAAATACAAAAAAGTAAAACATATACGCCCCGAAGATCTTGAACATGCAGTGGCAGAAATCAAAAAACAATGGAAATCAATCGCAAAAGAATCGTCCCACACTCAAGCTTCGAAAAAAAAGAATAGGAAAAAAACTGAAGAAACAGAATAAGTGAAATTACCCTCTCGCGACACTAAAACCAGAAACTTCAGTTCCACCCGCCTTCATCAATGCCCGTGCGCATTCGAATACCGTACTCCCGGTCGTAAAGACATCGTCAACAATCAAAAACTTCTTTCCGTGTACTAAGGGAAGAAGTTTTTGATTTACCGTGAAAGCATCGCGCACATTCTGCTCCCGTGACGCCTTATCAAGCATTGCCTGTTTCTCGGTATACCGGACGCGCAGAAGCGGATCACAAAATGAAATTCCTGTTGCCTCACTCACCATTCTGGCTAGCCGCTCGCTCTGATTGAACCCTCGCTCGACATAACGTTTCCGATGCAATGGCACCGGAATGACATAGTCGAAATGAGGAATATCGTGTGCTCCAAAAAAACGAGTGACCAGTGAAGTAAAGGATGGTTCAAGTGATTCAAGATACTGGTACTTATACAGATGAATCAATTGATGAATAAGTGCAGTCTCGGTCAGAGGCATTATCGCCATATGGCGCGCTATCGGACACACCGTACAGCACGTCCGACAACATACACCGTCTTGAGTAGCAAGGTGACACACCGGACAACAAAACACGCCCGGAAGTTCGAGCGTGTCAAGGCAAACATTACACAAAATTTTTCCTTCTGTGTTGCAACTAATACAAAAAGAAGGAAAAGTATACTCAAAAAGACGATCTAACCATGATACCCCCTCCATAGATTATAATAGGATACATTACCTTCCAAGTTTTATTCCAACCAAATACCCTCAATCAGCCATTGGGTTCCCGATTTTACCAAATCAACTTTTGCAGTAATAGTTTTTGTCTCAGTATTCGAATTTTCAATTCCACGGGTAGCCTGTCTAGCACCGACTTCGATACTTGCCTTCTCAGGACTGTACGAGAGAATATGGGTGCTCAAAACTTCAGTCGTAACCCCCTGGTACGCACTGTCCTGTTCTTGTGACTGGGACATAATCCAGCTGTGCATACTAGGAGCAGAAAGAGCAAGTGCATCATCAATGTGCTGGTTGTCATTTTGATTGGAATAACTCCAAAAACGTTCGACAAAAATACGCGCGGTCTGTTTTGCATATACCTCATCAGGATTTCCTGGAGTGGCCACTTCTTCCGAAGGCACTGTATTAGGGCGTCTGAATTCCACGGTATCAAGCGGTGGCAACTCGACTTCAGTAGTGATAGTGTCCACCGGAACCGTTTCCGTCACTTCCGTATCCCGTAACACCACAAAAAGCAGAATTCCAAATGCCACCACCACAATTCCACCAACAATGAGTAATATACGTTTTCGTAAAGTAAGCATAATACATCTGAATTACAAATAAATGCCTGAATTCTCTATCTTCTCAGTTTCCTATTTCTGTCCCAACTGTGTCGATTTGAATTCTTTTTTCGCACGTTCAATCTCAAGCAGTTGCTGCGGGTTACTCGTCACCAATTGATCTTCAGTATATGACGCAACCACCTGGATTGCCGCATGGCGATTTCCCGCAAAGAAAATTCCCTGCCCCACCCCACTATCAAGCAAAAGATATTTTTCTCCTTCGGTCAACATAAACGTCTTCTGAATCATATCGACCGCGGATGGGGACTGTCTCAATAATAATTGCATCGCAGAGTTATTTACAATAGCCTGCCCATAGGGTGAGCGCAAAAAGTCATTAACGTCCTGAGTAATAGTAGTCACTCCAAGATAATATTTTCGACACCGTTTCACGAGCGCATACATGAATTTCGCACTGTCCTCATGTAGCATGAGCCACCACGCTTCGTCGATAATCAATAATCGTTTTTTCTTCTCCGAACGGACAATGTTCCAGATATAGTTGATGAGCGTATAGATTGCCATAGGACGAAGCTCGTCCTCGAGATCGCGCACGCTGAAAATTACCAACTGATTATTCATGTTAACGTTGGTCGGTGCGTTAAAGAGTCCAGAAAATGTACCATCTGTATATTTGCGAAGTTTGAGTGCGAGAGTTTCTGCACCATCCATCCCTTCAAGTACATCCAATAAGTCCTGCATGATCGGCGCCTCAATACTCGACAAATCTGATAACGGAGTAATATCTTTCTTCGCATATGCTTCCAAAACCGCACGGTCCAGAATCGAATCTTCCTGTGCGGTAACCGTACCGAACATAATACGGAGAAGTCCCTTGAGTGTGATAACCGCGCTTCGAATAATGTCCTCAGTCGATATCTGCTGCCCCACTGGTCGGGGCAAATCAAACGGGTTAACTTTACTTTCTGATGCAAGCGAAATATTGATATAGGTGCCACCGACCGCTTCCGACAAATGCATATATTCCATTTCAGGGTCAATGACAATAATTTCAGTCCCCATCATGAGACTGCGAAGAATTTCAAGTTTTACAGCATATGATTTTCCAGCACCGGACGTCGCAAAGACAACCATATTCGCATTCTGGAGTGAAAAACGGTCAAACAAAATCAGACTGTTGTTATGTTTGTTGATGCCATACAAAATACCGTTATCACTCGTAAGCTCAGTTGAAATAAATGGGAACGAAGCCGCAATCGGACTTGAATTCATGTTGAATGAAATAACCAGCTCATCCATACCCAGAGGGACGGTCGAATTGAAGCCCTGTTCTGACTGATACAAGACATGCTTACTGTGGATCAATTTTGAGCCAAAGATATTATGGATATCTTCAGTGACGCGTTCGAGCTCCTCCTTGGTCGATGCATACAGGGTGACATAAAAAGCAAATTGAAAAAAATGCTCAATACCCTGGGTCAGGTCATCACGAAGTCCTTCAATATCACGAAGTGCAGTCTCCTGGATGGGGTCACGCGGAGCTCCCTTCTCAGTATCCGCAGTGATCTGTGCCTGGAGTGCACCTACCTTCTTCTTCAACTGTTTCAAGATAATCGATGCGTCAACCGGGTAGAAAAACATGGAAACATCCATGGTAAGGTTCAGATTGAGTATCGGGCTCGACCAGCCGATCGAAATATATCGCGGATATGAAACCACGAAAATAGTACGCAAAAAAATACTGCCCAATTGGAGAAAATTCGATTCGACATTAAATGCTGAAGGTGCAATCAAATCACGCAATGCTACCGTTCCTTCACGATACACGCGCTCTTCTTCAAGCGTAACTAAAGTCTCGTTAGTTTGCGGCGCTTCGCGTCCTTTGAATTTTTTGTTTCGTGAGTCGTAGGAGACAGGTTGGAATGGCATAAAAACTAGTAGAATTCAGATGGTTCTGAACGTATTACATCGGCATATTTTCCTCGACTCGCTGCTGTGTCACATCCCCAAGCTGTTCAGCATACGAAATATCGGGATTATACGTACTATAGTAGAGCTCGATCAGGGCCTGGGTATCGAGAGCTACAACTTCAAGTCCCATACTGCTAAGCCCGCCTTCAATCTGTCGCACCCGCAGATCCAAATCTTCGCGGCGTCGCTTAAACTGTTCGTCTTTCAGTTTGAGTGTAAACGCTGGTGTAAGCACTTCTTTAAAACGTGACCAAAACCCTTTCTTCTGGTCATCAAGGGGCGAATACGGCACCACGACAAAATATCGCTTGGTCATGATCTTACCGATATCAACAAGTTCTTCAATAAACAATCGGTAGTCAGCAATCTGTACGCGAAGTAATTCATTCGGCTGTTCCCGCTCAATCTTAGATAACGTATCGAGATATGGCTTGATCTGAAGCCTACGCGATTGCACGACGATCTGGATAGGAAAATCAAGCGAATTAAGGAAACCCACGTATGCGGAAATAATCGCGTTCTGTTCATCTTCGGATTTGAGAGCAAAATTGATGCTTGAGGTGAGCAAGACCCGACGCATGGTGCCGTCTTTCAATACCACAACACCATCTTTGATTTCAGCAATAGGTAAATGAGCCTGACTGCTCGGCTGTGAAATTCTCTTTTGTACGGCCTTCTTATCCTTCAT
>CAYWFD010000014.1:0-7645 GCA_964457885.1 uncultured Gammaproteobacteria bacterium
TCCGAATAGGTAAGTTTGTGTTCTGCCATACAATTTAAGTATTGGAAATATATTCATGAATTAAGGCTCCTAATTTTTCAGGATCAAGACCTGTTTCAAGAAATTCAAATGGTGCCGCAACTACCGGAACATCTATCATATCATGATCAATGGTAATTTTTTCCCATTTTTTTTGTCGATAAATTATTTCTTGTTCAAAATTAAGAATTGAAGTATTAGAAATTACCACATCAAGCGGACGGGGTAGATACTTCTGGATCGTAGTAACCAATTCACTCGTAGAACAAGGTCCAGTCTCACCATCGCTTTCAATCGTGTTCCCTGCAACAAAGATAAGTTTTGCCCGTGAATCACGAATTGCCGCAGCCATTCCATGAGGAAGCAATGTGGCGATAATACTCGTATAACAACTTCCAGGCCCAATAATAATATAATCAGCTTCTCGAATTGCTTTATCAGCATTCGTATATATATCAACGACTGGGTCAAGCCATGCTTTAGTAATTCTCACATTTCGATCCCAGTGTGGTCGGTCAATTTCATGTTCTCCTTTTACCACATTCCCATTATCCAGTTCAACACATAAATCAGTGAGATTAAGTGTAGCTGGAAATACCGGACCAACCACATCAACCGCTTGTGCAAGTGCTCGAATCGCATCAACAACTCCCCCATTGTATTTTTCTACAAGACCTAAAAATAAATGTCCGATTCCAAATCCCTGTAGCTTACCTTTCTCAGCATATCGCGTATCATAAAAAATACGCTTGAGTAATCCGTAATCATATGTGCTCATGGCCAAAATCGCACGTAAAATATCTCCCGGGGGCAATACACCAAGTTCCTGACGCAACTTTCCTGAAGAACTACCAGAATCGCTTACAGCAATAACTGCAGAAAGTGCATAATGCTCAAGATAAGGTTTCATTGCACGAATAGAGATTGATCCGCCATTACCCCCACCGAGAATAACTATTTTTTTCTTATGATCCATATACTATCCAAACAAAATATCCTCAAATTCTTTTGATCTCAAATTTTCGCATTCAAGCAAAGCGTGGGAACTTCGTACCCCTCTCACCAAGATTACCCCCATACCTGCAGCAACCGCCCCATTGACCCCTGACAGTGAATCCTCGATCACCAGACACTCATGCGGCTCAACTCCCAAATTTTCAAGAGCCGTTACAAAGACATTAGGCGCCGGTTTTCCGACAAAGTCGACAGTATCAATCCCAACAATAGTATCAAAATACTGCTGCATATTATTTTTTGCGAGCCGCCGACTGATTGAATGGACTGAAGTGTTCGAAGCAATCCCCAATTTCATCCCCGACGCTTTCAACTTAGGAACCAATACCGTTGCATCAGAAAAAAATTGATCACCATGCACCAACGTACCTTCAAAATCAAATATCACTGCTTTATACATATAAATTTATCCGTACAGACGACCTGCAGAGCGTTTCTTCAATACACCACTATTCCACCGTCACACTCTTTGCCAAATTCCTCGGCCGATCCACATCTCGTCCGAGTGCTACCGCAATCTCATACGCAAACAATTGCAATGGAATTGTATTGATCAGGGGCTGGAGCAATTCCATAGTTTCAGGAACATAGATGATATCATCCGCCAATTGACCAGCTGATTCATCACCCTCGGTAGCAATAAGAAGTATTCGTGCACCACGTGCCCGAGCTTCCTCCACATTACTCCGCATCTTCTCATAGAGTTGATCTTTGGTCATGATTGCGACGACAGGAAAATCTTTCGAAAGAAGTGCAATGGGCCCGTGTTTCATTTCCCCACCCTGGTATCCTTCACTATGAATATACGCGATTTCTTTGAGTTTAAGCGAACCCTCAAGCGCGATCGGATAATTGATGCCCCGTCCCAAAAAATACATATTTTTATAATCTTTGTAGGATTTCGCGATCTTCGAAATATAATCTCGCTGTTCCAGCACCTCACGCATTTTCCGGGGAATCTCAAGTAATGCTGTAAGGAGTCGCTGTCCAGTCGCAGGCGTCACTCGTTTTAGACGTCCGAACTGGAGCGCATAGAGTGTCAAAATCGCGACCATGTTGGTATACGCCTTGGTCGAAGCTACTGCCAACTCAGGTCCTGCGTGAATATACGTACCACCCTCTGTTTCCCGCGCGATCGTTGAACCGACGACATTGACAATACCTCGCACATACGCTCCCTTCCGCTTCGCCTCACGAAGCGCTGCAAGTGTGTCTGCAGTTTCTCCGGACTGTGAAATGCCAAACACCAAGGTTTCTGAATCAATAATTGGATCGCGATACCGAAATTCACTTGCCACATCTACTTCGGTAGGGATTCCAGCCAAACGTTCAAATGTATATTTTGTTGCCTGCGCCGCATAGGATGCAGTTCCGCAGGCAATCAAAATAATACGTTTGATGCTTCGCATCTCCTTTTCAGTCATATTGAGGCCACCCAATCGTGCAGTGCCCTCGAGAAGATCGTAGCGCCCACGTATTGCATCTTCAAAAACCGTTGGTTGGTCAAAAATTTCCTTAATCATGAAATGAGGAAAACCCTGTGTTTGCGCTTCCTCTTCGCTCCATTCGACCGTCGTTACAGCTTTGTCGACCGGCATATGCATACGGGAAAATATCTCAAACGAATCACGCCTGATTGCTGCCACTTCACCGTCATCAAGAAATACCATTTCAGTCGTATACGGGAGGAGTGGTGTTGCGTCGCTCGCGATAAAATGTTCATGGTCGCCAATACCAATAACGAGAGGACTTCCCATGCGAGCAGCAACAATCAAATCCGGATGATCCGCATGTACCGCGACCAATCCGTATGTCCCCCGCACCCGCGCAAGTGCCTCCTCAACCGCACGGAGTAAATCACCTGCATATACTGAACCAATGAGATGCGCCAATACCTCAGTATCGGTTTCAGACGTAAAAAAAACTCCGGTTTTCTCAAGCTCAGTTTTCAATTCACGATAATTCTCGATAATTCCATTATGACAAATAGCGAGATGCCCATCCAAAGAAACATGCGGATGCGCATTTGCTTCAGTGACACCTCCATGGGTCGCCCATCGCGTATGTGCGATTCCGACTGTTCCCAGAACCTCCTGGCCCTTCAGTTTTTCTGCGAGTTTATCGATCTTCCCGACCGATCGCACCCGAACAATCTCTGTACCTATATCTGTATTTTCCTCTTGGCTTTCTTGCTCTTGGCTCCGAACTTGAAGGACGGTGATGCCGGCCGAATCATATCCACGATATTCAAGTCGCCGAAGACCATGCACCAAAACCGGCATTGCCTCTTTTTTCCCGATATAGCCAATAATGCCACACATACACCAAAAAAATTATGTAATATGTTTTGCAATTTCCAAATCCTCCGCAGTATTGATCCCGATCGCCTCTTTAGGCTCAATCGAAACTGAAGAAATTTTTCTTCCTTCGGAAATCGCACGCGAGACCAGATCGGTGAGATAATATTCATGTTGCGAATTATGATTTTCAAGCCGCTTCAGGCTCTCCCACAGCCATGAAGCATTAAAACAAAAAAATGATGGATTCAATTCCAAAATCGAAAGTTCGGCCTCGGTTGCATCTTTCCGTTCGACAATCCGTGCAATATGTCCACTCACGCTCTCGCGTACTATTCTGCCAAAATTATAAAATGGCTGATACACACCCTTGAAATGAGGAACCATGAATGTCATGAGAGTAATCGCATTATCACGTTCGGCATGTCGGGTAATCAACCGTTCAATTGATGTGGTCGATACAAACGGCATATCTCCATACAAAACCACAACATGGTCTACCACTCCCGCAAGCAAGGTCTCTGCCACGGAGACCGCATGTCCGGTACCCAGCTGTTCTTCCTGTACTACATACTCCGCACGATTCCCGAGATGGTCTTGTACCAGCGTGTGCTGTTTTGAAACCACAATTACGGGCTTATGAGAAAGCTGGAGACCTTCTACATGCTGAACCACGTGATCGACAAGTGGTTTGTGATTTAGTTCATGCATCACCTTGGGTAACGTGCTGTTCATTCGTTTTCCCGCTCCTGCAGCAAGAATGACCACTCCGATTTTATTTCTGATAGGTGTTGATATAGCCATAGATTTCAGTCAACGTGTTAAAATACGGTAAATTACTCTCGACATACTCACGTTCATCAATCGAACCTGACTTCTTGAGCACGGTACGCATTCGGGGAAATGCCGCAGTGATTCGTAGTGTCTCACCAACCTTATCATTGATAAACCATACATCTTCCTCTCGCTCACCCACACTGATCAATTCTCGAAGTACGTGTTCCTTGCTGTCGGAGACCATAAATACTCGGTCAAAATAATCATGAATTCCACTACCTTTCACTTTCAATTCTTGCATAGCAGGATCTCCAAGACTGAGAAGCACGAGTGGCTCCCCCACTGACTTCAAAGAGTCGATAAAATCAACCGTATCAGGAAACAGAAAATCCTGCAATCTATCTCCGGTCGTCCCGTCCAATACTTCGAGCATACGATCACGCTCATATCCACGCAACGACAAAAAATCAGCATGCGTATGATTAGAGTAGGAGGCGAGCCCGTTATGTTGGTATGCCTCCCGATACGTCTCATGTATATCTTTCAAAGAAACACCTGCGAATGCGAGAGAATGTGTGCGGCATTCTTTGAAGCCCTGCGTATGAAATAAAGTATCATCAAAATCAATAACAAACATATAAAACTATGTCTATGATACGTATACACATACTATCATAGGCCATGATTTTATCAAAAAACAGCTAGGTTAAGCCGTTTTTTGATAAATAATAGAAAACGAAAAATTACGCAACGGTCACTTCTTTACATCGATATACATCCTGGACCGCATGCAATATTTCAACCCCCTCGTTCATCGGCTTTTCAAAGGCCTTACGCCCAAGAATCAGCCCCATACCGCCTGCGCGCTTATTGATAACCGCTGCTCTGACCGCATCACGAAGATCAGATTTACCCTTGCTTTCTCCGCCAGAACTGATGAGCCCAATTCTCCCTGCAAAGCTATTCAAGACTTGATAGCGGCACAGATCAATTGGATGGTCACTCGAGAGTTCAGTATACATTCGTTCGGAATACTTCCCAAATGAATGTTTCCCCTTATTGAGGGCAAGATACCCTCCATTCAAGGTTGGTAATTTTTGTTTTACGATATCAGCTCCAATCGTCGCCCCGAGATAATTCGCCTGTCCGGTAAAATCCGCAGATTCCTGATAATCCGCTTTTCCGACCTTAAACTCTGGATTGCGGACATAGCACCAAAGCACCGTGAACATCCCTTTTTCATGTGCCAATGCAAATGCCTCAGAAACTTCAGTGATCTGGCGCTTTGATTCTGGTGAACCAAAATAAATCGTCGCACCAACTCCGCGAGCACCCATGTCATATGCTTTTTTAACATTCGTAAACATGGTCTGATCATAATCATTCGGAAAACGAAATAAATCATTATGATTAAGTTTTACAATAAATGGAATACGCTCAGCATATTTCTTACTGAGAAGAGCAAGCGTGCCATAGGATGATGCCACTGCATTGCACCCACCTTCAATCGCAAGTGTTACAATATTTTCCGGATCAAAATAAGCCGGATTGGTGGCAAAACGAGCTCCAGCCGTATGCTCTATTCCCTGATCCACAGGCAAAATAGACAAGTATCCTGTCCGTTTGAGCCGTCCCGAATTCTTAAGTATATTCAAATTAGCAATTACTTTGCCGGAACGATCGGAAATGGATAAAATTTTAGAAAAAAATCTACGCGATGGGAGATGAAGCATCTCTTTTGAAATTTTTGGGGTGGAAAAATTGAGAAGTGACTCAGCTTCATCCTCCAAAATCTCAGTTATCTTTAACAAATCAAGCATAAAAAAATGATAGTACCTATATACTACCATTTTTTACAGTTTTCGACAAAATAAATTATTCCTGTTCCTCGACTCGTGCCACTGCATGTGCCCACATCTCATCAATTTCGTATTCAAGCTCAAGATCTTCAGCATGATCTGCAAACCATTGCTCAAATGCAACTTTGAGTTCAGCAACGTCAGACGCATTTTCAAGCGCATCTTCAAGAAGTGCATATTTCTCTTCATGCGATCGCGCAAGTCCGTCCTCAATCTCTTCAAATGTTTCACGAACATGATTAAGGATAGCGTCTTTTACAGAATCGTAATGAAAATCTGACATACAGATAATAGGTTAAAGTGAGCAAAGCGGGTTACAATATACCACACTGTTTGAACTTTGCAAGTCCCCTGCAATTGTGGATAATAATAGTAGAGCCGCATTGCAATGCGGCTCTACTATTATTTCTGTTTCTCTGTGATCGTACGGACATTGTAATCAATCATTTCAAGATAACTCGTTCGATCCTTAGACCCCTCAGGGTCTAGTACAGCAATCAGGAGCCCGTTGTCTCGAGCAAAGGCCTCAAGCGAGGCCACAGAGAACTGTGGCTCCACATACAAGGTTTTCACCTGGTGTTCATCTATCTCTTCTTTCAGATATACCAAATATTGCGGTGTCGGCTCCTTCCCCGGAAACGGCTCAAAAGTCGCGACAATCTCCAATCCAAAATGATCTGCAAAATACATAAACGCATCATGAAATGTTACCAACTGCTTGTTTGAAACTTGTGCCATCATTATTTTCCATTCCCTATCTTTCAACGCAAGCTCACGCTTGAACATATCCGCACGTTCAATAAAATTCTCGCTATGTGCCGGATCAAGTCGCGACAACTCCCCAACAATGGTATCGACCATGAGATATGCATTCGCCGGATCCATCCAATAATGTGGATCGACCGAACCATGATTGTGTTCCTCGTACGATTCCTCTTCATCCTCGTGATCTTCGTGTTCGTGTGACTCAGTAGATGCCCGAAGCGAAATATTTTGATCAAGTGAGACAAGGGCTACACCTGGAACCGCAGAACTGATCGAGGAGGTCCAGGAATCAAGTCCGTGACCGATCTCAAAAATAATCGACGCCCCCTGCAAGTCTTTAATGATCGATGGGGTCGGCTCATACGTATGTGGACTCGCTCCAGACGGAAGAATAAGGACCGTATCGATATCTTCCCCACCCACCACACGCACCAGGTCATAAATTGGAAATATCGTTGCAGCAACTTTTGGCTTGTCAGATGATACGGAAATCTTACTGCACCCTGCACCCACGAGGATAAGGATAGTGAAAGAAAGAAACAACGTGCGAAAATAATGCATAATCAATTAAATTAAAAAATACAAAATAACGGGGATCTATTGTAAGTTGTACAGATCATAGTGTAATGCAAACCATTTTCAATTGCAAGCAAATTGCTGTGGATAATCGATTGCAATATTCCAAAAAGTAGGCTATACTCAGCCTACTATGGTACGAATACAAAACTGGCTCCTTGAGGGCCTTGTCAAAGGAGGATACAAAGCCACAACCCCACGACGTGTGTTGACTGAGTACCTTCTAAAACAAGAAGGATTGTTTTGTGCGCTCAACATGGCCAAAAAACTACCCAAACTCGACAAAGTTTCGATCTACCGTACTCTTGAAACCCTGAAAGAACTCAATCTCATAAACCC
>CAYWFD010000014.1:7655-10348 GCA_964457885.1 uncultured Gammaproteobacteria bacterium
CATCAATATCGACGGGCAGCAATTCTACGAAAAAAGCGAGGAAGACCATCATCATCACATAATTTGCACTAACTGCAAAAAAACCAAATGTGTGGATTGTCGTCATGATGAAATACCTAAAATCAGCGGATTCTCTAATATCCGACACTCATTTATTCTGACTGGCCTTTGCACGGTATGCAAAAACAGATAACCAAAAAACCATATATTGAGGTTTCAGAGGTAACACACCGCTATGGAGAGGTAGTGGTACTTGATCATGTTTCGTGCACCATAGAAAAAGGCTCTCTGACCGCCTTACTCGGGCCAAATGGCTCAGGAAAAACCACACTCGTGCGTGCGATCATGGGACTCATCTCGCCTACCGAAGGAAAAATCACCATTGCAAACAAGAAGCCTGAAGAGATGCGGACCGAGATCGGCTATGTCCCACAACAACTACAATTCGACCGGACACTGCCGATCACGGTCAAGGAATTCTTAAGTGTGTACAAATGTCGACGCGAGGGACACCGATACAAAAATATCGAAGACGTTCTTACTGAAGTGGGCCTGCAAAATCAGATACATCAAAAACTGGGAACCCTATCCGGTGGACAATTCCAGCGTGCATTGATTGCCCGGGCAATATTCCATGAAAAAGAAATATTAATCCTCGATGAACCATCAGCCGCGATCGATGCTGAAGGAGAAGAAACACTGTATCAGATGATCGAGAAACTCAATCGCGAACGTGGAATTACGTGTATCCTCATTTCCCATGATATTGCCATGGTGCATCGTTTTGCAGATTCAGTGATCTGTCTGAATAAAGAAAAGATATGTCAGGGAATTCCGTCAGAGACGATCACACCCGAGGTACTGAAAAAATTATACGGAAATGAAATCGGGGTATATCACCATCATCACCAGTAACTATGTTTGATTTTCTTGCCTATCCCTTCATGCAGCGGGCGCTCCTTTCAGGAGCATTCATTTCGATTATCTTAGGCTGGCTTGGCACCTTTATTGTGTCCCGGAAGATGAGCTTTATCGGTGACGGCATCGCACATGCCTCTCTCGGAGGAATCGCACTTGCCATTCTGGTAGGATTCGCTCCCCTGCCGACTGCGCTTGTATTTGGTGTAATACTCGCAATCATATTATTTATAATTGAGCAAAAAACAAATATTAGCCAGGACATGGCGATCGGAATCATCTTTACGACCTCGCTCGCGATCGGAATCATTCTCATGAACTTCCATGAAGGGTACCAGCCAGAACTCGTAAGCTATCTCTTTGGGAGTATCCTCGCAATCAATACGAGTGACCTCTATAGTATCGTACTTGTAGGAGCCGGAACCCTGGCCATGCTTGGAATATGGAACCGTGAATTCACCTTCATCACCTTTGATAAAGACGGGGCATACCTGTCCGGCATCTCCCCCGCACGATACGACCTAGCACTCTATATTATCTCAGCTTTAGCGATTATCGTGAGTGTGAAGCTCGTCGGAATCATTCTCGTTTCAGCGCTCCTTATTACTCCAAGTGCGACCGCAAAATTAATTGCCCCCTCATTTGGCGCATTCCAAAAAATCGCTACAGTGATAGCGCTCACAACCACACTTACTGGCCTTATCCTTTCCTACTACCTTGATCTCCCATCCGGAGCTACCATTATCCTCGTAGGCACGACTCTCTTTATTTTGACAAATATAGTGAGAATTAAAAAATAATCAATGAGCCCTGAGTAATCTATGAGTAATAACCTCGACCCTATTCTCGCAACGATCGGACCTTTCACTATCCGTTGGTACGGCGTTATGCTTGGTATTGGAGTTTTTGCCTGCCTAGCAGTCTATTACATACTCAATAAATCAGACAAGGAAAAATTAAATACGCTCTACGATTTTTCCGTTTGGTTGATCATCGGAGGTCTTATTGGCGCACGTCTCGGACATATTTTGTTCTACAATCTTCCCTATTTCCTCACTAACCCAAAGGAAATTATCATGATCAACCACGGCGGACTCTCAAGCCATGGCCTCACAATCGGACTCCTTCTCACTGCATGGATCTATCAGAAAATGAAAAAAATCGACCTTCAAAATTACCTCGACCTCATGGTCGTACCGATTCCTTTTCTTGCCGGCTGTATCCGTATCGGAAATTATTTCAATTCAGAGATTATAGGAAAAATCACCAATGTTCCATGGGGAGTATATTTCGCTCGTGTTGATTCTGAAATAGTTATCCGACACCCTCAGCAACTCTATGAAGCAAGCGTGTGTTTTATTATCTTTGGAATTATCTGGTTCGTATACAAAAAAATTCAACCGAAAAAATCCCAGCTCTATACCTTTTATTTTTTCATATTGACGTATTTTTCAACTCGATTTCTCCTGGAATTTAGCAAAGAACCACACAATATTCCTGACTTTTTCCTAACCACAGGACAAATGCTTAGTATCCCGTTTATCATATGGGCTGGATGGTTCCTTATAACACACTATAAAAAACACAATCTAACTAAGATATAAAAATTTTGTATTACTAGGATAAATTTTATTAGCGCCTATATTGCAACACTCATCCCCCTACTACTGATTGACGCAGTATGGCTCATCGTAATGGCACCAAGACTGTACCGCACGCATATGGCACATCTCATGAGCGATACACCGAAACTCATCCCTGCAGCAATATTCTAT